>CAMNFJ010000048.1:0-17202 GCA_946536955.1 uncultured Lachnospiraceae bacterium
ATGCCGGCCAGCAGGACTCCCAGCATGACTGCCAGCACAGTGGATTTAAAGTCCATATTCAGAATACTCGCCGCCAGAGTACCCGTCCAGGCACCTGTCCCGGGCAGGGGAATTCCAACAAAGAGCAGGAGGGCGACAAAGAGACCTCTTCCCGCTTTCTCTGTGAGCTTCTCTCCGCCCTTTTTCCCCTTCTCAAGACAGAAGGTAAAGAACTTTCCGATGACGGGCTTATCAGCCCCCCACTCCAGAACCTTCCTGGCAAAGAGATAAATGAAGGGAACAGGGATCATATTGCCGATGATACAGACGATATAGGAGGGCAGGATGGGCAGGCCCATCCCCTGGGCGACCGGAATGGCCCCTCTAAGCTCGATCAGCGGCACCATGGAGATAAAAAAGGGAATCAGATATTGTTTCATATTTTTTGTGTTCGTCCTCTCTAATAGAATACGACAGCAGCATTGCAACAATTTTACATCGCTTCTTTGCGGTCAGGTCCCACACCGGCCTCAGGGCCGGCCTTTCGTGCATCAACAGATTCTAGCAGAAAGATCTCCGGACCGCAATAAAAAGACGATCACTGCCGGTACCTCTTTCAGGCCAATAACAGCAACCGCCTTTTTATGATAGTCTTAATTCACCGGCATCAATTCGCCGTTTCTTCCTGTTTCATGTCATCCAGAAGCTTCTTCACGCTGGCAAGCCTGACGCAGAGGGTAAAGAGTCTCGCCGCGGTCTTCAGGTCTTCGATCGGAGGATAGGAGGGCGCGATGCGGATATTGGTATCCTGAGGATCCTTGCCATAGGGCCAGGTCGCTCCTGCCTTGGTCATCTCCACACCTGCCTTCTTGGCGAGGCCGACGACCTTTTTGGCACAGCCGGGAAGGGTATCAAAGCTGATGAAATAGCCTCCCTTGGGCTTTGTCCAGCTGCCGATCCCGAGTCCGCCCAGATTCTCCTCCAGGATCTCCTCGACCGCCTCAAATTTGGGGCGCAGGATATCCGCATGCTTGCGCATGTGCTGGACCATGCCGTGGATATCTCCGAAAAAGCGGACATGACGGAGCTGGTTGACCTTGTCATGGCCGATGGTCTGGATCTTGAGCTGGCGGCGGATATCCTCCAGGTTGTTGGGAGAAGAAGCCAGGGCGGAGATGCCGCTGCCAGGGAAGGTGATCTTGGATGTAGAGGCAAACTTATAGACCAGATCGGGATTACCGGCCCGCTTGCACTCCGCCAGAATCTCGATGACATAGTCCTGGTCAATATCGTAAAGATGGTGGATCCCGTAGGCATTGTCCCAGAAGACGCGGAAATCGTTGGCCGCGGGCTTGAGTCTGGCAATGCGCCGGACAGTCTCATCGCTGTAGGAATAGCCCTGGGGATTGGAATACTTGGGAACGCACCACATGCCCTTGATCGTTTCATCCTCTCTGACCAGCTTTTCCACCAGGTCCATGTCCGGGCCGGTGGGGGTCATGGGGACCGGGATCATATTGATCCCGAAATATTCTGTGATCGCGAAGTGGCGGTCATAACCGGGAGAGGGGCAGAGGAAGCTGATCTGATCCAGCTTGCACCAGGGGGTGTTGCCCATAATGCCGTGTGTCATGGCGCGGGAAACCGTGTCATACATGACATTGAGGGAGGAATTTCCGTAGATGATGATGTTGTCCGGATGGTTCTCCATCATATCTCCGATCAGTTCCTTGCATTCCTGGATTCCGTCCAACCCACCGTAGTTGCGGCAGTCTGTGCCGTCTTCACAGAACATATCAGCGTCGGATGTAAGGGCATCCATCAGCCCCATGGAAAGATCGAGCTGCTCGTGGCTGGGTTTTCCTCTGGACATGTTCAGGTTCAGATCCATATCCTGGTACTTTTTATATTCTTTCTGCAGAAGCCCGAACTCGTTTTCAAGCTCTTCTCTTGTCAGTTCGCTGTAAGGTCTCAAATCCCTCCTCCTCTCCTTTTCCCCTGCTATCGTCACAGGCGGGAAAGTGTTGCAAAATCTTTATAAACAGATGAATCCTATTATTACAAAGAAGGCGGGCCTGTGTCAAGAAAAATGTATTCCGTAATCAGTGTATACAATTATATGCGTTACTGTTCACGCCCCCTCGAATGGCGTGAACATGTAACGTTGCGTTCAGCGATTCCAACGCGCTACAACAATGCGAAGCATTGTTGACGCTTGAACGCCTTTAAACTCGGGTTTTGCGCAAAAAGCGTGCGCAAAACACCTCGCGTTTCAGGTGGGCCTGAACTGTAACTTATATACCTGTTCACAAGACTGCCGGATGCGTGTAGAATAAAAGGCACGAACAAAAAAGACCGGGGAACCGGAAGGGAGGATCTGAACATGAGCCAGAACATGGAAGAGAAGGAAAAGGAAACGACAGAAGCCAGGGATACATCTGAAGGAAAGGCTAAAAAGGAAACCGCGTCAGGAATCAGCCGGTATTTTCAGCATGTCTGTGCCTCGCTGCGCGCCTCCGCGAAGTGGATCTTTTTCGGGATCCTCTGCGGTGCAGTCGTCGGCACCATCGCCAGTGTATTCGCGATCGCGATCCGGACAGGGACCCAGATCCGGGCCGCCTTTCCTCCCCTTCTCTTCGGCCTTCCAGCCGCAGGCCTGGTCATCGTCTATGCCTACCACAAACTGGGATTTGAGAAAGACGGCGGGACCAATACGATCCTGGAGGCGATCCGGGAGGGGGAACAGGTCCCTCTTCAAATGGCTCCGCTGATCTTTATCGGGACCGTCCTGACACACATGTTCGGCGGGTCCGCCGGCAGGGAGGGGGCCGCGCTGCAGATCGGAGGCAGCATCGGCAACGGCCTCGGGCGCTTTCTGCATTTTCAGGAGGCCGACACGAAGAGAGTCATCATGTGCGGCATGAGCGCCGCCTTTGCCGCCCTCTTCGGAACACCGCTTGCGGCCGCCATCCTGCCGATCGAGATCAGCACGGTGGGGATCATGTATTACTCCTCCCTGGTCCCCTGCGTCCTCTCCTCTCTCGTCGCCTTCTATATCGCGGGATCCTTCGGTCTGAGCGGGGAGGCCTATCCCCTGGGAGAGGTCCTGCCCATGCACCTGCCGGATGCGCTCCTGACCGTGGTGCTCTCCATCCTGTGCGCCCTGGCCGCGATCCTCTTCTGCGCCATGATGGACAAGGTCTCGGGACTGCTGCGCAGGTTCCTGAAAAATGATTATATCAGGGCAGCCGCAGGGGGGCTGATCGTCGTCCTGATGACGATCGCAGTCGGCAGCCAGACCTATAACGGGGCCGGGGCGGATATCATCGAGCTCTGCTTTGAGAATAATCCCTCCAAAGTCTTCCTCCTGGCCTTTCTGCTGAAGATGCTCTTCACCGCCGTGACACTGGGGAGCGGCTACAAGGGCGGCGAGATCGTCCCCTCTCTCTTTATCGGCGCGACTCTGGGACTTAAATTCGGCGTCCTGACCGGCCTTCCTCCGGCCCTGTGCGCGGCCCTGGGCATGGGCTCCCTCTTCTGCGGCGTCACAAACTGCCCGGTCGCATCCCTCCTGATCTGCTTCGAGATGTTCGGCTTTGATGCCATGCCCTATTTCCTGCTGGCCATTTCCTTCACCTACCTGTTCTCCGGAAACTTCGGTCTCTACCACGGGCAGGTCATCCGCTACTCCAAGTATGAGCCCGGCAAGGTCAATGCCCGCGCCCATCACTGACGCAGCCGCGAAGGGACGCGGGCCGGGCGCCCTTTTTACGCCCGCCGGTCCCGCGCCCCGCACTTTTACCGTCTCATTTATACTGTGTAGAATAATAGGGAATGACGATCCTGGTCCCGGGCCTCAGGTCCGGGACCTTTTCTGTGTCAAAGGGGATCCCGTTGATCTCACAGACCTCCTCCACATATTGTCCGGCCGAGTCGTAGTGTGTCCTGTCCCCGTATCTGCCGGCCAGGTCCTCCAGGCTCTCCCCGTTTGCCAGCGTGACGGTCGTGTAATACTTCCAGGAGGACTGGACGGGACGGCTGGACGCGCCTGTCATCACGCAGAAACCGCCCACGAGGCCGGAAAAGATCATGGCAAGAAGCAGGAGGCGGAGGGCTCCTCCGGTCCGTTTTTTCCTCCGGCCGTCCCTGTGCGCTCTGACGCGCTTTTCCTCTTCCCTCCGGCCCGTGTCCGCGTGTCCGGAGACAGACCTCCGGGACCTGCCTTCACCGGCATCAGGGACAGGACGCGCAGCGGCAGGCTCTGTGTCCGCCTGAACGGCCTGTGTGACGGCAGCCGGTCTCCTGGACAGGGTGATCACCCTGCTCCGCGCCGCGCCGCTGTCAGAGTTATTTCCATATCTGTTTCCATATATGTCTCCATACATGCTGTTCTCGTATCCCCAGGCCCCGCAGTCTGTCTTCTGCACAAAATCCATTACAACGATCCCGTTCATAACCGCTCCTCTTCCGCTGTCCGATTAAACTGATGATTTCAACTGCTTTTATGCTGACTATTTGCTGATTTTTTATACCGATCTTTTATATTGATCTTTTTATGTTGGTTTTTATGCTGATCTGTCATGCCGGTTTATTATGCTGATCATTTGTTCTGCAAACGTTCGTTTGGATCTTTTTCATTATACCGAACGTGCATTTGCATGTCAAGCTTTTGCGAACAAATTTTCTGAACAGATTTTCGGAATATGTGTTTGCGGAGAAGGGGATCCTGTTGTATAATACAAGAGACCGGAGTTCCGCATCAGGACCGGAGTCATTTGAATCCAGATATCAGCAAAGAAAAATGATGAGCGAAGAATAGAGGAGGCCCCTATATGAGATCCAAAATGACAGCAGACGGCAGGCGTCTGACCGCCAAACAGGAAGAGATACTGGAATACATCAAGGAAGTGATCCTTCAGAAGGGATATCCCCCCACTGTGAGGGAGATCTGTGAGACTGTGGGACTCCGTTCCACCTCCTCGGTGCACGCCCATCTCTCCACGCTTGAGAGGAACGGCTTTATCCGGAGGGATCCCACCAAGCCCCGCGCGATCGAGATCTGCGACGACAGCTTCCAGATGGTCCGCACAGAGATGACCTCTCTCCCCGAGGTCGGAGATGTCGCGGCCGGCCAGCCCATCCTGGCCCAGGAGAACATCGTCAGCTACTTCCCCGTTCCCTCCGAGATCGTTCCGTCCGGCGAATCCTTTGTTCTGAGAGTGCGCGGCGAGTCCATGATCAACGCAGGTATTTTCGACGGGGACAAGCTCTTTGTCAATTCCTGCAGCACTGCCTCCAACGGCGAGATCGTGGTCGCGCTCGTGGACGATTCCGCCACCGTCAAGACCTTTTACAAGGAGAAGGGCCACATCCGTCTGCAGCCCGAGAACGACACCATGGATCCCATCATCGTGGACGACTGCACGATCCTCGGGAAGGTCTTCGGTGTCTTCCGCCTGATCCGCTGACCGGACCCGGCCCGCTGAAACAGTGTCCTTATAACAGGTCTCCCGGGCTGCATAATACTAAAAAAGCGGCCTGAAAACCTCCGCCAGAGGAGATCATCCTGAAACAGTGACCAGAAAAAAGCCCCGCCGCGGCGGCATTATCATGCCGTCGCGGCGGGACTCTTATTCAGATCTTTTACTCAGTTTTGTCCGGACCTGCTGTCCGGATCTTTTATCCGGAACTGTATTCCAGATCTCTTATTCCGGGCCGCTCCTGTCCGCAGGAGTCCGGGGCCGGATCAGAGTGACTCCGGATCGATCTGGGTGCCGTCCTTCCAGATCCTCTCGAGATCATAGAAGAGGCGGTTCTGCGCATCGAAAAGATGAATGATGACATCGCCGAAGTCCAAGAGGACCCAGTTGGCAGACTGGTATCCCTCGACCTGTCTGGGCGCGGCGCCGGCGCGGCCCAGGCGCTGTTCCACTTCATCCGCCATGGCCTGGACCTGGGTCCGGTTGTTTCCGCTGGCGATGATGAAATAGTCCGCCAGGACCGAGACCTCTCCGATATCAATGATGCGGATATCCTCCGCCTTTTTGTCCTCGAGGGCAGCGATCGCCAGCTTTGCAAGTTCTGAGGACCGCTCCTTGCCGCCTTCTTTGGCGGATGCATTCATTTTTTCATTCAGTTCGCTCATAAGCCTTCCTTTCCAACTCAGTCATAAATATTCTTTTCCGCATACATACGATTATAATAATCATAAGTTTTCTGCGTCATGGGATCCACCGGATTTCCGGTCGAATTCAGATAGACCAGGGTATCATAGAGGATCTTGCGCAGAGCCCCGTCAATATCCTCGAAAGCCATTTTCCTGATTTCAGGAAGGTTTTTGGCCGAGAAGCGTCCCGGTTCTATATAGTCCGCCACAAAGATGATCTTTTCCAGCAGGGACATGCCCGGCCTTCCGGTCGTGTGATAGCGGATGGCATTGATGATATCCGGATCCGTATAACCGTATTTTTCAGCGGCGAGGACACTTCCCGCCTTGGAGTGCAGCAGAGACCCGCTCCCGGCCTCAAATTCCGATACCGCAAGTCCGACTTTTTCGCAGATCCTCTGCATCTTCCTCACATCAATGCACTTGGCGCAGTCGTGCAGCAGTCCTGCGATTTCCGCTTTCTGCAGGTCAGCGCCGTAGCACATGGCCAGGGAGGACGCAGTGCCGGCCACAGCCATCGTGTGGACAAAGCGCTTGTAGTTGAGCTCCTGCTCCAGTGTCCTGATCAGATCCAATTTGGAAAACTTTTTCAATCCCGTTTCCTCTTCCTTCCGTCCTGCCTTCCGGCATTTCCGGAGTCGTCCGGCTGTTTTTTCCCGGGGCTCCGCCAGATGGCGGACACGCCCGCCTGTAGTCTGCGCCGTCATGGGGCGCACACCCGCAGGTGATGGTCCTCAGGGAAAGCACCGGTCTTTACCGGTAGATTCCTTTTTCTATTATATACCTTTCCACCCTGTCCGGCACCAGATAATGTATGGTTCTTCCATTTTTTACGCGTTCCCGTATATCGGTCGATGATATGCCGATGGAAGGGATGGACAGGACATGGATGTCCGCGCCGTGCCGGTCCCGCAGGTCCCTGACCGCCTCATAAAAAGCCTCCAGCGGGGTGCCGTCCTCGCGGACAGCGGCCAGCAGGGTGCAGTTGGCAAAGATCAGGCCGGGATCCTTCCAGGTGAGAATGGTCCTGACCGAGTCCGCCCCCACGATAAAATAGAAGTGGTCCAGGGGATGGAGCCTGCGCAGAGCCAGCAGGGTCTCACTCGTGTAGGTGTTGCCCTGGCGCCGCATCTCAAAGTCCGAGGCCCTGAAATGGAGGTTGTCCTCAGCCGCAAGGCGGGTCATCTCATAGCGGACCTGAGAGGACAGAACCTTATCCTCCCGGTCGTCCTTGAGGTAGGAATGCCCGGACGGCATCAGCAGGACCTCGTCCAGGGAAAAGGCGTCGTAGGCCGCTTCGGCAATGATCAGATGGGCCATGTGGATGGGATCAAAAGTCCCGCCCAGAATCCCGATCCTTCTGCCCTGCGCACTCTCCGCCTTCTCTGACGGGTCCGGCCCGGCGATAGCAGTTCCGGCCTCTGTTTCCTGACTGTAATGTTTCATCCCTGCCTCCTTCCGGCCGGTTCCGGATCCGGCCTGCCGCAGCGTCTTTACATGTTTTTCTTTTTGGGGAGCACGATGACCGGCTTCTCGCGGAAGGGCTTGTAGAGTATAAATTTCCTGCCGATCACAGTGACAAGCTCGGATCTGGACCTCTCCGCCACCATCTCGGCGCAGGCCCGGACGTCCTCCAGTACATTTTTCTGGACGGCCCCCTTGACGAGCTCGTGTGTGTTGAATGCCTCCTCAGCGGACTTTACCACCTCCGGCGTCACTCCCTGCATACCGACCTGGATAATGGGATCCAGAGAGTTGGAAAGGCCGGTCAGATAGGCCCTCTGCTTACTTGTCAGCATATATTGTTCCTCCACATACAAGTGTTGATAAATCATTATGAAAATGGAATGCCCTGACAGCATCCCAAAGGCCCGACCCCCGTTCTTCCGCGGGCCCAGGGCCGGCAGACAGGCCCCGAATGGACCACCGCCTGTCAGTCGTAGAACTCAAAGCCGTGGCCGTAGAGGCGGACGGTATCGCCCTCTTTGCAGCCGATCCTCTTGAGTTCATCGATGATGCCGTTGTCCACCAGGAATTTCTGGAAAAAGACAAAGCCCTTTTCCGTCTCAAGATTGGTATAGCCCAGCATGCGCTCGATCCTGGGGCCCTCGACCCTGTATTCTCTGGTCTTGGGGTCATATGTGACCGTGTAGGGTGCGGTCTCTTCCGCCAGTTCGGTCTCGGGATCGTACTCCTGCTCGAAGGTCACGGTCTGGGCCGGCATCCGGGCCAGGACATCGCTGACATGATAGAGCAGGTCGCGCACTCCCTGACCTGTGGCGGCCGAGATCGGAAAGACCTCGATCCCCAGAGGCTCGCAGTAGGCGCGGATCTCTTCGACGGGATCTTTTTCTCCCTCCCCGGTCTGGATCAGGTCGCATTTGTTGGCGGCTATGATCTGCCTTCTGGTCGAAAGGTCAATGGCATAGCGGGCGAGCTCCCGGTTGATGGCCATGATGTCCTCGATGGGGTCTCTCCCCTCGGTTCCGGCCGCGTCCACGACATGGATCAGGATCCTGGTCCTCTCCAGGTGGGCCAGGAATTCATGTCCGAGCCCCGCGCCGTCAGCGGCACCCTCGATGAGTCCGGGAATGTCCGCCATGACAAAGCCGGGAGCATCCTCCAGGTCCACGACGCCCAGAATGGGCTGCAGGGTCGTGAAGTGATAATTGGCGATCCTGGGCCTGGCGTTGCTGGACATGGACAGGAGGGTCGATTTTCCGACATTGGGAAAGCCGACCAGGCCGACGTCAGCGATCATCTTTAGCTCGAGCAGCAGCTCCAGAGACCTGGAGGGCTGGCCCGGCTGGGCGTACTTGGGCGCCTGCATGGTCGATGTGGCATAGTGCATGTTGCCGTTGCCCCCGCGGCCGCCGCGCAGGATCACATAGCGGCGCAGGTCGCCGGACATATCGGCAATGACCTTGCCGCTGTTTGCCTCCCTGATCACAGTTCCCTCGGGGACCTTGATCTCAATGTCCTGGCCCTTTTTGCCCGCCATCCGCTTCTTTTTTCCGTCCTCGCCGTGCTGAGCCGCATATTTGCGGACATGGCGGAAGTCGGTGAGGGTATTGAGGCCCTCGTCCACGACAAAGACGACGTCGCCTCCCTTGCCGCCGTCCCCTCCGTCGGGGCCGCCCGCTGGCACATATTTTTCACGGCGGAAGGAGACATGACCGTCCCCGCCCTTGCCGCTTGATACAATGATTCTGGCTTTATCAATAAACATTCTGGTCTCCCGATCTCCCCTGGCAAAAGCTGATAGCTATTAGCTGTTAGCTATTAGCTATTAGTTATCTGCTAAAACCTAAAAGCCAACATCTGATGTCTAAAAACCAGCAGCTAAGAGCTAAAAGCTAAAAGCTAAGAGCTAAAAACTAAAAACTAACAGCTGACAGCCAACAACTCAAAAAGCTCCCGGCAGAAGCCCTGTGTCATCTGCCTGGAGCTCACTTGATTACAGATGTCAGATCCGCGGGGAAGTTCCCGCGGACAACCCGGCTGTCTGTCATTTTCGCCTCTGCCGCTGCCGCCGGATCTGTACGAATCAGATCCCGGCAAGACGCGGCCGGCGGTCAATGCCGCAGTCCGGATCAGGCCTCTGCTTCCACAGCCTCTGCTGCCTCAACGGGGTGCACGGAAGCTCTCTTGCGGAACTTGCCGAAGCGCTCGAAACGAAGGACGCCGTCTGTAAGAGCATACAGGGTGTCATCTCCGCCGATGCCTACGTTGAGACCGGGGTGGATGTGGGTGCCGCGCTGTCTGTAAAGGATGTTGCCGGCTTTGACAAACTGGCCGTCCGCCCTCTTGGCGCCCAGACGCTTTGCGTTGGAGTCACGGCCGTTCTTGGTGGAGCCCATTCCCTTTTTATGCGCGAAGAACTGAAGATTCAGGTTCATCATGGTTCATTCCTCCTTGAGATTGATAACGAGATAGTCCCCGCCGTAGCTGTCCCTGACACTTTGCAGTCCCAGGACCATGCTGTCGACGAGAAGCGCAGCTTTTTCATCAGGGGGAGTCTCAAAGCGGCAGGAAAGCTCGCCGCCCTCTTCGGCAGCAGCCCATGTGATGTCCGCTCCCGCGAGCGCTTCGAGGCTGTTGATCGTGTTGATGACCAGCATGGAGATGGCGGCACAGATGATGTCCTCACCCTCCTGACTGCTGTCGTCCGCATGACCCGCGCATTCGAAGTACTCGTAGTTTCCCTCTTTGTCCTTGAAAATATCTACGACTGTCATGTCTGTTCACTGATCCTTTTCACCTGACATTTTTGAAATATGCTTCTCAAAAATGCGGTCCGTGAAAATTACGCGTTGATCTTGTCGATCTTGACGCGGGTGAAGAGCTGGCGATGACCGTTCTTTTTGTGATAGCCGGTCTTCCTCTTGTATCTGTAGACGATGACCTTTCTGGCCTTGCCCTGCTCCATGACAGTTCCCGTTACAGTCGCGCCAGCGACATCTCCGGCGACCTTGAGGGTCTCGCCGCCAACTGCAAGCACCTTGTCAAAAGTGACTTCTGCGCCTGCCTCCGCCGCGATCTTCTCGACATCGATGACGTCGCCTTCGGAAACCTTGTACTGTTTACCACCGGTTGCAATAATTGCGTACATATCAGGTACCTCCTTCTCTTTAAAAAAAACTCGCTGATTACGGCGTCCCCGCGCGGGTCTCTTCCGGTCTTTCCCCGAGGGGAGATCACGAAAGGCGGCCGGGGAACTTCGCTTATTGCAAAGACTGCAGTACCAGACAGACCTTTGCACCGGCGGTTCCGGTCCTCTTCCCTTCTCACGTCTGCAGGCACAGGCCTTACAGGCGAGGAGCCGGATATCAGGACTTGACCACATAGCCTCATCAAGCGGCATACTCAGTAAAGATAACAAACGGCAGTTTTCTTGTCAAGAAAAACTTCAGCTGATCCGCCTGCTGATTTCTATTAATCTCTGGAGATGGACCCCATGGTCCTGAGCAGCTGTTTTTCCTTATACATAAGCTGGTCGGCCCTGGAAAAGACATCGTGGAAGCTGGCATCCACGCCGGACCTGTAGTCCGAGATCCCTCCCGAGACGACAACTCTGCCCTTTCCTATATTGTCGACAGACCTGTCATGCAGAAGCTTCATCAGTTCCCCGCGGACCTCATAGTCCCGGCCGGTCAGGATCATGACAAATTCATCGCCGCCGATCCTGTAGACCGGACTGTGGTCAAAGATCTCGCAGACCATTCTGGCCGCCGCGAGGATATATTCATCGCCGGCCTTGTGGCCCAGGGTGTCGTTGATCTTTTTGAGTCCGTTGACATCGCAGACCACGACCGAGAAGTCCTCGGTCCCGTCCCCCTTGATGGCGTCATTGATTTCTTTTTCCTTATTGAGATAGGCGTGCTTGCTCTTGACCCCGGTCATGGGATCGACGTTGGCCATCCGTTCGTTCTCCGCGGACCTCCTGTTCATGAAGGCGTGGTTGGTCAGCATGATGACAATGGCAAAGACGAACATGCCGGCGCCCATGAGCATGATCCTGGAATTTGATGTCTTCATCAAAGCCATTTCCTGCTCAATATAGCGCACATCCGCAGAGCTCCCCTTCCCGGCAAAATACTCCCGCAGGTCGGCCAGCAGGGCGTCGTTGGAGGCCAGCATGGCCTGCCGCATCCAAATCAGGGCGACGAGCAGGACCAGGGACAGGAGGGCGACCCAGACGACAATGGAGGTTCCGAAGCGCCTGTCCCTGTCGCTGTGCAGGATTTTGCGGAAATAGAGAAAGCCCAGGATGCTCCAGGCTATGAAGAGAAAGAAGGTCTCGCTCGCCATGTTGCCCGTGGATACCAGGTTGGGCAGGAGCGTATGGAGGCCAAAGAGGATCATGGCGGCCAGGCCCGCGATCCCTGTGACCCGCTCTCTCCTGTCTCCTCTTTTCCCTGCCAGATTCATGGCGGCGGCACTGACAAAGCCGTAGATCAGGGTCGCGCCGATGGTGGTGACATCCACGATCCAGCCGATGGCCGTCCTGCCGGCCAGGGGGATCAGGAGGGAGACGCCGGCGACCAGCATGACCGCGGAGACGGGGATGCCCTCCCGGTCCAGCTCCCCGAAGCGGGCGGGCAGGATCCGGTCCTTGCCCATCGCGTAAAAGAGCCTGCTCAGGGCCGTCGTATTGCCGATCAGGCTCGTGATGACCAGGGCCAGGAGCGAGATCATGAGGATCGCGACGCCCGTATTTCCCAGATAAGCGCCGGCCGCATAGAAGGGGGGAAAGGCCTCCAGTCCCCCGAGATTGGGCAGGTCCCGGATATAGTCCAGCCAGGTGCTGTAGCGGTCCGGATAGGCCGTCACGGAAAGAAGCGCCACGAAGATATAGAGCATGGTCGTGGAGATCACGGCCGCAAAGAGCAGGCGGCCGATCTTCGTCCTCTCGAAATCAAATTCCTCCGATCCGTGGGAGATGCTCTCAAAACCTATAAAGGCCCAGGGTGAGATAAAGGCGATCTTCATAGTCTGGGAAAGGGCGGAGGTGTCAGGGACAAAGGCCGGGGACCAGGTCCCCCTGTGCAGGAAAAGGGCTGCAACGAAGACGATGGTGATCCCCGCGGCAAAGACGCAGACAAGGACGGTCATGACCGCAATGGACAGCCTGTGAAAGCGGGCGCAGAGACAGGCTGTCAGGACCAGGGCCGCCATGGTGACGAGGGTTTCCCCCAGATAGACCTCATATCCAAAGATCGTGTACAGTTTTCCAATCTTTAATACCCCTCCCAGGAAGTTTCTCGCATAGAGGGGAATGGACGTGGCATTGGCCCAGAGAACGGCAAGGTAGGTGATCGCCAGAAACCAGCCCGTCAGGAAGGCATGATCATAGCCGAAGATCTCCCTGCAATAGGTATAAGCGCCGCCGGCATCCGGATAGACCTGCATCAGATAGGCGTAGTTCATGCTGACGACAGCCATGATGATGGTCGCGGTCAGAAGACCCAGAACTGTGCCCCAGGGCCCGGCCTGGGCCAGATAGGTGTTGGCTGTGACGACCAGAGAGCCCCAGCCCACACTGGTGCCGAGGGCAAACGCCCATGCGCCGGGGATCGAGAGCCTTGGGATCAGCTTTTTCTTATTCCGGGATGTTGTCATAGATGCCCGCCTTTCTCCATTTCCTCAAACCTTCCTCTGCCTGCTGCAGAACATATACCTCTATTATAGCGCAGAAAGCACGGTTTGAAAGAGAAAACCGCCGGCGAAAACGTTAACGCCGGCGGAACTTCTCTGATACATATTCTCTGATACGTATTCTTAAGCGCGCAGTCTCAGATGCTTATTCTCTACTGCGTATTTTTAAATGCGTATCCTCAAATGCATATTCTCCAATATGTATTCTTAAATCCTAATTTATCAGCGGATAAAGTTGGTGGCCTGCCATTCCTCTGTCTCCGGCATGCCGTATTTGTCCTTTGCCAGGGCGATCCCCTTCATGAGGAAGGCCATGTTTCTGGCCAGGACCCGCATGGTCTGCAGGCCTTCGGCGTCCTGGGCGGCCTGGCCGGGCTCTCTGCCGTGCACGCAGTTCCAGTACTGGCTGGCGGCGACCGGCATATTGCTGATCAGGAAATACTTGTTGAGCTCGTCAAAGGTGGCGGAACATCCTCCCCTTCTGGCCACGACGACGCTGGCGCCGACCTTCATGGTCTTGTCGAAGGAGGTGCTGAAAAAGAGCCTGTCCAGACATGCGATCAGGGTCGCATTGGCCGAAGCGTAATAGACGGGCGACGCGATGACCAGGCCGTCTGCGGCCTCGAATTTGGGGGCAAGCTCGTTGACGACATCGTCAAAGACACATTTTCCCTTCTCGGCGCAGGTCCCGCAGGCGATACAGCCCCTCACGTCCATGCTGCCGATCCGGACCACCTCCGTCTCTATGCCGTCCGCTTCAAATACCTTTACCATCTCCTCCAGCGCGATCGATGTATTGCCGCCCTCTCTCGGGCTTCCGTTGATGATCAGTACCTTCATGTCATGTCTCCTTTCCCGGTCTGTAAAATCCTGTAACAGTCCGGTTTATTGTAACGAAAAAGCTGATAAAAGACAATATGACCAAAAAATGGACAGGCCGCCTTATACAGACAGCCTGTCCTGCAAGGAAGGAAATATGAAGCAAACGGCAGCGCGCTCTATAGCAACTGCTGGATGGTTTTCATGAGCTTATCGACAAAAATGGGTTTTTCCGCAAAGGCGTTCATGCCTGAGGCCAGGGCCTCCCTGCGGTCGTTTTCATAGACGTTCGCGCTGACGGCTATGATGGGGATCGAGGCCTTGCGGGGATCGGCAAGCTGCCGGATCCGGCGGGTGGCCTCCAGTCCGTCCATCCGGGGCATCATGATGTCCATGAGGATCAGGTCGTAGTAATCGGAGGGCGCGGATTCGACCATGTCGACGCATGCCCGGCCGTCCTGTGCCAGATTGACCTCCGCGCCGGCCTGCCGGAGGATCTCCGCCGCGATCTCGCGGTTGACCATGATATCATCCGCGACCAGGATCCTTTTCCCCGCCAGCTCCTGGCCGGGAGGGTCTCCGGTGAGTCCTGTGACCTGTTCATCCAGGTATTCCCCCAGCTGGCTGACATTGACCGGATATTTTCCGGCCTTTCCCTCTGCGGGGTTCATCCCGGAAAAGCCCTGCCGGGGCTCCTGTCCGGCGACCTGCATGACGTGGTCGATAGACTGGAGCAGATATTCTCCGGAAACGCGGATGCTCTCGAGGTAGCGAAGAAGCAGCTTCTCATCCTCGCGGTGGTTTCTGGCCATATTCACACATCCGAGGATGATATGCAGCGGTGTCCGGATATCATGAGACATTTCAAAGATCTGAAGGAGTCTGGAGGAGCAGCCTTCCTCCGTGTTTTCATTTAAAAGGTCATCGACAGTGACGCCCAGCAGGTTGGCCAGCTTTGGAAATAGTGATATATCCGGGAAAGAAATATCCCGCTCCCACTTTGATACAGCTTTATCAGTAACACCCAGCTTGTGCGCGAGGGCAGCCTGGGTCATATGATTCTGGGTTCTGAGGGAGCGGATCAGGGATCCGAGTGTCTGTTTTTTCATCTGTATTCACCTCCCAATAACAACATACCATGAGGATGTATTGGATTCAATCGACCTCTGGTTTACATGGAGAGCATATAAATGAACAAGATGGACCTGTACGATAAGTACATGACCGGCATGTTCCGGTGTCAAAAAGTTCACGGCCCCGCAGGCTGTGGACCTGTCTGATTCCATAAAAAAGCATTTTCTTTTTCATGAATTCTGGCGTATACTGGACAGGCTAACATTTTATATTCTGCATACGGGAGTACAGACAACCATGAAGCGTGTCGATTTTGGAAATGGAAAAACACTGTCAAATATCATTGCGACGGCCCTGCCCATGTTTGTGGCGCAGACCCTCAATCTTCTCTATAACATTGTGGACAGGATCTATATCGCCAGGATCCCCGGAGTGGGGACGGCGGCCCTGGGTGCCGTGGGGCTCTGCTTTCCCATCGTCATCCTGATCACAGCCTTCACCAATATGTACGGGTCCGGCGGCGCCCCCCTGTTTTCAATCTCCCGCGGGGCCGGGGACCGGGAGGAGGCTGCAAAGATCCAGGATACCGCCTTCTTTCTCCTGATCGCGACGGCCATTGTACTGACCATCGCCGGCGAGATCTTCGGCCGGCCGGTCCTCATCGCCTTCGGGGCTTCCGATAACGCTCTGGTCCATGCCCTGCCCTATCTGAGGATCTATCTGCTGGGCAATATCTTTTCCATGATCGCGACCGGCATGAACCCCTTTATCAATGCCCAGGGCTACTCCACCGTGGGCATGACGACCGTCATCATCGGGGCCGTCACCAATATCATCCTGGATCCCGTCCTGATCTTCGTCTTCGGCATGGGCGTCCGCGGGGCCGCCATTGCCACCATCCTGTCCCAGGCTCTCTCGGCCCTCTTTGTCCTGCGCTTCCTGTTCGGCAAAAAGGTTGAGTACCGCCTCCATCTGCTGACCGTCCCCGAGATCCTGTCCTGCGGACAGAGGGCCGGCAAGATCGTGGGCCTGGGCGCGGCCGCCTTCATCATGCAGCTGACCAACAGCGTGGTCTCCATCAGCTGCAACAATGTCCTGGCCCATGTCGGCGGGGACCTCTATGTCTCCATCATGACCATCATCAACTCCGCCAGGCAGATGCTGGAGACGCCCCTCCTGTCGATCACCGAGGGCAGTTCCCCCATCATGAGCTTCAACTACGGGGCAAAGCGCTACAAAAACGTCAAGGAGGCCGGCACGATCATGTTCCTCATGTCCCTGGGCTACGCCTCGGTCGTCTGGATCCTCATCCGCCTCTTCCCCTCCTTTGTCATCGGGATCTTCAGCTCCGATCCGGCCATCATGGAGCCCGCCCTGCCTGCCTTCCACCTGTATTTTTCGACCTTTATCTTTATGGTCTTTCAGCATTGCGGACAGATCATCTTCAAGTCCCTGGGCAAAAAGAACCACGCCATCTTCTTCTCCCTCCTGCGCAAGGGCCTGATCGTCGTTCCCCTGACCTACCTGCTGCCCTATGCCTTCGGCTGGGGGACCAACGGCGTCTTCGCGGCCGAGCCCATCTCCAACGTGGTCGGCGGCCTGGCCTGCTTCATCACCATGCTCCTGGTGGTTCTGCCTGAGCTTGACGGAAAGCCCAAAAAAGAATCCAAAAAAGATAAGTAAACCGCAGGGAGCCGGGCTCGTCCCCTGACCCGCCCGGCCCTGCCCGCTCTTCCCAATAACGAAGCTTCTCGACAATGAAAAAACACCGCAGGCAATTTCTGTCTGCGGTGTTTTCTATCTGAGAATCCAATCTCTGGAATTCAATCTCCGGAATTCAATTTTTAAAATTCAATCTTTGGAATTTAATCCGTGAAAATGATCAGCTGTAAAAATGATCAGGTCTCCTCTCAGCGGCTGCGGTTTTTGTTGAAATTGATCAGGCAGCCGGCCTTGACGATCTCGCGCTCGTTCTCGGTCATATCCTGGATGTAGAGGCCGATCTC
>CAMNFJ010000049.1:0-17101 GCA_946536955.1 uncultured Lachnospiraceae bacterium
AACAAGCCCTAAGTGAAAGTGTGATGTATATTTTGGCTTTTTTGTATAAATCAGTGGGAAAGGCACAGAGTGAAGGAGGGGGGAGCGAGCCGGGGACGGCATGAATCGGGGGGCGCAGAGGCCAGGAGGCGCGAAAAGTCGGGGGACGACAGTTCGTCCCCCGACTCAGGTCAGGCCGGTCTCCCGGCTTCATCCGTAATCAGTTTTTCAAATTCCTCAGGCGGCAGGGGCCTGGAGAAGTAGTAGCCCTGCACGATGTCGCAGCCCAGGGCCCGCAGGCTCTCCAGCTGCGGTGCGGTCTCGACGCCCTCGGCGATCATAGGCACGGCCAGGTATTTGGCGATCTCCATGATGATCTCGACCAGGCGGTGTTTTCTGGGGTCGGTATCGACCTCCTTGACAAAGCCCATATCCAGCTTGAGGACATCGATGGGGAGGATGGAAAGGGTGTTGAGGGAGGAGTAGCCGGAGCCGAAGTCATCCATCTCGACTTTGAAGCCCAGGCTGCGGAGCTTTTCCACAGAGCTGATCAGCTGGTCTGATTCCTCCGAGTAGGCGCTTTCGGTGATCTCCAGGAGATAGTCCGCGGGCGCCAGCAGGTGGTCCTTCATCAGGGCACTGAACTCCTCCGGGAGGGAGGGGTCATAGATGTCGATGCGGGACACATTGACGGAGACCGGGATGATCCTGCCGAACTTTTCCTTCCAGGCGGCGATCTGGGCTGCCGCCTCTCTCCAGACAAAGCGGTCCAGCTTGCGGATCAGGCCGTTCTCTTCAAACAGGGGGATGAACATGCCCGGGCTGATCATGCCGATCGTGGGGTGGATCCAGCGGATCAGGGCCTCGGCACTCTGCAGGACCGGTCTGCTGCCCTGGATCCCGTATTTGGGCTGGTAGTAGACTTTGAGATGCTTCTTTTCGATCGCCTCGTCGATGTCTTCGATCAGGTGCTCCGAAAAGATCTCTTTTTCATAGAGGGCCTGGTCGTAATAGGCGATGGACTGGGTATAATTGCCGCGGATGGTATTGCAGGCCAGCTGGGCCCGGTCAAACCTGCGCTCGACGTCGACGGTCTTGTCCACGTTCGGATAGACGCCCAGGCGGAGGCTGATGCGGTCGCTGTGGAGGAGGTCGGATATGCCTGCCTGCAGCTGGTTCATCAATTTCTCATAGCTGTCCCTGTGCTCGCAGTAAATGTAAAAATTGTCGGCCGTTGTCCGGCTGGCCAGGCCCCGGACGTTCTGCAGGCCGGCGCGGAGGTCGTCGCCGATCTGGCGCAGGACCTTGTCCCCGTATTCCTTGCCGTTGAGCTCGTTGATCAGGTGGAAGTGATTGATATTGAGGGTTAGCGCGTCCATGGGCAGCTCCGCGTGGTACTGGTCGAGCTGGGCGGCGTACTGGTGAAAATATTCCCGCATATAAAGTCCTGTCAGGCCGTCGTATTCCGTCGCCTGAATGATCTTGGAGTCCTCGGCCAGGTCGATGTTGCGCTGGACCCTGGCCAGGATGACTTCCGGGAGATCATAGGGCTTGGTGATAAAGTCGACCGCGCCCGCCCGAAGGCTTTTGACCTCTGCCTGCTTCTCCGAGGTCAGGACGATCACAGGGATCCTGGAGAGGAGCTGTTCCTCCCGCATCCTTGCGAGCACGGCGAAGCCGTCCATGACCGGCATCTTCAGATCGAGCAGCACAAGAGAGAGCATGCTCTGATGCTCGTGGATCTTCTGCATGGCCTCCATGCCGTCACAGGCATAGATCACGTCAAAGTCTGAAGATAGGATATATCCCAGGAGCTCCCGGTTGATCTGCTCATCATCGACTACCAGAACCAGATGCTTGATGTCTTCCGCAACCTTTTTTCGTCTGATCGGCATGGTGTATTTCCTTCCTGCAAATATCCGGCCGCACGCGCGGCCGCCTGCGTCCCCTGCAGACTGCTCCTCTGTAACATATTATTATAGCGTTTTCAACAGCCTGCTGACAAGGGGAACAGACAGCTTCCGATCTCCTCCGCGATCTCCTCCGGGGACCTCATGGCCCCGTCCCGGGTGCATCGCACGAGCTTCCAGCCCAGCTTCCGGCAGCAGTAGGAGGCCGCCCTGGCGGATCTCTCCAGATAATCCACGTTGCGCTCATGGATATCCTTCTTTTTTTCATCCCCCCTGTAGCGGACGGCCATCAGCTTCTGGGAGATCTCCGGTTCCACCTCCAGATAGATGACCGCGTCCGGGGCGGGGATCCCCAGCAGGTCATATTCATAATGGAAGAGCCAGTCCAGATATTCCTCCCACTCCTCCTCAGGCAGCTTGGAGCACTGGTGGACGGCATTGGAGGTCGTATAGCGGTCCGCTATGATGATCCCGCCGGATTCATAAAAAGCCCCCCAGTCCGCCTTGTAACCGGCATAGCGGTCGACCGCGTAGAAGCTGGAGGCGGCGTAGGCGTTGACCGCATAGGGGTCCGTCCCGAAATCCCCGCGCAGGTACATCCTGACCGGGGCAGAGGAATCCGACTCGTAGTTTGGGAAGGAGACCCTGCGGACGGGCAGGCCCAGGTCCGTCAGCTTTTTATAGAGCATCTCAGCCTGGGTCGCCTTTCCGGAGCCGTCCAGGCCTTCGATCACATACAGTTTACCCTTGTTCATATCTGCGGCTATGACCTCCGTTCACAACACTAATATAAAACATGCTTATAAAAACACGCACAAAAAAATCCGCATATAAAAACACACATGCAAAAACACGCACAAAAAACCTGACGGAAGCATTTCTGCCTCCGACAGGTATCTTATCGGGTAGACCGGCCGCTGTCAACGCCGGCCTGCCATGGGGTATCATAGTCCACGTCCGCTCGAAGGGGCCAAAGCAGACAGTCCCGCCGCCTTATCTGCGGCCGCGGCTGCGCCTGCGGAAGTCCTCCCGGATCGGGGCCATGGCCTCGTCGCTGTCGAGATAGGCGTTCATCTCCTCAGCGCTGCCGGAGGCGCGGGCCCTGGAGACGACCCCGGAGAGGACATCGTAGTTCAGCTGCGTCCCCTTGCTGTCGTGCACATAGTTTGCCGCCCGGCTGCCGGAGATCCCGAGCCTTGCGGCCTCCCTGACCGCGTCAATGTTGGCGCCGAGAAAGAGGAATTCCCAGTGGTATTTTTCCTTCTGTCTCTCGATCATCCGCTGGACCTTGTCATAGCTGTACCTGCGGCTGGCATTCTCCATGCCGTCCGTCGTAATGATAAAAATGGTCTTCTCCGGGACGTCCTCCTCGCGGGCATACTTGTGCACGTTCCCGATGTGGTGGATGGCTCCGCCGACAGCGTCCAGCAGGGCCGTACAGCCGCGCACATAGTACTGTCTGTCCGTCATGGGTTCGACCCTGCCGATATCGGTGCGGTCGTAGATCACCTCTGCCGCGTCGTCAAAGAGAACAGTGGAGACCAGGGCCTCGCCGTCCTCCTTCTTCTGCTTTTCGATCATGCTGTTAAAGCCGCCGATCGTATCCTTCTCCAGTCCCTGCATGGACCCGCTGCGGTCCAGGATAAAAACCAGTTCTGTCAGTCCCTTTCTCATAATCTCTGCCTCCTTTTTTCATTCGGGTTGTTTCTTTATCGGATGATCAAAGGATAACAGAAAGCCGGCGGGAAATGGTCGCTTCCAAAGCGACACCTGAAACCGGGGCGTCACGCTGTTTCAGGCCTCCGCCCGGCCGCCGGAAGCCTTTCAGAATCCCGGAAGCAGCTGCTTCTCCGCGCAGGCATGAGGCTCCGGCTCAGGCCCCGGAAGCACGCAGGTCATTCTCTGCAGCCTGAGGATGCTCTCCGCGCAGGCATGAGGCCCCGGTTCAGGCCCCCAGGAGCGGCTGGTCATAGTCAAACAGGAGGGCATTGATCCGGTAGATATCATAGATCCCGTTCTGTATACAGTAGGAAATGATCAGGTCAAAGCGGCTTCCCGGGGACAGGGCGATGCCGGCGCTCCTGAGCAGGTCGGTCGTTTCGTCCATGTTGAGCTCCAGGGCCACGGCCAGGGAGATCGCGGTCTTTCGTTTGGGCGTATAGTCCGCGTTGCAGCGGATCTTGGAGAAGAGCTTGCGGTCCAGGTTGGCCCGCTTGTAGACCTGGGCATCGGTCAGGCCCCGCTCATCGATCAGCCTCAGCAGGCGGTCCCGGAAGGACTCTCCCACATGGGCCATGACATCCTGCAGGCTCCTCTGCCTGGCGGGGGAAGGGCTCTCGATCCGGAACTCCTTCCGCGGAGCGGGTCCGGGTCCTGCCTGCGAAGCAGCTTCCGACCCTGCCTGCGGGACAGAGTCCGACTCCGCCTGCGGCGCAGAGTCCGGAAGCGCTGACGATTCCAGGTCCCAGGTCCCGGAAAAACTCATCTCATATTCTTCCGGATACTCCTCCTCCGCAAAGAAGCCGCTGTCCTGCACGGAATAGGAGGGGCGGCCCCCCGCCTCTTTGTCCGGGCCGGGCTTTCTGCGCCACCGCTCACCCGTCTCCCGGAGCAGGTCGCGAAGCCCCCTGGACGGACGGCCCGCGGAGCGGCCGGCATCGCTGTCCCTCCTCCTGCGCCGGTTCCGGACATGCGCGGCCAGGCCCCCTTCCCCGTACTCTTCGTCTTCCCGGGCGGCGACATAATTTTCATTGATGAACTGCCTGACCCCCTCCTGCAGGGACGCGGACAGGTCAAAGGCCCTGCGGTCGAAGACCACCAGGGTCACGTCCATCTCCGAATCCTCCATAAAGGCAGAGATCTGGTCCAGGGCGATATCCAGGGCTTTGTCCTTTGGAAAGCCGTAGACTCCAGTGGAGATCAGGGGAAAGGCTATGCTTTTGCATTCCAACTGCCTGGCGATCAGCAGGGACTTGCGGTAGCAGGAGGCCAGAAGCTCATATTCCCTGTGGTTCCCGTCGATCCAGACAGGCCCCACCGTATGGATGATATACTTTGCCTGCAGGCCGAAGGCCGGTGTCACAGCGACCTCACCGGCATTGATCCTGCCGATCTTTCTCCTCTCCCGCAGGAGCTTCTCCTCTCCCGCGGCGCGATAGATCGCCGCGTCTGTCCCGCCTCCGTAGACAGGCTCCGGGTTGGCTGTATTGACGATCGCGTCCGCGCGGACTTTTGTGATGTCATTTCTGATGATCTGAAAGGGCATACTGCTGCCTCCAATCTGAGAAAAACGCCTGGGTTAATGGTCTGGAACATGCCTCCGGACAAGCTGCAGCGGACAGGTCCGGAAAAACCAGTAAATTTCAGGAAGCCGGCCGGCAGCCGCTTCCGGCCGTCCTGTCCTCCATTATAATCTCTCCGGCTGACTTCATCTATAAAAAACAGCCGGGAAAACAGCGCACAAAAAAACGGCATCCCGCAGGCAGCAGCTGTCTGCGGAATGCCGTTTTTTCAGTTGTCAGCCCCTGCTGCCGTCAAAGCTCCGGAGCTTGTGGCAGACAGGGCGCGTGAGGCGTCTTTTAAGACTTTTTTATTCCCTGATTATTCCTCTACGGTGCAGTACATGAAGTACTTGAAGCCCAGAGGGGTGCTGAAGAAGCCCTTGACGCTCTTGTCCAGCATGTAGAGGTCGGTGTAGTAGTAGAGGGGGCAGATGGCGCCGGTGCTCATGAGCAGGTCCTCTGCTCTGTGCATCAACTCATAGCGCTTCTCAGTGTCTGTGCAGCTCTTGATGTCTGCGACCAGGACATCGTAGGTCTCCGCCCATGTGCCGTCCACGACCTTGGTGTCATAGCCCAGGTCTGTCAGGTCGAGGCTGTAGGCCTTTGTGTTCTTGTGGGCACCCTTGCCCAGCTGGCAGTCGTTGTTGCCGGAGTTGGTGATCCACATATCCAGCATGGAGATGGGGTCGTTGTAATCGCAGAGCCAGCCGTTGCGGGCGATGGAGTAGTCACCGGCCTTCCTGGTGTTGAGGAAGGTGTTCCACTCCTGGTTCTCCAGGTTCATGGTGATGCCGACAGAGGCGAAGGCGCTCTGCAGGTACTCGGCGATGGCCTTGTGGGCATCGCTGGTGTTGTAGAGGTAGGTCAGAGTCGGGAAGTTCTTGACAGTCTGGGTCGCCTCGTCGAACTCATAGTATTTCTTCAGGACTTCGATTGCGGCTGCAAAGTTACTCTGAAGAGCCTCGGGAGCCACCTGGTAGTAACCGGCAAAGCCGTCGTTGTGGCCGGCGTTGGCGGAGAAATCGGTCTTGCCGTCAGCGTCTGTCAGGCCGCTGGAGACGAAGGAGGAGGCAGGAGTCTGTCCGCCCTGAGCGATCTGCTCAACGATGTAGTTGCGGTCAAAGAGCAGGGACAGGGCATTGCGGATCTCGGCGCGGGCCTCCTCGGCCTCCTTGCCCTCAAGACCGGAATCCTTGGGCAGGATGTCCTCATTGACATTCCAGCCGACATAGTAGGTTCCCAGCTGGCCGGTGACGACGAACTCGTCGGGATACTGCTCCTTCAGAGCAGCGATCTCATTGGTCGGGACATCGTCGATCAGCTTCCAGGAGCCGTTCTCGAAGTTGGTCAGCATGTTGTTGGCATCGTCGGACATGTAGAAGTTGATGGCGGGCATGGTGACCTTGGCGGCATCATGGAAGCTCTCGTTCTTCTTCATGGTGATGACACTGTTGTGCTGCCATGCAGTCATGGTGTAGGGGCCGTTGCCGATGTAGGTGGAGGGATCGGTCGCCCATGCTTCGTTCTCAACGACATCCTTGCGGACAGGCATGTAGGTCGGGAAGGCAAGAAGCTCGTTCCAGTAAGGGACCATCTGCTTGGTCGTGACTTCCAGAGTCTTGTCATCCACAGCCTTGATGGCCAGCAGTTCGGGATCGGGATTGACATACTCCATCTCGGGAGTGCCGTCCTCGTTGGTCTTGCCGGTCTCCTTCTGCTCGGTCATCTCGTCATATCCGACGACCTGGTCAAACATGTAGCCGTAGTCGGAAGCGGTCTTGGGGTCTGCCGCGCGCTTCCAGGCAAACTCGAAGTCGCCGGCTGTCAGGGGCTGTCCGTCGGACCATTTGAGGCCGTCGAGCAGGGTATAGGTATAAGTGACCGTGCCGTCCTCGTTTTCTTTTCCTTCGACCAGCTCCTGAGCGCAGTCAGGAACGATCTTGTAGGAGCCGTCGCCCTCCTGCTCCCACTTTGCCAGGCCGGCAAAGGTGTGCAGGATCAGAGTTGCGCCGTCGACCGAACTGTTGAGAGCGGGATCGATGTTGTCGGGCTCGGACGCGATGCAGACATTGATTCCGTCCGCTGCGACCAGAGACTCATCGACCTCGGCAGGGGCGGCTTCTCCGCCCTCTTCCTCAGCCACTGCTTCGGCAGCTGCTTCGCCGGTCGCGCCCGCCGCCGCGCTGCCGCCGCCGTTGGCCGCGGAATCACCGCAGGCACACAGGCTGATGGTCATCATGGCGCACAGAGCAAGTGCAAGTAATCTTTTCATGATTTCCTCCCTAAAAAACTACTCTGCCGCATGGTAAAAAATGCTCTTCTTTTTCCATGCCGGCAAAAGAATCCAGGCTTTTCGGACCGTAAAGGAGCCTCCAAGCCAAAGTTACACGCAGCTGCCGCCCGGGCTGAAAAAAGCAGAGACGCAACTGCAGACAGCGCAGGAATCCTGCGCCGCCTTTCCAAAGCCACTGCGGTCTACCCCGCCTGCAAAAAGCAGGTGAAGGGCCGCGCCCGCAGAACTTTTACGATATGAAATGATAGAAAAAACAGGGAAAACCGGGGACCGGTCCCGCCGGATCAGCCGATCTCCTCGATCCGGTGGCAGGCCACGAAGCGGCCCTTCTCGATCTCCCGCAGCTCCGGCATGCTCTCCTTACAGGACTCCTTTGCGTAAGGGCAGCGCGTGTGGAAGGGGCATCCGGGAGGCGCGTTCAGGGGGCTTGGGATCTCGCCGGTCATCTCGATCCTCTGGTTGGCCCGGGCCTTCACGGGATCCGGCACCGGCACCGCCGAGATCAGGGCCCTGGTGTAGGGGTGCAGGGGCCTGTCATAGATCTCATTGGCATCCGCCAGCTCGACCATATGGCCCAGGTACATGACCGCGATCCGGTCGGAAATATGGCGCACGACCAGGAGGTCATGGGCGATGAAGAGGTAGGTCAGGCCCAGCTTTTCCTGCAGCTCATCGAACATGTTGATGACCTGGGCCTGGATGGAGACGTCAAGCGCGGAGACCGGCTCGTCGCAGACGATAAAGTCGGGCCTGACTGCCAGGGCCCTCGCGATGCCGACCCTCTGGCGCTGTCCGCCCGAAAATTCATGGGCATAGCGGGCCGCGTGCTCGGAGTTGAGTCCGACGTGGGCCATGAGCTCCAGGATCCTCTCCCGGCGCTCCTCCTTCGTCTTGTACATACGGCGGACATCCAGGGGCTCGCCGATGATATCCGCGACCGTCATGCGGGGATCCAGTGAGGAATAGGGATCCTGAAAGACCATGGTCGCCTTGGCGCGGAAATCCTCGATGTCCTTCTGGGTGCGGACGGGCTTTCCGCGGTAGATCACCTCGCCGCCCGTGGGCTTGTAGAGATGCAGGATGGTCCTGCCGGCCGTGGTCTTGCCGCAGCCGGACTCGCCGACCAGGCCCAGGGTCTCTCCCTCTCTGATATCAAAGGAGATATCGTCCACGGCCTTGAGGGGTTTTGTCTGGAAAAATCCCGTGTTGATCGGGAAATATTGTTTGAGATGGCTGACCCGGATGAGCGGCTCGCCGTTGTTGTTCTGATTGCTCATTGATTACTCCTTATAGCCCGCATCAGCTCTGGTCGGCTGCTTTTCGTACATTTATCCAGCAGGCGGCCTGGTGGTCGTCGTTGATCTGGAACCTCTGGCAGGATTCGCGGATGCAGATCTTCATGGCGGCGTCACAGCGGGGCGCGAAGGCGCAGCCCTTGGGCATGTTCAGCAGGTCGATCGGGGTTCCGGTGATAGGCTGCAGTCTCTGTCCCTCGTTTCCTGTTGTCGGGATGGAGCGGAGCAGGCCCTTGGTATATTCGTGACAGGGGTTATAAAAGATCTCATCGGCCGTGCCCTGCTCACAGATGGAGCCCGCGTACATGACGACGACCTCGTCGCAGAGCTGGGCTACGACGCCCAGGTCATGGGTGATCATGATGATGGCCATGCCCATTTCCCTCTGGATATCCTTCATGAGCTCCAGAATGCCGGCCTGGATGGTCACGTCCAGGGCCGTCGTCGGTTCGTCGGCGATCAGGATGTCGGGCTCGCAGGCCAGGGCCATGGCGATCATGACTCTCTGCCGCATGCCGCCGGAAAACTCAAAGGGATACTGCTTCATCCTCTTTTCCGGTTCATTGACGTTGACCAGGCGCAGCATCTCCACTGCCCTGTCCCAGGCCTCCTTTTTGTTGCGGTCCGTGTGCAGCAGGATGGCTTCCATCAGCTGCTTTCCGATCGTATAGGTCGGGTTGAGGCTGGTCATGGGATCCTGGAATATGATGGAGATCTTGTTGCCGCGGATATTTTTCATGACCTTTTCGTCGGCGCCGACCAGCTCCTGTCCGTCATACTTGATGGAGCCGGAGACGATCTTTCCGGTGGATGCCAGGATCTGCATGATCGAGTAGGCCGTCACCGATTTGCCGGAGCCGGATTCGCCCACGATCCCCAGGACCTTTCCGCGTTCGAGATTGAAAGAAACGCCGTTCACTGCGCGCACCTCGCCCGCATCGGTAAAAAAGGAGGTGTGCAGGTCTTTTACTTCTAATAGAGCCATTGTTTTTCCTCTTTTGTGGCTGACAGCTATAACCTTTTCAGCTGTCAGGTACTGTGCCGTATTATCCGTTCAGCTTGGGATCGAAGGCATCGCGCAGGCCGTCGCCAAAGAGGTTGAGGGAGAGCACGATCAGGGAGATCACCAGGGCCGGGATGACCAGGCGGTAGGGATAGGACTTAAGTCCGTTGAGCGCGTCGGAAGCGAGAGAACCCAGCGAGGGCATGGGGGCGTTGACGCCCAGGCCCAGGAAGGACAGGTAGCTCTCGGTAAAGATCGCGTTGGGGATCTGCAGGGCCGTCGAAATGACGATGACCGAGATCGAGTTGGGGATCAGGTGCTTGCGGATGACCCAGCCGGCCTTTGCCCCGCTGGCCTGGGCGGCAAGGACGTATTCCTGTTCGCGCAGGGACAGGATCTGGCCGCGGATCAGGCGGGACATGGAGACCCAGTAGAGCAGCGCGAAGATGATGAAGAGGGAGATGATATTGGATCCGATCTTCTCCAGGACGGTCCCCTCCAGGGCCTTGCCCAGCGGTTCACGCAGGACGGAGGCCAGCAGGATGACCATCAGCATGTCGGGGAGCGAGTAGATGATATCGACGATCCTCATGATGATGATATCCACCATACCTCCCGCGTAGCCGGCCACCGAGCCGACGACCAGGCCGATGACCAGGACGATGATACTGGCAAAAAAGCCGACCGCCAGGGAAATGCGGGTTCCGTAGATCACGCGGATAAAATAGTCGCGCCCCGAGGAGTCCGTGCCGAACACATGGGGGAAGACCTTCTCTCCCGCCTCGATCCTGGCCTCCTCCGAGGTCGAATATTCAAAGGGCTTGAGGTTGTTAAAGGATGCGTCCACGGGCTTTCCGGGGACGATACCCAGCATGGATTCATATTTATAGGGCCAGAACATGGGCACCAGGATCGAGGAGACCGTGATGAGCACGATGATAAAAAAGCTCACCATGGCGACCTTGTTCTTTTTCAGCCGCCGGAGGCCGTCCTGAAAAGCGGTCGTGGAGGGCCGCATCTTGACCATGTATTCCTTTTCTTCTTCGCTTGCCGGCAGCAGGTCATCCACATTCACCTGCATGCTCAGTTTTTTCAGATTGCTGTCCATTTTTCCTCCAGATCAAAATTACTCCAGGGTGATCCTGGGATCGACGACCTTGTACATGATGTCACTGATCAGGTTCATGACGACGATCAGGGTCGCCAGCACGATCGTGGTGCCCATGATCATCATGTAGTCACGGTTGATGATGCTGCTGACAAAGGCCCTGCCGATCCCGGGCACGGCAAAGATCTGCTCGACGACCAGGGAGCCGGTGACGATATAGGCCAGCATGGGACCAAAATAGGTGATGACCGGGATCAGGGAATTCTTGAGCGCGTGGCCGAAGATGATCTTGTTGGCGGGCACGCCCTTGGCTTTTGCTGTCCGGATGTAGTCCTGCCCCAGGACATCCAGCATGGACGACCGCGTCAGCCTGGTGATGTAGGCCATGGGATAGAGCATGAGCGTGATGACCGGCAGGATCAGGCCTCCGGCCTCCGCGCCGTTGGCCGGCAGCACATGGAGCCTGATGGCGAAAATGACCAGGAGCAGGGACCCCATGATAAAGGACGGCATGGAGACAAAGGCCGTCGTGATGACCATAATGATCCTGTCGGGGATGGTATTTCTGTTCAGGGCAGCGCAGGCTCCCAGGACAACTCCGCAGACCAGGGCCAGCACAGCCGCGATGACACCCAGCTTGGCGCTGGTCTTGAGGCCGTCTCCCATGATGTCGATGACCATGCGCCCCCTCTGCTTGAGCGAAGGGCCGAAGCGCAGGTGGACCACATCATTCAAATAGGTGAAATACTGAGTGCTCAGCGGCTTGTCCAGTCCGTACTTGGCTTCCAGAGCCTGCTGGGCAGCCTTGGAAATGGCCTTTTCACCGACAAAGGGACCGCCCGGCACCGCGTGCATGATAAAAAAGGTCAGCGTAAAAACGACCCACACCGTGAAAACAGCAAGGATCAGGCGCTTGATTATGTAACTGATCGTTTTGGGATTCATAAGATAAAATCTCCGTTCCGGAGCGTTTCCTGCGCGATGCAGCAGACAGAATGTGCCGGGAGGAACACCCTGTGCAATAAAGCAAAAGGCACATTGTATTCCACGGCGATTTCCATAGAGAAGGGATTGAGAATTTCAACAAGGGTCTCAGCTGAGCGCCCGGCTTCCCGACTGAGGTCAGGAATCCCGCGCGACAGAAAATAAACAGGAACAATACCGCTGTAATGCAAACGTACTTTTCGCCGGGGCCGGTGCGACGCTCCGCACATCAGCCACCCTGCGCTTTTGTGGATGTAACTGTGTTGTGTTAATTAATGTGTGTAATTTTGTATTTACGCACACATAGTTTTTATATTATATACCAACTGTATATCTTCTTCAACCATATACAATATGTTGTTCATCTATATATGTCATATCATTTGCGCATTCACAAAAGCCGCAATCTCCGGAAGTATCAGCAGGCAGCCATGCCCGGGGAAATTCCTCAAAAAGCACAGACAGCGCACAGAAAAGAAGCGCAGACAGCGCACAGAAAAGAAGTGCAGACAGCGCACAGAAAAGAAGCGCAGACAGCGCACAGAAAAAAGACCGGAAAGCACATGGCTTTCCGGTCCCTTCGAAGACCTGTATTCTATGTCATCACTGGCCGTGCCCTGCGGGGCCACGCCGCCAGCCTCCTGTCCCGTTCGGGGCAATTGACATCCGTCAGTCCGTAAAAAGAGCTGTGGAACAACAGCGTCAGCCGCCGTCGGGCAATTGACACCCGTCAGTCCGTAAAAAGGGCTGTGGAATAGTAGCGGTCGCCGCTGTCGGGCAGGAGGGCGACGATGACCTTGCCCTTGTTCTCCGGCCGCTTCGCGAGTTCGATCGCCCCGTGCAGGGCCGCGCCGGAGGAAATACCGACGGAGATGCCTTCTTTTTTGGCCAGGAGTTTGGCCGCCGCAAAGGAGTCGTCTCCGGAGGCCTTGAAGATCTCATCATAAACTTCCGTGTTGAGAACGTCCGGCACGAAGCCCGCGCCGATGCCCTGGATCTTGTGGGCTCCCGCGCGTCCCTCGGACAGGACCGGGGAATCCTCCGGCTCCAGGGCGACGATCTTCACGTCGGGATTCTGCGACTTGAGATATTCGCCCGTACCGGTCAGGGTACCGCCCGTGCCGACACCCGCGATAAAGATGTCCACCTTTCCGTCCGTGTCATTCCAGATCTCGGGGCCTGTGGTCGCCCTGTGGACAGCGGGGTTGGCGGGATTGACGAACTGGCCGGGGATAAAGCCGCCCGGAATCTCCTTCGCCAGCTCCTCTGCCTTCGCGATCGCGCCCTTCATACCCTTGGCGCCCTCGGTCAGGACGATCTCCGCGCCATAGGCTTTGAGGATGTTCCTGCGCTCGACGCTCATGGTCTCCGGCATGGTCAGGATGATCCGGTAGCCCTTGGCCGCCGCGATCGAGGCCAGGCCGATACCTGTATTGCCCGATGTGGGCTCAATGATCACAGAGCCCTCCCTGAGCAGGCCCTTTTCCTCGGCATCCTCGATCATGGCTTTGGCGATCCTGTCCTTGACGCTGCCCGCGGGATTAAAATACTCCAGCTTTACAAGGACTGTGGCCTCCAGCCCCAGTTCCTTTTCGATATTGACGACCTCGACCAGAGGTGTGTTGCCGATCAGTCCCAGTGTTCCCTTATAAATCTTAGACATGCTATCTCCCTTTCTGTCATAAGCCCTCTGCAGCAGGCCTGCAGGCTTGGAATCTATGCGGCAGGCCCTGTATCACCGGCCTCCTGCAACAGGTTTTTTCATAAATTCCATTATACTCATTCTGCCGGAATTAAAAAGTCTTTATTCGTTCAGACCAGGGCTGCGAATCCCTTTTCCAGGTCCGCGATGATATCGTCGATGTGCTCCGTTCCGATGGAAAGCCGGATCGTGCCGGGGTAGATGCCCTGGTCCGCCAGCTCCTCTTCGGACAGCTGGGAGTGGGTGGTGGAGGCCGGATGGATCACCAGGCTCTTGACGTCCGCCACATTGGCCAGCAGGGAGAAGATCTCCAGATTGTCGATAAATTTCCAGGCCGCCTCTTTTCCGCCCCTGATCTCGAAGGTAAAGATAGAGGCGCCGCCATTCGGGAAATATTTTTCATAGAGGGCGTGGTCCGGATGGTCTGCCAGGGAGGGGTGATTCACCTTTTCCACCAGGGGATGGCCGGCAAGGTATTCCACCACCTTCTTTGTGTTCTCCGCGTGCCGTTCCAGACGCAGGGACAGGGTCTCCACGCCCTGCAGGAGCAGGAAGGCGTTGAAGGGGGAGATGGCTGCCCCGGTGTCGCGCAGGAGGATGGCCCTTATATAGGTCACAAAGGCCGCGGGGCCGACCGCGTCGTAGAAGGAGATCCCGTGATAGCTTGGATTGGCCTCGGCGATCTGGGGATATCTGCCGCCGGCCTTCCAGTCAAATTTTCCGGATTCCACGATGATGCCGCCCAGGGTCGTGCCGTGGCCTCCGATAAACTTTGTGGCCGAGTGGACCACGATGTCCGCGCCGTGCTCAATGGGCCGGATCAGGTAGGGAGTGCCGAAGGTATTGTCGATGACCAGGGGCAGGCCGTGCCTGTGGGCGATCTGCGCGACCGCGTCGATGTCCGGAATATCGCTGTTGGGATTGCCCAGGGTCTCCAGATAGACAGCCCTGGTATTGTCCTGAATGGCCGCCTCGACCTCCTCCAGGTTATGGGCATCGACAAAGGTCGTCGTGATCCCGTACTGGGGAAGTGTATGGGACAGGAGGTTGAAGCTCCCGCCGTAAATGGTCTTCTGGGCCACGATATGGCCGCCGTTTGCCGCCAGGGCCTGGATCGTGTAGGTGATCGCCGCCGCGCCCGATGCCACGGCCAGGCCAGCGCTCCCGCCCTCCAGGGCCGCCAGGCGCTTCTCCAGGACATCCTGGGTGGAGTTGGTCAGGCGCCCGTAGATATTGCCGGGATCCGCCAGACCGAAGCGGTCCGCCGCGTGCTGTGAGTTGTGGAAGACATAGGAAGTTGTCTGATAGATCGGTACGGCTCTGGAATCGGTCGCCGGATCCGCCTGCTCCTGTCCCACATGAAGCTGCAGGGTCTCGAATTTATAATTGCTCATGAATACAGATCTCCTTTTCGTATTTCTTTTAATTTCCTGACCAGGCCTTTCGCCGGCTCGGCACAAGGCTGCAGATCGAACTGCCCCGGCAGGGGCTGCAAGGCGGAAGAAGGGCACTGTATTTCTACTTCACCGCGCAATTCCCGTGACTTCCGTCGTGGGCTGCGCGCGCGAAACCCGCAAGCGAGTCATGAATGCCATCCATCCGCCGTCATACAGATGCATCGATAACCTGTGCATCGCATTCGAAAATACGATTTTGGATTTCTGATCTTTGTCCTGTCTGTTTTCATAATATAATTCTTTTCTCCAGTCCTTGGGGCTTGCGTCCCATAGGCCGGCAATCTGTCCGCTTCCGAAACAGCCTGATCAGCAGCCCTGTCACTCTTCGATCTCGTGCGGATCCTTTCGCTCCTTTTTGACAAAATCCGCCGGCCTCTTCTCGGGATACTTTGTGTAATAATCCTCCAGTGCCGATTGAATGGCCTCCTCGGCGAGGACCGAACAGTGGAGCTTGTAGGCCGGAAGCCCGTCGAGGGCCTCGGTCACGGCCTTGTTGGTCAGGTTCATGGCCTCACTCAGGGGCTTGCCCTTAATCAGCTCTGTCGCCATCGAGCTCGACGCGATCGCGCTGCCACAGCCGAAGGTCTCAAACTTGACATCCTCCACGATGTCGTCCTCGATCTTGAGATACATCTTCATGATATCGCCGCATTTGGCGTTGCCGACCTCCCCGATGGCATTGGCGTCCTCGATGACGCCGACATTGCGGGGATTGCGGAAGTGGTCCATTACCTTTTCACTGTAGAGTGCCATGATTTTTCTCCTTCTATCTATGCATCAGCGCACGCGCTGAAAATATTCCATCAGCGATGTTTTTCTTTTATCGCAGAGCCTTTCTTCAGATTTAACAAAGTCTGTTTTCAGGATCTTTTTTAAAGGATAAAAGGTGTCTTGCCTGCCATCAGGTCTCTCCACACAGGGGAGAAGCTCCGCAGGTACTCGACGACTTCCTTCACGGACCTGATCAGATAATCCACCTCTTCCTCCGTGATCTCCTCGCCCAGGCTCAGGCGCAGGGACCCGTGGGCCACATCGTGGACGCGGCCGATGGCCAGGAGCACGTGGCTGGGATCGAGGGACCCGGAGGTGCAGGCGCTGCCGGAGGAGGCGCTGATGCCCTTGTCGTCCAGAAGGAGGAGGAGGGATTCGCCCTCGATCCCCTCGAAGCAGAAGTTGGCGTTGCCGGGCAGCCTCTTTTCGGCATCTCCGTTCAGGGCCGAGTGGGGGATCTCCAGGAGGCCTTTGATCAGGCGGTCCCTGAGGGCCCTCTGGTGGTCAGCGTTCTTCTCCAGGTTGGCCGCCGCCTCTTTGAGCGCGGCTGCCATAGCCATGATCCCGGGGACATTCTCGGTGCCTGCCCTTTTGCCCTTCTCCTGGGCTCCGCCCTCGATCAGGTTGGTCAGGGCAATCCCCTTCCTCGCATAGAGGAAGCCGACGCCCTTGGGGCCGTGGAATTTATGGGCCGATGCGGACAGCATATCGATGTTCATGGCCTTTACGTCGATGGGCAGATGGCCGACGGCCTGGACCGCATCCGTGTGGAAGAGGACTCCGCGCTTCTTACAGACCGCCCCGATCTCCGCGACCGGCTGGATGGTCCCGATCTCATTGTTGGCGGTCATGATCGTGACCAGGCAGGTGTCCTCCCGGATCGCCGCCTCCAGCTCCCCGACATCGACGATGCCGTTCTCATGGACCGGAAGAAGAGTCACCTCGAATCCTTCCTTCTCCAGCCGCTGCAGGGTGTGGAGGATGGCATGGTGCTCAAACGCGGAGGAAATGATGTGCTTTTTGCCCTTTCTCTTTCCGATCTCCGCAGCAGACCGCAGGGCCTGGTTGTCGGCTTCGCTCCCGCCGGAGGTAAAGAGGATCTCCTTCGGGTCCGCGTGGATCACAGCCGCGACCTCCTCGCGTGCCTGCTCCAGGGCCTCCTTGGCCTCCTGCCCGATCGAATAGAGGCTGGACGGGTTCCCGTATACATTTTCCATATAGAGAAGCATGGCCTCAATGGCTGTTCTGCTCATTCTTGTTGTTGCGGCATTGTCTGCGTAGATCTTCATCTTTCCTGTCTCCGTATTTTTTCAGATCA
>CAMNFJ010000050.1:0-17041 GCA_946536955.1 uncultured Lachnospiraceae bacterium
CTGCCATACCTTCCATGAAGCCGCCGAAGCCCCAGCCGATGATGATGGCAAGGACACGCTTGTCAACGGAAACGCTCGTCAGCATAGCCTTGATCTTGTCCATGGCTCCGGTCTCCTGTACGAGAGCGTACACGAACAGGGCCGCAATGATGACCAGCAGAATAGGCCACAGAGCCATGCAGATACCTTCCACGATTGCGGTTGCAACGTGAGGAATGGCCATGTGCTTGTAGCCGATCGCAACAGCCGCCGCGAAGATGATGGCGATCGGACAGGCCTTGAAGCCGGGCATTTTCAGTCCGCTCAAGGCGATGATCAGCCAGATGATGGGAACCAGTCCCAGTACCAGTTTTAAGATTGCCATAAATAGATCCTCCATTTGACAGACGCCCTTCCTGTCCGGCTTTCCCACCAGTTTCTTTTTGTCTGCCGTTTCCCCCGCCGCCTGTCCCGTGACAGGCCGCTGAATGATCTGAGCAGAAACATGATGGAAAAAGATCCGGGGACCGGCGCTGCCCCCTACAAATGAATGGTAAACCTGCAGTCCCGGAGAAAGCCGACCCCCTGGCCTCTCCCTTCCGCAGTAATTCCGGAGCCGCTAATGGTCTCCGGCTCCAGTTCGTGAAAAAATCAACATTTTTCACAGAAATGTCATCAGCACACCCCTGAATCATTGGTGGTTTCGACTATATTATTTTATTCCCTGCCCCCCAAAAAAGCAATTCTGTACATGGCAAAAATTGTACGGGTTTTGGCTTTTTTCTTATACAATATATTGATATCCGCTTCCGGATTCCGCCCGATATGCTGTAGTTGTATTTATTCCCCTTTTTTATACAGGCTTTTACTTCGCGTCCGCGAGCCGGCTCTTTTCCTTTCTCCGGAAGCCCGCGGTCGTCCGGATGATCAGGCCGTCAAAGATCATATACATGGCCGGCATCAGCAGGATGACCGAGGCCATGCTGATCAGGGCGCCCCTGGACAAAAGGGTGCAGATAGATCCGATCATATCGACGCGGGAATAGACCGAGACGCCGAAGGTGGCCACAAAGAAGCTGAAGCCGCTGGTCAAGATGGACAGGATGGTGGCCTTGTGGGCGATCGAGACGGCCTCCTCCCTGGACCTGCCGGACTGGCGCTCCGCCACATAGCGGCTGGTCATCAGGATGGCATAGTCCACCGTCGCGCCCAGCTGGATGGTCCCGATGACGATGCTGGCCACAAAGGCCAGGCTGATCCCCTGGAAATACGGGACCGCCATGTTGACATTGATGGCGAACTCGATGACCAGGACCAGGATAAAAGGCAGGGAGATGGACTTGAAGACCAAGAGGATGATGACAAAGATGGCGGCCATGGACAGGAAATTGACCCTCTGGATATCCACATCGGTCGTATCCTGCAGGTCCTTCATCATGGGCGCCTCGCCGATCACCAGCGCATGCGGATCCCTGGACTTGACGATCTTGTCGATCTGGGCGATCTGGGCGTTGACCTCCGGCGTCGCCTCCGTATACTTGGAGACCACCATGCCCATCTCATGCCGGTCGCTCTGCATCATGTCCTTGACCTGGGACGGGATCAGCTCCTCCGGCAGCAGGGGCCCGACCATGGAGGACAGGTCCATGGTGAACTTGACGCCGTCCACCTTGCCGACCTCCTCAAAGATCTCCCGCTTGACCCGGCTGTCCAGGTCCCTGTCCATGAGAATGACATGGGTGGTGTTCATGTGGAAGGTCTTCTGCAGCTTGTCATTGGCTATATTGCTGAGGATATCATCCGGCAGGGACTGGGCGATGTTGTAGTAGACCCCGACATTTTTGCTGCCGTACATGGCCGGAGCGGCCATGACCGCCAGGACGACCAACCAGAGGCGGTAGTGGCGGATGATAAAGTCACTCACCCTGTCCAGGCTGGGGATCAGGGGCTTGTGTCTGGTCTTCTCGATCAGCTCGTCAAAGACCAGGATCATGGAGGGCAGGACCGTCACGCAGCACAGGACCCCGATCAGGACGCCCTTGGACATGACGATTCCGATATCCCGGCCCAGAGCGAAGGTCATGACGCACAGGGCCAGAAAGCCCGCGACCGTCGTCACCGAGCTGCCGACCACCGACCGGAAGGTCTGGCTGATGGCCATTCCCATGGCCTTGTCCCGCGCGTCCGGATAATGCTTCTTGTTCTCCTCATAGCTCTCCAGCAGAAAGATCGAGTAGTCCATGGTCACCGCCAGCTGCAGGACCGCGGTCAGGGCCTGGGTGACATAGGAGATCGACCCCAGGAAAATATTGGATCCCAGGTTATAGAGGATGGAGAGCCCGATCCCCAGCAGGAAAAAGATAGGGACCGCGTAGGATTCCGTCGTCAGCTCCAGCACGAAAAAGCTCAGAATAGCGGCGATCACCACATAGACCGGCAGCTCCTGCATACAGAGGTCCTTGATGTCCGTGACGATGCCGGTCATCCCCCCGATGAAACAGTGCTCGTCAGCGATCCGCCGCATCTCGGTCAGCGCCCCCATGGATTCATCCGAGGACGTCGTGTTGTCATAAAAGGCGACCAGCAGCTGGGCGTCGCCCCGGATGAACTTGTCCCGGACCTTGTCCGGCAGGATCTCGGGAGGGACACTGATATCCATCACCTCCCCGTACCAGAGGACATCCTTGACATGGTCGATCTGCTTGAATTTGTCGGCCAGCTTCTGCACGTCCTTCATGGGCAGCCCCTCGATGACACACATGGAGAAGGCCCCCGTCCCGAACTCATCCACCATGATATTCTGCCCTTCCACCGTCTCCAGCGAATCCGGCAGATAACTCAGAAGATCATAATTGACTCTGGTCTTCGCGATCCCGATCAGGGACGGCACCAGAAGGAGCGCGCTGACGATCAGGATCAGAACCCTGCATTTTGCTATCCATTCACCCAGTTTCAATGAAGTCCACTTCCTTTTCTATAAAATATATGACAGGGGTGTGACAGAGGGACAGGGACTGTGTCACACTGCAGTGTCACAGCACACTGTCACAGCATCAGGGCCCCCGCAGCCCTGTCCGGCCTGCCTCCGGCAGACCAAATGTACTATAGCAGACCCTTTTTCCGGATGGAATAAACAATTCCCCCGGAATGTATACCGGGAAGACAGCAGCACCCCTGCAGAAGGACATGGATTCCGGGGCATGCATTCCGGGGGCATGCGCTACAAAAAGGACCTCGATTCCCGGGGGCATCCTTTCGAAGGGCCCGGATTTCCGGGACCTGTATTCCAGGGGGCATGCCCTGCAAAAAGGACCTGGATTCCGCAAAAAAAGCCCCCGGGACGCACTCAGCATCCCGGGAGCCCTCCGGCCGCCCAGTCCGGCGGCAGAAAATATGTTCACGCCCCCTCAAAGGGCGTGAACATGTAACTTTGCGTTCAGCGATTCCAACGCGCTACAACAATGCGAAGCATTGTTGACGCTTGAACGCCTTTAAACTCGGGTTTTGCGCAAAACGCCTCGCGTTTCAGGTGGGCCTGAACTGTAACGAAAATATCAACAGAACTTCAGCAAAATCTCAGCGGTTCAGGACCATGCGGACAGCCCCGTACATGCCGGCGTCATTTCCAAGCCCCGCCAGCCTGATCCCGGCTTCCCGGCAGGCATGGAAGGCCGCCGGCTTGTAATACTTTTCGATGGCATCGAGCAGGATCTGCCCCGCCTTCGATACGCCGCCGCCGATGACAAAGACATCCGGGTCCGCCACCACGGCGATGTTGGCCATGGCAGTGCCCAGCATCTGCCCCAGGTCGTCGACCAGGCCGCAGGCCAGGGCGTCCCCTTCTTTTGCACAGTCAAAGATTTCTTTGGCCGTGATCTCCTCCAGCTGCCGCAGGGCAGAGGCCCGGCTGTCCTTCTCGAGGGCTATCTTTGACATGCGGACGATCCCGGTCGCGGACGCGTACTGCTCCAGACACCCCTTCTTGCCGCAGCCGCAGACAGCCGTCTCATCCCGGCGCATCTGCATATGTCCGATCTCGCCGCCGGCGCCGTGCGCGCCTTCCAGAATTTTTCCGCCGACGATGATTCCGCCGCCGACACCGGTGCCCAGCGTGACCATGACCACATTTTCAAAGCCCTCGCCGCCTCCGCGCCACTGCTCGCCCAGAGCCGCCACATTGGCATCGTTCCCGACAAGGACCCTGGCCCCGTCCAGGAGGCCGGCCAGCTTCTCGCTGACGTCGATCACGCCCCAGCCCAGGTTGACACAGCCGTTGACGACACTTTTCCTGAGGACAGGACCGGGCACGCCGACACCGATCCCTTCCACCTGGTCCATAGCCACACCGTGGGCACTGAGTTTTTCCCTGATCGAAGCGGCGATGTCCGGAAGGACCATCTCCCCGCCGTTTTCAGTCCGCGTCGGGATCTCCCATTTTTCGACAAAAGTGCCGTCATTATGGAAGAAGCCGCACTTGACCGTCGTCCCGCCGATATCGATTCCGAATGCGTAAGGTTTCATCTTTTTGATCTCCTTTTCCATATGGACAGTATCTGCGCCGGCAGACCGCTCCCTCCCAGACAACCCGCACCGCCGCTGAGGCAGGCTGCTTTTTCCACTGCTCATAAAAACGGGCTTTTTCCAGCTGAGGGGTCTGTTCCCGGCCGGGGGACTGTTCCCGCTGAGGGGCTGTTCCCGCTGAGGAAGCAGTTTACCACCGAAATAAACATATCATGCCTTCCCATCCAAAACAAGACGAAAAACCCTCTCCCCGGAAATCCGGAGAGAGGGTGACAAGCAGTTTTATATATGCCCGGCCTGAAAAAAACTCACAAATGCCGGGGAATCCGCATAAATCCTATAAGACTTAGGGGAATTACACGTTGGCCTTGGCCATCTCAGCGAGGGCAGCGAAGCCTGCGGCATCGTTGACTGCGAGCTCAGCGAGCATCTTGCGGTTGATGTCGACGCCTGCGACCTTGAGGCCGTGCATCATCTGGCTGTAGGAGATGCCGTTGATCCTGGCTGCCGCGTTGATACGGGTGATCCACAGCTTGCGCATATCTCTCTTGCGCTGCTTGCGGCCTGCAAATGCGGAAGCCATAGCACGCATGACGGACTGCTTGGCAATCCTGTACTGTTTGGAGCGTGCGCCCCTGTAGCCCTTGGCCAGCTTTAATACTCTCTTATGCTTTTTCTTCGCGTTGATCGCGCCTTTGATCCTTGCCATTTCTATACCTCACATTCTTATTCAATCCCCGGAAGCTCCCTGCCTGTAAAAAGGAACTCACTCTTGTCTTCCGGGCCCGGTCCTGTCCGCGCAGGGCGCGGATCTGTCAGTCAGTAAAAATCCTGAAAAGTCCGCCTGATCAGAGATAAGGCATAACCTTTCTCATGTTCTTTACGTTTGTCTCATCCAGAATGGTGGACTGACGAAGATCTCTCTTCCTCTTTGTGGACTTCTTGGTGAGGATGTGGCGCTTGTAGGCCTTGAATCTCTTGATCTTGCCGGTACCGGTTGCTTTGAAACGCTTTGCAGCGGCTCTCTTTGTCTTCATTTTAGGCATTGTTTTTTCCTCCTTGCTCTTCACACAGGCCGGTAGCTCCCCGCGCCCCGCAGGGAACAGAGAAAAACGGTTCCCCGTCTGCCTCGTGTTTACTTGTTCCTTTATCTTAACTGTTCTTCCAAAACGGAGAATCGCAGAATCCGGGACAGGCTTTCAGGTTCCTGCCGTATCCGCCGCGCAGCATCTTGCGGACTAAGGAACTGTTACTTAATAACTTGTGATATTCTGCATGTTTTTCTTCCGATTACATCGTCGAAAAGCCTCGCCGATGCCCGCATCGACTACGTTTTTCTCCTTGTACTCGAAAGAAAATCCTATGCATCTATCCCAAGTTATTTGCGAACAGTTCCTAAGCTGCGCGCATCCGCGCGGTTCAGCGCTTTTCAGCTAAAAACATAGTCATGGTCCTGCCCTCGACCCTGGGCGCCTTCTCGACGACCGCACAGTCGACCAGAGCATTCGCGAAATCCGTCAGGATATGGGAGCTGGCATTCATATGCGCCATCTCACGGCCGCGGAAACGAAGGGTGATCTTGACCCGGTTGCCCTTGGTCAGGAACTTCCTCGCGGCATTGACCTTGGTCGTAAGGTCATTGGTGTCGATGTTGGGAGAAAGCCTGATCTCCTTGATCTCGACAGTATGCTGCTTGCGCTTGGCGTCCTTTTCCTTGCGCGTCTTTTCATACTTGTACTTTCCGTAATCAATGATCTTGCATACGGGCGGCTTCGCGTTGGGAGAAATCTTGACCAGGTCAAGATTCGCCTCCTCAGCGAGTCTGAGCGCTTCCCTGGAGGACATAATTCCCAGCTGCTCGCCGTCGGCGGAAATCACGCGGACTTCTCTGTCGCGAATTCTCTCATTGATGAACAAATCGTCTCTGTCCCTGTCTCTATTATTTACTTTCATAGCCTCCAAGCGCCCTGGCGCAATAAAAAACAGTGGCGCAAAGCACCACTGTCACTGTTTCATCCGCTGCGATCCTCCAAAGACCTCTTCCTCCGGGAGCTCAGGCTTCGCCCGCCCGGCTGTCTTTGAAGATCTCTTACGAGTATGAACGCCAGAAGCCAAGGCCGCTGGGTGAGAGTAGAGCTCTGCTTGATTGTATGCAAATGTCTTTCGACACAAGCGATATATTAACATCACAAAAAGACCTTGTCAACAGGTTTTTTGCCTGTCTCCGGCCTCGCTCTCGCGGGCAAGGGCTTCCTCCATCCGCCGGCGCTCCTCGGGATTGGAATCCAGAATGTCCAGGCTGGCCATGGTCTTTTTATGGAAAAGACGCCCCGCGCACCACATGATGACCCACACAAAGAGCGGCACAAAGATGGTCATGCCGAAGCAGAAGCGCAGCATCCCGGCCGTCCTCTCACTGCCGGCCACCGCCAGGACAAAGGTCACGATATAGAGGCCCGCCAGAAGGACGATCCCCACGAGGGCCGCCGCCCTGCGGAGCGCCCCCTCCCGGGGCCCTGCTGTTTTCCTGTCACCGGCTCCGGCCGGTCCGGAGCCTGTCTGTCCCTTATTTGTCATGGGTTCCTTTCCAATCTCTTTTTCAGGTCAACGGAGGGATCCTTCCTCCGCGTTCTCAGCGGTAAATGATGTCCTCTCTGCCGGGGCCGTTGGAGACCATGGTAATCGGATAACCGATCTCCTTTTCGATGAACTCGATATATTTGCGGCAGTTCACGGGAAGGTCCTCGTATTTTTTGATGCCGCGGATATCGCACTTCCATCCGGGCAGCATCTCATAGACGGGTTTCGCCTTTGCCAGGAGGCGGGTCACGGGGAATTCCTTTGTCCGGACGCCGTCGATCTCATAGGCGACACAGACCGGGATCTCGTCCAGGTAGCCCAGGACATCCAGGACGGTAAAGGCGACGTCGGTCGCTCCCTGCAGGCGGCAGCCATAGCGGGAGGCCACGCAGTCGTACCAGCCCATGCGGCGGGGCCTGCCCGTCGTCGCGCCGTACTCACCGCCGTCTCCGCCGCGTCTGCGGAGCTCGTCCGCCTCGTCCCCGAAGATCTCGGAGACAAACTCGCCGGCGCCGACCGCGGAGGAATAGGCCTTGTTGACCACGACGACCTGGCGGATCTGACCGGGAGCCAGCCCCGCGCCGATCGCGCCGAAGGCGGCCAGCGTGGAGGAGGAGGTGACCATGGGATAGATGCCGTGGTCGGGATCCTTGAGGGTGCCCAGCTGGCCCTCCAGCAGGATGGTCTTGTCCTCCCGGACGGCCTGGTCCAGGTACTCGCCCACATTGCCGACATAGGGGGCGACCATGTCCCTGTAGGAGTGGATCGTCTCCAGCAGTTCCTTCTTGTCGATGGGATCGCGGTGGTAGAGGTGGGTCAGGAGGATGTCCTTCTGGACACAGACGCGCTCGATCTTTTCCATCAGGGCGTCGTCATCCATAAAGAGCTCATTGACCTGCCAGCCGACTTTTGCATATTTATCTGAATAAAAAGGAGCGATTCCCGACTTTGTGGAGCCGAAGGACTTGCCCGCCAGGCGCTCCTCCTCGCACTCATCAAAGAGGATGTGGTAGGGCATGACGACCTGGCAGCGGTCCGAGATCATGAGGTTGGGGGCGGGGACGCCCTGGTCCTCAATGCTCTTCAGTTCCCTGAAGAGGATCGGGATATTGAGGGCGACACCGTTTCCGATGATATTCATGACCCTCTGGTGAAAAACACCGGAGGGAAGGGTGTGAAGGGCGAATTTCCCGTATTCATTCACGATCGTGTGTCCGGCATTGGCACCGCCCTGAAAGCGGATGACGATATCCGCCGAATCCGCCAGCATATCCGTGATCTTTCCCTTGCCTTCATCTCCCCAGTTTGCACCAACAACAGCTTTTACCATAATCTAATATTCCTCCGATTCTTTTACAGGTACAGTTCTGTCGCGTCTCTTTTGCACGGCCCCGTTTATCAGTCTTCCCCAAAAATCCTTCCGGGCGATCAGACGTTGATCTCCGCCTCAAGGCCCAGCAGGTCCCTGTTGGCGTCCAGGATCGGCCGGATCACCTCCGCCAGGTAGCGGTCCACCTGATGAGGGGCACAGCCGACATACCTGGAGGGATCCATGGTCTTTTCCAGGTCCTCGAGGGACAGGCCGAAGGCGGGATCCGCCGCGATGAGCTCCAGAAGGTTGTTGTCCAGGCCTTCCTCCTTGACCCTTCTGCCTGCCTGCATGGACAGGGTGCGGATCTTCTCATGGAGCTCCTGCCTGTCGCCGCCCGCCTTGACGGCATCCATCATGATATTTTCGGTCGCCATAAAGGGCAGCTCGGACCGCAGTCTCTTTTCAATGACCTTGGGATAGACCTTGAGCCCATCCGTGACATTGAGGCAGAGGTCCAGGATCCCGTCCACGGCCAGGAAGCCCTCCGGCACGGAGATCCGCTTGTTGGCGGAGTCGTCCAGAGTGCGCTCGAACCACTGGGTGCCGGCCGTGACCGCCGGATTGATCACATCCGCCATCACATAGCGGGCCAGGGAGCAGATGCGCTCGCTCCGCATGGGATTGCGCTTGTAGGCCATGGCGGAGGACCCGATCTGGGTCTTCTCGAAGGGCTCCTCGACCTCCTTGAGGTGCTGCAGCAGCCGGATGTCCGTGCCCATCTTCATGGCCGCCGAGGCGACGATCCCCAGCGCGTTCAGGACGATGGTGTCCAGCAGGCGGGGATAGGTCTGGCCGGAGACCGCAAAGCAACGGTCAAAGCCCATCTTTTCGGCGAGCATGGGATCCAGGCGGTCGACCTTGTCCAGGTCTCCGTCAAAGAGCTCCAGGAAGGAGGCCTGGGTGCCGGTCGTTCCCTTGCTGCCCAGAAGCCTCAGGCTCCCCAGGGCGTGCTCGACCTCGGCCAGGGCCAATTCAAACTCCTGCATCCAGAGCGTGGCCCTCTTGCCGACCGTCGTGGGTTGGGCCGGCTGGAAATGGGTAAATCCAAGTGTGGGAAGAGCCTTGTATTCCTGCGCGAAATCCGCCAGCTTGGCCAGGACATTGACCAGCTTGCCCCGCACCAGACGCAGGGCCTCGCGCATGATGATGATGTCCGTATTGTCGCCGACATAGCAGCTGGTCGCGCCCAGGTGGATGATCCCCTTGGCTTTGGGACACTGCAGGCCGTAGGCATAGACATGACTCATGACATCGTGGCGCACGATCTTTTCCCTGGCCCTGGCCTCCTCGTAATTGATGTCCTCCGCATGGGCCTTCAACTCGGCGATCTGCTCATCCGTGATGTCCAGACCCAGCTCCTGTTCGATCTCCGCCAGCGCGATCCACAGCCTTCTCCATGTCCGGAACTTCATGTCCTGGGAAAAAATATACTGCATTTCCCGGCTTGCATACCGCTCGGAGAGCGGACTTGAATATCTGTCCGTTGCCATCTCGTCTCTTCCTTTCCTCTGATGAATGAAGCCTTTTTTACCAAAGCTTTTTACGTATCAAGCTTTTACAGTCCCTAAATATAGTACAGGTCCCGTCCCCGCGTCAAGCGATCCTTCAGACCGACGAGGTCACTCTCTGGCGGTAATCCTCCTGCATCCCCTTGAGGGTGTGCCCGAGCCTGGAGGAAAATGCCTCCTCCTGGTTCTCTCTGCGGAGCTGGCGCAGGCGCCTGAGCTGCCGGCTCTCACTTCCCGATTTAAAGCGGCTCTCCGCCCGGGCCGCGCGCTGCTCCACCTGATAGGCGCTCTCATAAAATTCCGGATGCTGCCCCAGGAACTGCCTGTAGTCCTCGCCGTCCATATACATATATAAAGAAGCGATATACCAGAAGGCATGCTCCGGAACCGGGGACAGGTCCCAGGCCTTGCGGAAACAGTCCGCCGCCCTCTCAAAGAGAAAGCTGTCGGCGTAGTGCAGGCCCTTTTCCTTCCAGATCTGGGCCCTGGTCCCCCGCTCCATATCCGGCAGCTTGTCCAGAAGCTCCGTGTAGGTGTTCTGGGCCTGGCGCATCTGGCCCCGGCCCGCGAGCGCCTGCGCCCGGGACAGGTCCCTGGAGATCGATTCCATCCCCCTGCCGGCCTCCATCCTGGCCAGGACCCTGGCCGACTCTCCCGCGGGGAGATAGCCGCATTCCCGCAGGATCGTGCCCACGAAATCCCTGACGCCGTGCCGGCCCCGGAGCTGCCCGTGCAGGAGCCGCCCCAGCTCATGGAGACCGCAGGATTCGGAGAGCCAGTCCGCCAGCGCCGGGTCCATGATCTCCTCATCCATAAAATCCGCGCACTGGGCCAGGGAGTAGCAGAGCTCCTCCGCGGAATAGACATTCCTCTCTATTTTTCTGATCCGGTAGGGGGTGTCGGCCTGCCTCCCCGCCACTGTTAATATTCTGCCCATTCTATTTCCTCAAAACCTGTATCAGAGCACCTGCATCAGAGCTTCCGGTCCGGACCATGTTTTACACGGAAAAGGTCTCCTCCCAGCTTCCTCCGTCCGAAGGGAAGATCTCCCCGAAGCCCAGGTCCGTGACCTGGACCCTGAGTTTGTCCGGCTGCGGCATGTTCAGAACGACCCGGATCCGGGTCGTCCGGTCCGGCCGGTCCGGGATCCCGTCCAGGTGGACGGTCAGACTCCTCGTCTCCCCTCCCGTCACCGGGGTCTGGACCAGGCTGAATTCCTTTCCGTTCTCCAGAATGAAGTCCTCCTCGATCTCGGCGTTGTACCACTTGGTCCCGGCGTCCAGCAGGACATGATAACCCGTCTGCTCCCGGAGCAGGACCTCGATCCCGATATTGGAGTGAAGGGCGTCCGGAGCCAGATAAATGCTCTCCGGGATCTCCGAAGGCCTGTCCACATGGAGGAGGGCGCTGTAGGCAGCCCCCTTGCTGAAGAGGTTCTCCCCCTGAAAGACCCTGCGGCCCCTGCAGAGGTATACCGCCGCATCCCTGAGCCAGTCTCCTTCAAAGCCCTGGCCGGTCAGGTAGACGCAGGAGGCAGCCCGCCGGTCCAGGACCTCTTTGGCGGCAGCCGCGAACTCCCTGTCCCTGTTCGCCGGGGTCAGCCCCCCGGGCAGGCGCTTCTCCTCCGCCTCCGTCCAGTAGACGACCGGGCTGGTCCTGCGGTTATAGAGGAGGGTGGAAAAGCGGATCGTCTCCTCCTGCCCGTAATCACACAGGAGCATGCCCGCGCGCCGCTGCTCCGCGTCCTGCATCAGCATATAGCTGTAAAAAGATTCCTCATGGCTCTCGCACAGGACCTGCGGCACATCCAGCTCCATGCGGCCGAAGGCCCGCATCAGGGTCTGCTCCATCGCGTAATCCATGTCCGCGGAGGTGAAGACGACCGCCGCGATCTGGTCCTTGGTGATCTCCGGCTCCAGCATGGCCAGACACCTGCGCAGAAAGAGGGCCAGCAAGAGCCCCGCGCTGTATTTTTCCCCCTCGACGGAGATGCGGACATCCTCCCTTGCCTTCTGCAGAAGACCCGAGACCGGGGTCCCTCCGCCCTCCTCCGCCAGCTCCACGGCCTCCTGGCCGACGGCCCAGACCGCGGAATCCTCCGGCTTGTAGAGTACGGCGGGTATATTGAAGACCTCCCTGCCGCTCACCGTCGAAAAGGTCACAGGCTCCCTGGAGACTCCCCCCGTCGCGGCATTGATAAAGCCGCGCCCGAACCTGGCCCGTTTATTATAGATCCATGAGATCTGGCAGTACTGGTCCGAAAGATCGATCCCAAGCAGATATTTGCCCACAGGTGATTTCGAAATGATCATAGTCTGGTATTTCCTCGTAATGAAACAGGCTGTCTGCTCCTGCAGGACCGGCAGCCGGATCAGAGAGAGCGCAGGCTCCGCCGCCGGCATGGCCGCAAAGGCAACCGCTGCCGTCAGCGGCGGAAGAGCTCGTTCTGCAGATATGACCTGCGGTAATAGGCCGTCAGCAGAGACAGGGCCTCGTCATAATCCCTGAGGGCCGCCGCCCTGGTCGTCTCGTTAATCAGGCCGAAGCGCCCGGAACAGTTCTCCGGGATCCTCGCGTCCTGGCCGATCATGCCGCTCTGCACGACATGCTTTTCCGCCTGGTCATCTGTGATATAGTAATGCATCTGTTCTCCATAAAAAAGGAGAAATCCCGATACATAAAAATCTCTGTACATTTCCTTCATGGGGCGGGACCGGTAGGAGCCCGCCTCGCCGCGCCGGGAGGTCGCGTAGTGGAAGACGATGTGCCTGCCGCCGGCCTCCTCATGGGAGGAGGGGTGGTACTGCATCAGGGTTTCCTCGGCATAGAGATCCAGGCGGTCGTCAAAGCCCGGGAACTGCCTGTAGAAAGGGAAAATGACCCCCTTCGAGAGCAGGACGGAAAGGCTGGCCGAGATCGCGGTCCGCTCCCTGTCGGAATAATCCCCCTGCCGCATGGAGAGCTCCTTGAGGCAGGCGATCCTGCAGATATCCGCGGCCTGGTCCCTGCCTTCGGCGATCAGCCTGACGACCAGGTCCGTCATGCGGATCCCCATGGAGATCCCCTCCGAAAAGGCATAGTCGGCATAGCGGGCGACGGCGGGCAGAAAGGCCTCGCCCAGCTTCTCGCCCGCGCTGACGATCACGCCCGCATGGCTGCCGGACACAGCCCCGCTGTAGAGCATCTGGCGGACCAGCCGGCCGTCCAGGTCTCCCGTGGAGAGCCCGCCGTCGGCGCAGGCCTTGCGGAGCAGGCAGAGCTCGTCGGACAGGCCCTGGAAGGAGGCGGCCAGCCCGGCCAGGAGCCGGCTGTCCGTATTTCCTTTTGAAAAAGCCTCCCAGGCGGCCGGGACCAGCACGGTCTCATAGCCCGCCTCCCAGGGAAGGCCCAGGCACAGCCTGCCCAGGAGCTCCGCGTCGACTCCCTCTGTCCCGCAGGCCGCGAGCCACTGCGCGGCCGTCTCATACTCTCCCGCCTTCTCCAGAAAGCGCAGGAAGCGGGCCCGCTCCGGGGCCTCACAGGCGGACGGATCCACCCTGGACAGAAAATAGCGGGCGGATGCCGCCCCGTAGTCTTCCCCTTCCTCCGGGGCCTCCCCGGCCCTGTCACAGGCCTCGAGGCAGCGCAGGAGCAGGTCTGTCCTGGCCTCCGGCCTCAGAGCCCCGCTGTCCAGCAGGCGCCCGGCAGCGGCGGCAGTCTCCGGCGTGAGATCAGCCAGGTCCGTATCCCTGTCCCCGAACCCGATCCGGACAGCCAGGGCATGGAGATCCTCTCCCGCGCCGCCGGATCCGGGACCCCCGGCATCCGGCCCGTCCTCCTGCAGGTCCAGGGTATAGGGCAGACTACTGGTATAGCGGTTGCCGGCCCCGTCCTCCAGAAAGATCACATTGGCGTTTCCGTGGACAGACATGGGCGCCGCCCCGTCCCGGATCGGGAAGACCTGCTCCCTGTGGAAGCGGTCATAGCACAGGACGGCCCGCTGGGCCCTGGAGGCCGTTGTCCGCAGAATGGCGTTGCAGCCGGCGGGCAGGCGGTAAAAGGAATCGTCGACGGGTGCGCTCCGCAGCCTGTACTCCTCCAGATTGGTCAGGGAGACCGATTCCTCCAGCGCCCGCACATACCAGGTATGCGCCCGCGGGGAGATATCCTGGGCCCGGATCAGCTGGATGCAGACCGCCCGCAGCAGGTCCCTTCTGCGGTCCTGCAGGCCCTCCACTTCTATGGAGGCGCAGAGCCCCTTGAAAAGAAGGGGCGAAAAACTCTTTTTCTTTTCCGCCAGCGAGATCATGACCTCAGCGGCCTTTGGGCTCAGGACATTGTTCCTGGCAGCGTACCAGAGGACCAGGAGACCGAAGTCATCCCTGGCCCAGCGCTCCTGGACACTGCTGCCCGGCAGCAGGATCCGGGGATCCTCACGGACCATCTCCCAGCCCTCGATAAAGATCACGGGGCTGCTGCATCCGCTCTCATACTGGTGGCGGAGGAAATTCCACCTGGCCGCCGTCCCCGGAGCGTACTCCTCCGACAGGTCCATGAGCATCCAGGCGGCCTGCCAGCTTCCGGAGGTCCGGTAGACGCCCCGCAGAAAGCGGACGACCCTGCTGCGCAGCTGGGTGTCCTCCACTCTGCACCTGGCATAGAGATACTGCCTGTAGCAGTAGGCCCCCTCCTGTTCCCCCGTAAACCGGGCCGAATAATTCCGGACCGCCTCCTGGCCTCCGTACCTGACTGCGATCCGGTTCAGCTCCTTCTCCGCCTCGGCGTACTGGCCCCTCAGGATCCTCATGTGCACCCTGTAGAGCCGGGGGACCTGGTCGCGGTGGCTGCGGGCGATGATCTCATCGATCAGATGGTCCGCCTGCTGCTCCAGATCGGCGTGGGCCCGGCTGTCCGTCAGCCTGAAATCCACATACAGCCGCATCAGCTGCAGCTCCAGAAGCCGCAGCTCACGCTCCTGCCTGCGCCGCAGGGGCGGGTCGGAGGGCGCGCAGCAGACCTCGACCGGCAGGACCGCGTCATTAAAGGGGCCCCTGACGATGACCCGGCCCACATTGCGGCCGGCATGCAGGGCCGCCCGGTTCACCGGGATCCGGACCGTGAAGAGCAGGTCCTCCCCCGGCTCCTCCGCGGGAAGGGCATTTTTTTCCATGTCCGCCGCAGGAGCAGCATTGTTTTCAACGCCTGCCGCAGAGACGGCATTCTTATCCATGTCCGCTGCAGAGACGGCATTTTTCCCCATATCCGATGCGGGGACTGCATTTTTTTCAATATCCGCCGGCAGGACAGCAAAAGGAGCAGACGGGAGAAATCTCCCCTCTGCCAGAATCGTGACCCCCGTATAGTCCACTCCCGTCCGCCGGATCCGGAGCGGCAGGTAGATGAGATCCTCCGCGGCCGGACCGGCCTGGCGGCCTGCCCCGGCTCCAATCCCGTTCCTGCGGACCCTCTGCCGGTGGACCTCCAGAGCCCTCTCCGCCCGGCTCCCCGCCATGCGGCTGTCGGTCCGCCCGCTCCCGGCCTGCGTCTGCAGGGTCAGGGTCTTCTCGACCGGTTCATAGACCGTCCTCTCCATTCCGCAGGCGGCGATCAGAAACTCCCCCACATTGTGCAGATTGTCCTTCTGCATGGAGAGGCCCCTGTAGAGAGTCCTGTCCTCATCCTCTGTCAAAATCTTTATAAAACGGCTGCTGTAAAAAAAGTCTGCGGCCGCCATAAAATCCCGGCCGGCCAGGCCAAGGAAATCCTCCTTGGTCCTGATCCCGGGATCGGTCTCTTCTTTTTCGACTGTTATGGAAAAGTCCACATTCTGCCTGGGGCCGCGCTCCGAGGTCCTGGTCTGCAGGCCCTTCCTGCGGGCCGGCTCTCCCTTCCCGCTGACCCTGACCTCATAGGGGATCCGGTATTCCCCGCAGGGGGAGATCACACGAAAAAAGCCCCGCACAGTCCTGCCCGGAGCGATCCCGCGGGAATCAAATTTCCAGCGGATGCTGCCTGTCCCGTCCGCCGCCGGGGCGAACTGCTCGCGCACCCCCCGCATGCACCGCTCCGAGGGATAGACATAGCCTCTTGCGGGCTGCCCGTCCGTCCGCCGCACCCTGATCGTGCCCTCGCGGCTGGTCTCGGCATCCGTTTCAAAGGACAGTTCTGCCGGTTCAAAAAGCAGGCCAGCCTCCCGCACATGGAAGAGCTCGCCCTGCATATTTTCCTTCGTGTAAAAATCTCTCATAAGAAAAACCATTCCCCTTTCCGGGACCGTAATCCCGTCAAGGGGAATTATATCATAACTTTGTTGTTCTGTGCCTTCTATGTTAACCGCAAAGTCAACCGCAAAAAATCATAGGTAAAAGCCCGCTGTTTGGCAGCGCGAAACCGCATTGGAAACGCTGGGCGCAACCGTTACATGTAATGAGTCAGCCGCTGCGTCCCCGGCCCGGGGCCGTGATCGTCTTTAGTCCCTTCTTCAGGCTTTGGCCAGGATCATCATGATCTCGTTGCTTCTGGCCACGAATCTGGCCATCTCGTCGCCGGTCAGCGGCTCGTTCTGCAGGACAGCCAAGTCATAGAGCTGCTCGCAGATCAGCTTCGTGTTCTCACCCTCCTCGTTGGCCAGCACATACTGGACCAGAGGATGGGCGGCGTTGAGGATCAGGGTCTGGCCCTCTCTGCCCATGTCGCTCATGCCAAAGCCCATGCCGTTGGCCGCGTACATCTTCATCATATCGTTCATGCGGCGGGTCTGCTCATCGACCGTCAGCATGGAGGAGACCGCGGCGTCCTTGAGGGTCTCGAGCTTCACGGTCAGCTTATCGTCGTCCAGGGCCTTCTGCACAATCTTTTCGATCTTCTCGCCGTCGGCCTTTGCCTTCTCCTCATCGACCGCTTCGTCCCCGTCCGCGCGGAGGGAATCCTGGATGTCCGCGTCGATCCTGGCAAAGTGGATGCCCTCGTTTTTGGCCTCCAGCTGGGAGATGAAGGGCTGATCGATGTTGTGGCTGAGGACGAAGGCCTGCATGCCATTGTCCCGGAACATGCGCACATACTGGCTCTGCTGCTCGGGATCGGTCACATAGTAGATCGTGCG
>CAMNFJ010000051.1:0-16929 GCA_946536955.1 uncultured Lachnospiraceae bacterium
GAGTCATCTGGTCGCCGGTGTAGGCGTGGATCGTGCACATGATACCGGACTTGATGGGAGCCAGGTCATTGAGGGCCTTCGCCATGGGAGCCAGGCAGTTGGTCGTGCAGGATGCAGCGGAGATGATCTTGTCATCGCTGGTCAGAGTCTCGTGGTTGACATTGTAAACGATGGTGGGCAGGTCATTGCCTGCAGGAGCGGAGATGATGACATGCTTTGCGCCTGCATCGATGTGAGCCTGTGCCTTTGCCTTGGAGGTATAGAAGCCTGTGCACTCCAGAACGACATCTACGCCGATCTCGCCCCAGGGAAGCTCAGCTGCGTTGGCCTTAGCATAAATCTTGATCTCTTTGCCGTCGACTGTGATGGAATCTTCGCCGAAGGACACGGTTTCAGCCTTCTCGTATCTGCCCTGTGTGCTGTCATACTTGAGCAGGTGTGCAAGCATCTCGGGAGAAGTCAGATCGTTGATCGCGACGATCTCGAAACCCTCAGCGCCAAACATCTGACGGAATGCCAGACGACCGATACGACCGAAACCGTTAATTGCTACTTTTACTGCCATTTTCGTTCCTCCTAAAATCTATAAAGACTATATGCAACAATCCGAACACCGCGGACAGGGCAGGATCAGTCCGGTCCGTGCTGTCAGATTTTTGTCAGACTTCATTTTACAGTATGTGCATAGTAAAATTCAAGTGTTATTGTGAGAAATCGCAAAACATAAAGCATTTTCACAGCTGTTTTTCATCTGGACGTGCGGGGGTGGGGATCCCGCCCTCCGGTGCCTGTAAAAAAGCACCAAAAGAAAGGCAAAAAAGGCAAAATTGATAATAATCTGACACAATATCAAAAACAGCAAAAAAAGAGAGCGGATCCGTCATCTCCCGGTCCGCTCTGCTCTTTCGTGCACTCGACAGGAATCGAACCTGCATTAAAGGCGTCGGAGGCCTCCGTTCTATCCATTAGACTACGAGTGCATAACTCTGTAATTATTGTGCCGGAACACAGGTGCGTGTTTCCAAACAAACGTAATCATATCACAGCTTTCAGGACCTGTCCAGTGAAAAAAAACGCAAAAAAGGGAGGAAGACCGTCTATCCTGCTGTTGAGTTTTTCAAAATCAGGGTCTATAATAGGTAACAAACCATCAATCACCTGCCAAGGAGGGACAAACAATGCTCAATTCTATTAAGCGCTTTGCCGCAGGTCTTCTCATCGCTGTTATGCTGGTCGGCACTGTCGGCACATTCACTGCCACCGAAGCGGAAGCAGCTATGGCAAAGCCCGGCAACTGCCGTTTTGTGAGATGGAACAACAAGAAGTTCACTTCCTGTCGGATCGCCTGGAACAGCGTCAGCAACGCGGACGGGTATGAGATCAAATGGACCTACACGGACGGCTCTCACTACAAACACACCTATCAGTACTATTATTATAATGTGCTCGACATCAACGGACTGGCCTATAACCACGTATATCAGGCCCAGGTCAGAGCCCTGAAGCTCTCCGATGACGGCAGCAAGGTCTCCGGCTACAGCCCCTGGTCCAACCTGGTGTTCATCACTCCCTGGCCCCGCACTGTCAGCGGCAGCCTGTCCGGCAGCTCCAATGTAAAGGTCAAGTGGAACATCATCTACGGCTGCAACGGCTACAACGTCTTCATGGCCACCAACCCTTACGGGACCTGGCGCTGGAATCAGTCCACTTCCACCAAGGCGACCTCTACCTCCGCCACGATCAAGAAGTATAAAGGACACAGCCTCAAGAAATACACGAATTACTACATTCGTATCGTGACCAGGAGAAAACGCAACGGAGTCTTCTGCACGGTTCCCGAGCCGGCCAACGGATATTATTCCGGAACCTTCTATCTCTACACGACCTACACCTACAAGTAAGGGATCGTAAGATAAAAAGGCCTGAACAAAAGCAGGCGGCAGGATGCGCAGTGTCGCGCATCCCGCCGCCTTTCCTTTTATCATTGTATCTGTTCAGCACCTGGATTGCATGTGCAAAGCAAGGTATTTCCCTATGAATCATGACGAACTCTCCCGCCCCGCGGTTCCGGAGGGCGGCGCCCGGCAGCCGGACCTCTCTTCCATTCAGATCATCCGCAGCTCCAGGCGCACCCTGTCCCTGCAGGTGAAAAATGACGGCCGGGTCCTGGTCCGGGCCCCCTACAGAGCCTCCCTGCGGGATATCACAGCCTTTGTACAGAAAAACCGCGCATGGCTGGAAAAGCACCTGCAGAAGGTCCGGGAGGAGCAGGCCAGTAACGCCCTGGCCGCCGATCCCCCTCTGACCATGGAGGAGATCAGGGATCTGGCAGACAGAGCCCTCCGGGTGATCCCCGCCAGAGCGGCCCACTTCGCCCCCCTGGTGGGAGTGACTTACGGAAGGATCACGATCCGCAACCAGAAAACGCGGTGGGGGAGCTGTTCCGGAAAGGGCAATCTGAATTTCAACTGCCTCCTCATGCTGGCCCCTCCCGAGGTCCTGGACTATGTCGTCGTCCACGAGCTCTGTCACAGAAAGCAGATGAACCACTCAGCCGCCTTCTGGGCGGAGGTGGCCAGAGTCATCCCGGATTACAAAGAGCATGTTCAGTGGCTCAAAACAGAAGGAAGCCGCCTCATGCGCCGGATGACCGGCTGACATAAGACGGCTTTCGCCATAATATTCCGCCAAATTCCGCCGGTCAGGACCAGCTTGTCAAGGCCTCATCGGCGATCCGGACACACTCCTCCCACTCTTCCGAGGCCTCATCGTATACGGCGACGGTGTAGAAGCCTGCTTCCGCGGCAGTCCTGAGCGCAATGAGGGCATCCTCATAGACGGCGGTCTCCTCCGGGCGGGCTCCCAGCCTGCGCGCCGCCTCCAGAAAGGCGTCGGGCCGGTCCTTTCCGTGTCCGACCTCCTCACAGCTGAGGGTGAAGGAAAACAGATCCCAGACGCCCAGCCGCTCCAGGCAGAGCGTGACAAGGGGCGGCGCCGTCGCTGTGACGATGCAGAGCTTCGCGCCCTCCTCCCGAAGGGCGGTCAGGGCCTCGCGCACCCCCTCCTTCAGAGGGATATCCAGTTCATAATGTCTTCTCATGACCTCTCCCAGCTGCCGGCCGATCTGGTCCGGATCCTCGGGGAGGTCGAATTTTTCCTTCAGAAATATACAGGCCTCGGGCATGGTCATGGTCTTGATCTGCTCCATGAGGCTGCTATAGTCCCCATCAAAGCCCTTTTCACGCAGATAGTCGGGGCTCAGGCGGCTCCAATAGGGCATGGAGTCGACCAGGGTCCCGTCCATATCCATGATACAGTATTTCTTTTTTATCAATTTCCATCTCCTGTAGTCTATGCTGCTCAGAGCCTGTACTTCTCGATCACCTCGGTCATCCTGGGGATGATCTGCGAGCTCCTGGACAGGATCCCCTCCTGGAAGCTGTTGGACTCACCGGGCCTGTTGGGATAGGCCTCCAGCACCCAGTCAGCCATGGGTCCCGCACAGTAGAGGATACAGCCGTTTTCCAGGGCCGAGACAAAGGCCAGGATGCAGAGGTCAAGGCCCCTGCTCCTGCAGTAGCTGTCCAGCCTCGACTGTATATCCAGGGTATCCTGGCGGTAGTTCTGGATCTCCGAGACATTGACCCGGCCAAAGACGACACGGACACCGGCGATATCGCGGAGGATCATGTCGTGGCTGATCATCTCATCGACCATCTTGTCCCGGACCTCCGTATCCAGAGAGAACATGTCGCGGGCGAACTCCTCCAGGCGCAGGTCTGCCATCGCGGCCAGGATGTTGGCCGTCTCGATGTCCTTTGCTGTGGTGGTCGGCGCCTGCAGGTTCACGGTCGCGGACAGGATGCCCCCGAGCAGGAGCCCCGCCAGGTCCCTGGAGAAGGGGATCATGTTTTCCCGGAAAATGGTCGCGATGATCGTGGAGGTCGCGCCCACGATCTCATTGCGGAAATCCACAGGCCTGGGGGTGGAGAAATCGGCCACCCTGTGGTGGTCGATGACCTCGAGGACCGGGGCGTTTCCGATCCCGTCGACCGAGTGCTGGAACTCATTGTGGTCGATCAGGATCATCTTTTTGTTGTGATAATTCATGATCTGGTAGCGGGAGACATAGCCGATCAGCCGGTTGTCCCTGTCGACGACAGGATAGGACCGGAAGCGGGTCCCCGCCATCTTTTTATTCACGTCATCCGCCAGCTCCCTGGCGTTGAAGGAGGCGACCTTTTCTCTCATCATCAGCCGGACAGGGGAGGCGAGATAGAGATAGCGGCTGGTGTTCATGGCCCCGCAGCCGGACAGGATGATAGGGCAGTGATACTCCCTGGCCAGATCCAACAGCTCGTCGTCGACGACAGCCCCCTTGAGCAGGACCAGCATGCCGGCCCCCTGCCGGATCAGCTCCAGCATGGCATGTCTTTCGTTTCCGGTGATCACGATCCGGCCCCTGGCATCACAGTCGATGAGCTTCTCCTCATTGTTGCGGGTCAGGATCCCGACCACGCCGGTCACATTCTTCTGCGGATCATCGTAGACCACCTCTCCGCAGACCGCCCTGGCAAAATACTCGGCCGAGGTCTCGCGCAGCATCTCCATGGTCGCGTCCGTATCTCCCAGGGCCAGCCTGGCTATATCCGTCTTGGAGACCCAGCCCACGAGAACGCCGTCCCCGTCTGTCACCGCGAAGGATTCCCGGCCGGTGCTCTCCATCCTGCGGACCGCCTCCAGGATCATGGTATCCGGTGTGATGGAGACCGGCTCGTCCAGGTCGATCTCATCCATCCGGACCCTGGCAGTTTCCAGCAGCAGGGGCTTGTTGAAGTGAAATCTTTTCAGGAGGTAATCCGATTCAAGATTGACCCGGCCCAGCCTGCAGGGGACCGCGTCCACGCCCTGGGCCCGCTTGTAAAAGGCATAACCGATCGCGGCAGCTATGCAGTCTGTATCGGGCTTCTGGTGCCCGGTCACATATACTTTGTTGTCCTGTGCCATTTTGCAGTTTCCTCTCTAAGCATCATTTTCATTTTTCCGGAAAAACTGCGGTGAGCCGGGAAAAGTGAGCCGGGGCGGCAGGTCCCCGGCCCGCCCCCCCCCCGGCTCACCGCTCTCAGTTTACCGTCCCGGTCCACCATGTCCCGGTTTGCCGCGTCCCCGTCTCAGGTCAGATCGTTACAGTTCAGGCCCACCTGAAACTCGAGGTGTTTTGCGCACGCTTCTTGCGCAAAGCCCGAGTTGAACGTCAGATCGATTCCAGGGCCTGCTCCAGGTCCGCCAGGATATCCTTTGCGCTCTCGAGTCCGCAGGAGAGGCGGATCAGGTCCGGTGTGACGCCGCCGGCCTTGAGTTCCTCATCCGACAGCTGTCTGTGGGTGGAGGAAGCGGGGTGAAGGACGCAGGTGTGGGCGTCGGCGACATGGGTGGCGATCATGCCGATCTTCAGGTGCTTCATGAAGGTCTCCGCCGCTGCGCGGCCGCCCTTGACGCCGAAGGAAATGACGCCGCAGGTGCCGTCTGGCATGTATTTTTTGGCTCTCTCGTAGTATTTGCTGGAGGGCAGGCCGGGATAGTTGACCCAGGCCACCTTGTCATGCTTTTCCAGGAATTCCGCGACCTTCTGGGCGTTTTCACAGTGTCTGGGCATGCGGACCGCCAGGGACTCCAGGCCCAGGTTGAGATAAAAGGCGTTCATGGGTGCCTGGATGGAACCCAGGTCGCGCATGAGCTGGGCCGTGGCCTTGGTGATATAGGCGCCCGCCTTGCCGAAGCGCTCCGCGTAGGTGATCCCGTGATAGGATTCATCCGGGGTCGTCAGGCCGGGGAACTTGTCGGCATGGGCCATCCAGTCAAAATTCCCGCTGTCGACGATGCAGCCGCCGACCGCCGCGTCGTGGCCGTCCATGTACTTGGTCGTGGAATGGACGACGATGTCGGCGCCCCACTCGAAGGGGCGGCAGTTGATGGGGGTGGCGAAGGTGTTGTCGATGATGAGCGGCACGCCGTGTTTGTGGGCGGCGTTGGCAAAGCGCTCGATGTCAAATACGATCAGGGCCGGGTTGGCGATCGTCTCGCCGAAGACCGCCTTGGTCTCGGGACGGAAGGCCGCCTCCAGCTCCTCATCGGAGCAGTCGGGGTCGACAAAGGTGAAGTCGATGCCCATGCGGCGCATGGTGACATTGAAGAGATTGAAGGTACCGCCATAGATCGTGGAAGAGACGACGACATGGTCTCCGCAGCCGGCGAGGTTGAAGACAGAGAAGAAGGAGGCCGCCTGGCCGGAGGAGGTCAGCATGGCCGCGGTGCCGCCCTCAAGCGCGGCGATCTTGGCCGCCACCATATCGTTGGTGGGGTTCTGCAGTCTGGTATAAAAATATCCCTCCGCCTCGAGGTCAAAGAGCTTGCCCATATCCTCGCTGGTGTCATATTTGAAGGTCGTGCTCTGAATGATGGGGATCATTCTCGACTCGCCGTTTTTGGGTTCATATCCCGCCTGGATGCACATTGTATCTCTTTCCATGATTACCTCCGATACCTTGTATGCCTGGTTTATAATCTTCTGATCCCGGCCGGAGACAGAAGCTGCCGCCGTCCGGGCTGTTTCCTTATCAGATCAGAAAGCTTTCAGATCCGGTCTTTCTGAACAGTAACCCCGGGCCTCATAGAGACGCGGACTTTTCCGCGCAGGCCTTCACGCACTCGAAGACCGCGCTGCGGAAGCCCTCTTTTTCGAGCACGCGGACCGCCTCGATGGTCGTTCCGGCCGGGGATGTCACCATATCCTTGAGCTCGCCCGGATGCTTTCCGGTCTCCAGGACCATTCTGGCGCTGCCCAGGACTGCCTGGGAGGCGAACTTGTAGGCCATGGCCCGGGGCATCCCCCCCTGGACCGCGGCGTCTGCCATGGCCTCGATGAACATAAAGACATAGGCGGGGGAGCTGCCGCTGACCGCTGTCACGACATCGAAGAGGTTTTCACCCACCTGCTCCACCTGGCCGAAGGCCCTGCACAGGCCGCAGACCTCTTTCATTTCCTGCGCCGTGACCCGCTCGTTGCAGCAGGCCGCTGTCATGCCCTCGCCGACCAGGGCCGGTGTATTGGGCATGAGCCGCACAAGTCTGACCGGATAGCCCCCGAAGCGCTCCTCGATCCAGGAGACAGACCGTCCGGCCGCAATGCTGACAAAGAGCTGGTCCGGGGCCGCCTTGTCCCGGATCCCGAAGATGACCTCTTCCAGGTACTGGGGCTTGACAGTCAGAAAGACGATCCGGGCCTTTTCGACGACCTCCGCATTGTCAGCCGTCACACAGATCCCGCTCTCGCGGCTGATCCTGTCCCGGGCAGCCTCCGAGAGGTCGGCACCGATGATTTCCTGCGCCTGCACGGCGCCAGAGGCGATGATGCCCCTGATGATCGCGCCGGCCATGTTTCCGCAGCCGATAAATCCAAGTTTCATAGTACTCCTTTCCAAAGGCGGAGGACCGGGACCGGAGCGCGCCGGCTCCCTGTTCCCGGATCATCCCTGTCCTGTTCAGATTCTGTCCAGCAGCTCGCTCACACCACGCACGATGCCCTCGGCGGCTTCCTGCAGTTCCTTCGGCGCATGGGTGAGGGTGTAGGGGTGGTCAGAGCTCTGCAGCATGGGAAGGTCATTATAGGAATCGCCGATCCCGTACATTTCCCTGATCCCGAAGGACTCCCTGACGATCTCGACGCCCCTTCCCTTGGAGCATCCGGCGGGCGCGACGTCGACATGGTTGACATTGCGGAAGGCGCTGACCCGGTCTCCGTAGTCCCTGTTGATCTCCTCCACGGCAGCGGCGGCACTCTCTATGTCCTTTGCCGCCAGGGAGATGCCGTAGACATAGCCGTCCTTCAGATCCTCGAAGGAATCCAGATGCTTTTTCATCTCCGATCCCTCCCCGAAGGTATAGACCGTGTCATTGGCCTGGATCACGGCCTCCATGGGCGGAACAAAGCGGCGGTAGATCTCCTCCACGATCTCCAGGGGAAGGCACTCGCGGAAGAGGACATTTTCCTCGCCGTCCAGGACCAGGGCTCCGCTGGCCAGGATGTAAAAATCCGGCCGCATGTAGGGGCCGATCACATCCCGCACGCCCACAAGAGACCTGCCCGTACAGATCCCGAAGAGGCCGCCCCTCTGCTGGTAATAGACGATCCCGAAAATATCCGCGGCCCGCATGGGCTCCTCTTCCCCCCAGAAATAGAGGGTATTGTCGAAATCACTTGCCACTGCGCTCCCCGCGGAGCGGTCGTTTGCTTTCCTGTCCATCAGTACTTTCTCTCCCTGATTCATTCTTCGTCGCACAATCCCCGTGTCTTCAGCCGCGGAATAGGCGCGAAAGACGCGCAGGCGGGTCCTGAATGCGTCTGCGGGTCCCGTGCCCGCCGGGCCTCCAGCCTCAGCGGTCAGTTCTCAGCGGGTCAGTTTTCTCAATAATCCACCTTCATCAGGCACAGGCCCCTGGCCGGGGCAGTCGGTCCCGCCAGTCTCCGGTCCTTCGCCTCGATGATATCGGCGACCTGGTCCGGCTCCAGCTCGCCGAAGCCGGCCTGGAGCAATGTTCCCACCATGATGCGGACCATGTGCTGTAAAAACCCGTTTCCGTGAATGTAAAAACGTATATAGGACCCGCTCTCTTCGATCCGGATCACGTCGACCACCCGGACCGTGGACTTTTTCATTTTCGGATTCCCGCAAAAGCTCCGGAAATCGTGCATGCCTGTCATATATTCCGCGGCCTCCCGCATTCTTTCGACGTCGGGCTTCCGGTCCAGGACATGGATATAGCGGCGGTCAAAGACCGGGCGCGAAAGCCCGTACCAGCAGGTATAGCGGTAGGTCTTGCCCCGGGCCTTGAAGCGGCTGTGAAAGCGGTCCGCGCAGACCTTGACATCATTGACGCTGATGTCCTCGGGCAGGTAGCGGTTCATATAGACCTGGATCTCCTCCTCGGTCATATCCGTATCCAGCAGGACATTGCAGGTCATGGCCCTGGCATGGACCCCGGCGTCTGTCCGGCCGGCTCCGATCACGGTCACGGGATCGTCCGCCTCTCTGCCCTCCATCCTGGAGAGCACCGCCTCCAGGCGTCCCTGTATGGTCAGGTCTGTCTCCTGCTGGTGCTCCCAGCCGAAATACCTGGTGCCGTCATAGCTCACGATCAGCTTGAAATTTCTGGTCATAAGTTCTCCTTCACGGTCTTTTCCGTCACATCCGGAGCTCCCGGTCTCAGGCCCTTTCCTCGGACAGTTCCCTGCGGCGGTCCTTGAGCAGGTCCGCCAGGGTATCCGCATTGCGGTCCTTGTCCAGGATCAGGACGCGGAAGCTGTCCCGGAACAGAAGCCGGACCGCAGGTTTTTCCACGGCGTACTTGACCAGCCACCGATCCGTGGAGTCCAGGGACCTGGCGCGGATCACGGCCTTGAGCTCCCGGTAGGGGAGGTAGAGCCAGTTGAAGCCGTCAGGCATAAAGAGGGCCTCTTCGCCTGCCTTGTACTGCTCGACTGTCAGGGCCTTTTTCAGGTCTGCCCTGGGATCGTCGATCACGGCATCCGGCAGCAACGGCTTTATCTTGAATAATCCCATATATCTTCTCCTGTGATGGTCATAAAAATGATTATCTATCTTATCACATTTCCAACAGCATCCGCAAATAAATGCGGCGCGGCGCGGCATTTATCAATCCATCAGGCGCAGGGTTACAGTTCACGCCCCCTCGAGGGGCGTGACAGTAACCTGCGTTCGCCCATGCTAAATTCGCTCCGCGAATGGGGCGAACGCCGTCCAACTCGGGTTTTTTCGCTGAGGACCGCTCAAAAACGCCTCGAATTTCAGGCAGACCTGAACTACAACAGGCGCAGAACTTCTTCCCGCAGGCTGTCACGGCGGTCGCGCAGAAGCAGCATGCGGTTGTAGCGGAAATAGGCCTCATTCCCGTGCTCATTGATAAAGCGCAGGCTGTAATAGCCGGCCGACAGTTCTGTCAGAAAGAGGACCATCTCCTGCCCGTCCCCGTAGACCCGGGACAGGAAGCGGAAGACATTGGTCAGCTGGTCCCCGGCCTCTGTGACCGCGGTCTGCCTCTTCTCCTCCCTGGCCGAGAACCAGTCCCTGATAAAGAGATACTGGGCTGCCGGGGCCTCTCTCATGGAAGCGGCCCGGTCCCGGAGCTGCCTCTCCAGCCCGTCGAGGGCCTGTGAGGTCAGGCGCTCGACCCGCTCCAGGTCGCGGGGGACCGGAATGCCGGCCTCCTTTTTGCGGCGCAGGCCGGCCAGGATCCCGGAGGACTCCTCCCTGACGGCATCGGCTCCCTCCATTCCGGAGCTGAAGCGGGATGTGTCCTGAGACGCGGCCGCATCCACAGCCTTCAGGGCTCCCCGGACCCGGCCCAGGACCTGCATGAGCATTTCCTGGACGGCCTTGTCCCTGGCACAGGCTGCAAAGGACTGGCTCAGGGCATCGGTGAGGAGACTGATCAGACTGAGCTTTTCGTCGAAGGGAGCCTCCTTCATCTCCCCGACCCTGACCGGATCAAGGTCGATTCCGTCTTCCCGGGATTCATCCTCCGGGAAAAACCGGCCTGCCAGAATATCCGGCACGCGGTAGATTTCCCTGTATTTGACATAGAGATCATAATAGGACGCGAAGCTCCTGGCGATCTCAGGATCCTGCAGGAACTGGACCACCAGCTGGTCGTTCACGGGCAGGCCCCGCTTTTCGTGGACCTGGATGGTCCTGGACAAGTCCTCCCAGCCTCTGGCGGTCACAAAGTGCCGTCCCTCCACCTCGGTCCGGATGGAGTAGAAATGATCGCTGCGGATGCCCAGATAGGCCGTCACGGACCCGTGGAGACCGGCCCGGGAGGCATATTCTTTGAAGGCATCGAAATCCTCCTCGATATCGATGCGGCGCAGGCGGTCCAGGGTGACGATATCGAAGTCGCGGACCGACTTGTTGTACTGGGGCGGGTTGCCCGCGGTCACGATGATGAAGCCGTCCGGGACGCGGTGGGCGCCGAAGGTCTTGTACTGGAGGAACTGCAGCATGGTGGGAGCCAGGGTCTCCGAGACGCAGTTAATCTCATCGAGAAAGAGGATCCCCTCCCTGACGCCGGAGGCCTCGATCTGGTCATAGACCGCGGCGATGATCTCGCTCATGGTGTACTCGGTCACCGAGTATTCCTTTTCCCCGTAGGTCCTGCGGGAGATAAAGGGCAGGCCGATCGCGCTCTGCCGGGTGTGGTGGGTGATCGTATAGGAGACCAGGCCGATCCCGCACTCCTGGGCGACCTGCTCCATGATGGCCGTCTTGCCGATCCCGGGAGGCCCCATCAGAAGGAGAGGGCGCTGGCGCTCCGGCGGTATGGTATAGGCACCGGTCTCATCCTTGTCCAGATAAGCCCTGACTGTATGGATTATTTCCTCTTTCGCTTCCCTGATATTCATGAAACATCTCCTGCTTCTATACTTTGCCGCTCCTGATCTTTTCCCCGTCGATGTAGAGACGGACGGCCCAGTCCGGGACCTTGGCGTCGTCCAGCTCCTCATCGTTGAAAAAGACAAAGGCGGTATCATAATCGGTCGGCTTTTCCGGATAGATTCCCATGCCGTCCGTAAAATACATGAGGCCCTCCAGGTCCCGGATCTCGCCCGTCCTGCGCTTTTCCTCCACATAGGAGAAGACGGGCCGGAAATCCGTCCCGAAGCCGCCCTTTACATGAAAGCGCTCCGCATAGCGGTCCAGCTCGTCGGGGTCATGCACGATGATCTCCTGCTGGACATGCTCGTCGCACTCGATGATGTGGACCTCGCTGGAATGGAAAAACTGTCCTATATTGCGCAGGACAGCGGCTGTCTCGTTGATAAAGCGCTGGACTAGGACCTCCTGGCAGGAAGCCGAGGTGTCAATCGCGATGACCAGGGTCCGGATCCGGTTCATCTCCCTGTATTCATTTTCCTCGATCAGGGGCATATTGCCGTAGACCTCAAGTCCGTAATTGTAAAAGCCGTAGTCAAAGGAATCGGGGTCGATGGTCGTCACCTCGCGCAGGATGGCGAATTTCCGCAAAAATTCCCGGTAGTCCGTCCTGCGCCGGTTGGAGATCGACAGGATGCGGTCAAGGCTTCCGCTCTCCTTTGACGCCTCCTTGCCGGAGGCCAGAAGCTCGGCCTCCATGCGCTTTGATGTCTCCTTCCACTCTCCCTCGAGCTCCCCGACGGACTTCAGGCTCCGGATCCTCTCCTGCCTGCGTCCTCCGGGCGGCTTGTTCCCGGACTGATCTGACTGATCCCGCTCCGGATCCCGGGGATTCCCGTTCCGGTCCCGCGGCTCCTCCCGGGAGTCTTCTCCGCCGCCGGATTTCTTTCGGTCTTTTTTCTTACCGGTCCCGGGCTTTTTATTTTCCCGGCCGTCCCAGCCGGGATCATCCCGGTCTTTTCTGTCCCCGCCGCTATCATCCTGAGCCTGTCCGTCCTTCTGCTCTTCAGGCTCCTTCCGGTCAGGATCACCTTCGTCCCGGTCCCCGTTTTCGGGCGGCTGCTGACCGCCTGCCCCCGGGCCCGCTCCCGAATCCCCGTCGTCCGCGGGGCTGTCGTCCTCCTCGTCCTCCATCCGCTCCCAGAAGCTGTGGTCACAGAGGGCGAAGGCTGCCGCCAGCTGCAGCTCCTCCAGGTAGTTCCTCTTTCTTTCAATAAAATACTGGTAGATCCGCTCCGCGGTCAGGACCCGGACCTCGGCCTCCAGGCGGTCATAGACCCGCCGGCGAAATTCCGGGGTAAGCTCGGCCACGGCCCCGTACTCCATGGAGTCCAGGATATAATCGACCGCGATGTCCGAGGCCAGGTCCCAGAGTTCCCGGTCCTCCTTCTCCCGGGCCGTAAACATGTGGCGGAAGACACAGTGGAGCAGCATGTGCATCCAGGTCCTGTTGAGCTGGCGCGGACGGTCCACATAGAGGCGGAAAAGGAAGTTGGGGTTAAAGCGGATATAGGCCGCGTCGGTCCCGACCGTCGTCGTCGACAGGTCCATGACAAAGCCCAGGCTGTTCAGGGCCGGCCCCAGAAAGCGCATGGAGAGATAGAGCTCGGTCCTCGAGCTGTCCAGTATCCTTTTTCCCATCTCCTCCAGTTCTACCCTGTTTCCCAATTTTTTCTCCTTACAGCCGGGATCCCCGCTGCCGGGGATCACAAATTATGGCCTGCTGTCCATGCCCTGTTTTTCTCACCAGTCGTCCAGGCTCAGGACTCCTGATGATCCCGTGCCCGGGCTCCGTCCGGAATCCGCCGTCTGTTTTCGCGAGAGCTCCGAGGCTTCCGAAAACCTCTCCGGAGCAGGGCTCCCTGCCTGTTTTCGCGAGAGCTCCGAGGTCTCCGGGAATCTCTGATCCATATTCATCTGACCCGGGTCCGGCCGGATCTGTTCAGATCGATCTTGTCCGGATCGTTTTTGAAAAAAAGCCTCCCTGCCGAAAAGGATGATGCCGCAGGCCCGGGTCAGGCGATGGTCCGCGGCAAAGCGGAGAGCCCTTTCGGCCGCCCTGCCGCTGATCAGGCCCCGGTCCGCCATCAGCTGCAGCCGCCGGTACGCGTCCTCTTTTAAAGCATTTCCCCCGTCCCGGGCCAGGTCCTCCACAAACTGGGAGAGAGCCTCCACCGCCGTATCCCGCAGATAGTCCTCGTAGGCTTTCGCGTGGACCGGGGCCAGGTCATAGGGAAAGAGCAGGCGGTCGGCCGCGATCTCCGCCGCCGCATGGGCATCGTCTGGTATGACGCGGGGAAAGAGCCGGTCATACTCCCGCCATCCGATCCCCTTACGGCGGACGCACTCCCGGTAGACCATACCGGATCCCAGGATGGAAAACTGGATGGTGCGGGCCATGGTATTTTCGGCAAAGGTATAATCATAACCCGGGAAGAGGAGCCTGGCCTCCCCGTCCGGCAGGTCCAGGCAAAAGCAAAGACGGGCATCTGTATCCGACAGGATGTCCCGCATAACCATATAATTGCCGCGGCGGACCGTCAGTCTGACCCTGCGCAGCTGCAGGTCCTGCCGTACCACCCCGTTGTGATAATCCGTGATTCCGTCATGGAGAGCGATCTCCTCCAGATCAGGACAGTTGTGGAGAGCGAAGGCTCCGATCGAGCGCAGAGAGGCCGGAAAGGAGACTGCCCGCAGACCGGCCCTGCCGCTGAAGGCATGGGGAGCGATCCTCCGCACAGGCACTCCCTCCAGAGTCTCCGGCACCTCCACCACGGTCCTGTCCCGGTTCAGGCTCGTGATCACAGCGCCGGTCTCCGTGCCCTTTTCCGTGGGGATCTCTTCTATTGTATATTCAAAAATACTGGATTCAAAAATGGGACGATCAGAAAATGACTGATCCATGGTGTTTTCTTTCATAGGTCTGATATTGGAAGATGTCAGGAACATCAGGTGGTTTTGGGACGGTTTTGAGTCCCCGTGACTCAAGAACCGTCCCCGTAACTCATTGACCCAGAAATTTTACACCGTGGGAAAAGACCTGTCCAGTATTCAGGACATCCTGCGCCGGGATTCCCGCACCGTATTTATCCGAATACATTCCGTTACTTTTGTGTATTGAATTTTATACGATTTTGTGTGAATATATCATGGGTGCTGAAAGCTGTTTCATACTAATTTAATAAGCTTTTTTCGCCTCAGTCTGTTATGATAGAGACTGTAACCTGAAACCGGACACCTGCCCCTGCAGCGTCACAGGACTTGCGGGGTGCTTTTTTTGCCGCGGCAGGCCTGAACAAGCACTGCCCGGCTTCACGGGATCCGCGTGAGGAACGCCTTTTTCCTGCCGGAAGATCCGGCCGCGGCTTCCAGAAAAAAAACAGATAAGGAAAACTACCAAATGAAAAGAGACTATGTCACTCACTACAGCAACTGCCTGAACCGGGATATGCATATCCTGATCCACGGTGAGGGCGGTGTTCCCATTCTCGTCTTTCCGACGCAGGACTCCATGTGTACAAACTTTGAGGATTTCGGCATGATCGATACGATCTCCGACTTCATCGAGAGCGGGCAGATCCAGGTATTTACCGTAGATACGGTCGACAAGGAAAGCTGGTCGGACCTCTACGGAGACAAGGGCCACCGCGGATATATCCAGGAACAGTATTACCACTATATCGTCGACGAGGTTGTTCCCTTTATTCAGAGCCGCAATTCCTCGGGCCGCCGCCCCGTCGCGGTCGGCTGCAGTCTGGGAGCCACCCACGCCGGGATCGTCGCCCTCCGGCGTCCCGACCTCTTTGACGGATGCATCGCCATGTCCGGCATCTATGACGCCACCTACTTCACAGGCGGTTGGATGAACAGCAGCTGGTACGACAATTCACCCGTGCATTTTCTGCAGAATATGCCGGCCGACCACCACTATATCAATATCTACAACCAGCGCAGCCTGATCTTCTGCGTGGGCCAGGGCGCCTGGGAGGAGGACGGCATCCGGACCCTCCTTCTGATGGCCAGCATCTTCCAGTCCAAGGGGATCAAGGCCTGGTGCGATTTCTGGGGCTACGACGTCAATCACGACTGGGACTGGTGGAAAAAGCAGATCCGCTACTTCCTGCCCAAGGTTCTGGACGGATCCGTCATCGCCAATAAATAAGGCGCAGAGCGCTTCGAAAAAGGAGGAAGTATGAACTTTGTATTTATCTCGCCGCAGTTTCCGCAGACCTTCTGGAATTTCTGCGACCGCCTCAAGAAAAACGGCGTCAATGTGCTGGGCATCGGGGACACGCCCTATGACAATCTGGCGCAGAATGTCAAAGACTCCCTGACCGAATACTACTGGCTGCCCACCCTGGAGGACTACGACGGAGTCTTCAGGGCTGTCGCCTTTTTCTCCTTTAAATACGGGAAGATCGACTGGCTGGAGTCCAACAACGAGTACTGGCTGGAGCAGGACGCAAGGCTCCGCACCGATTTCAATATCACGACCGGCATCAAGACGGATGAGATCGGCAAGATCAAGAGCAAGGCCCAGATGAAAAAGTATTACGAGAAGGCCGGTATCCCGACCGCCCGCCAGCACAAGGTCAGGGAGGGCAAAAAGGGTCTGGAGGCTGCGAAGGAATTCATCGCCCAGACCGGCTATCCCGTCATCGTCAAGCCCGAGATCGGCGTCGGCGCCCTCGACACCTACAAGCTGGAAAACGACGCGGACCTGGAGAATTTCTACAACAACATGCCTCCCCACCCCTATGTGATGGAGGAGTTCATCACCGGCAACATCGCCTCCTACGACGCCATCATCAATTCCAAGGGGGAACCCCTCTTTGAATCCATGACCAGCTGGCCGCCCTCCATTATGGACATCGTCAACCACCGGCTGGACCTGGCCTACTACGTGGCCGCCGATATGCCCGAGTCCCTGCGGAAGATGGGCCGCGCCGCGGTCAAGGCCTTCAATGTCAAAGGCCGCTTCGTCCACATGGAATTTTTCTGCCTGACCAAGGCAAAGCCCGGCCTGGGCGAGGTCGGCGACTTCGTCGCCCTCGAGGTCAACATGCGCCCTGCCGGCGGCTATACGCCCGACATGATGGACTATGCCCACTCTCTGGACGTCTATCAGATCTGGGCGGACATGGTCACCTGGGATGAGCGCCGGGTCCCCGAGCCCGCAGTCGAGCAGTGCTGCGCCTATGCCGGCCGACGCGACGAGTACGAATATGTCCACTCCCACGAGGAGATCATGGAAAAATACGGCAGCCGCATCGTCACCTGCGAGCGCATGCCCGAGCTCATGTGGGACCAGATGGGCAACATGAACTACACTGCCATCCTGCCCGACGAAGAGGCGACCAGGGAATACATCCACTTTGTGCAGGAGTACAAGGAGGGAAGCGGCCCCGCAAACCGCTGA
>CAMNFJ010000052.1:0-16519 GCA_946536955.1 uncultured Lachnospiraceae bacterium
ATGACGTCACCATCTTCGAGGCCCTGCACAAGGCAGGCGGCGTTCTGGTCTACGGTATCCCCGAGTTCCGTCTTCCCAAGGACGCGGTCGTCGAGAAGGAGATCGAGAACGTCAAGGCCCTCGGCGTCAAGATCGAGACCGACGTCATCATCGGCAAGTCCACCACCATCGACTCCCTCATGCAGGATGAGGGCTTCGACGCCGTCTTCGTAGGCTCCGGCGCCGGCCTTCCCAAGTTCATGCACATCCCCGGCGAGCAGGCCATGGGCGTCTTCTCCGCCAACGAATACCTGACCAGGAGCAACCTGATGAAGGCCTTCGACACCGAGTCCAGGACCCCCATTATGCGCGCCAAAAAGGCCGTCATCGTCGGCGGCGGCAACGTGGCCATGGACGCGGCCAGGACCGCCCTCCGCCTCGGCGCCGAGACCCACATCGTCTACCGCAGAAGCGAAGAGGAGCTGCCCGCAAGACGCGAGGAAGTCCTCCACGCCAAAGAGGAAGGCATCATCTTTGACCTCCTTACCAACCCCGTCGAGATCCACGCGGACGAGAACGGCTGGGTCAAGGGGATCACCTGCATCCGCATGGAGCTTGGCGAGCCCGACGAATCCGGCCGCCGCAGACCCGTCGAGATCCCCGGATCCGAATTCGACATCGAGTGCGATGCCGTCATCATGTCCCTGGGCACCTCCCCCAACCCCCTGATCTCCTCCACGACCAAGGGCCTGGACATCAACCGCCGCAAGTGCATCATCGCTGACGAAGCCAACGGCCAGACCACCAAGGAAGGCGTCTTCGCAGGCGGCGACGCCGTCACCGGCGCAGCCACCGTCATCCTCGCAATGGGTGCAGGTAAAGCCGCTGCAAAGGGCATCGACGAATACCTCTCCAAGTAAGTCAGGTGAAGTGCCAGCTTACTCAGCCTATATAATCTGATCAAGAGCAGGTTTCCCGGTTTCCGGGAAACCTGTTTTTTCGCTTTATGGGGACCTACTGGATGCGGGACGGGCCTCTGCGGATCCATCCTTTGGACATGAAAGCTCTTCGCGCGGAGCTGCCAGGGCTTGCGTCTGCTCCGGGCGGGCAATGTCCGAACTCGCATCCCGTGTTGAAGACACGGTCTGCTCGAACAGTGCGGACAACAATTTCCCGGCTGTGAGAGCCGTGAAATTGACCCGCCCTCCCGCATCCGCTTCGCCAGGAAGCTCCAGCGCTCATCACATCATGTCCAAAGGATGGATCCGCATTCGGCCCTGTTTCCTGCCTTCCCCGCAAATACAGGGAAAGCACGCGGTGAAGAAAATCGCCCTTTTGCCATGGTTGTGTATCATACAGTTCTGCCCTGAAATGACGATCCGGCCCGAAGGGCCGCCCTTTTATTCTCCCCCATTGCGGGGGGAGGCGCAATCAGAGACTGAGCATGCGCACATCCTGGCGGCCATGCTTGCGATGAGCACTTAGATGCACTTGATGGGACATCGTGAAGCCGGGAGGGCTAAATGCCCGGCTCTCACAGCCGGGCATTTATTGTCCGCCTGTTTGAGCATTTCGTTCCTTCAAAACGAAATGCGAGTTCGGACATTGCCCTCCCGGCAAGCGATTCACATCTTAGTGCATCTGTGCGAAGAGGAGCAATGGCCAAAGGATGTGCGCATGCCAGGCTCGTCCCTCCCCCCGCAAACCCTCATTTTGTGCTTGCATGCCGCCCCTTCATTGACTATGATAGGAAAAGCGGCTTTCTGCCCGCCCGCTATCGCAATTGGAGGAATAAGGAATATGGAGAGAGAACTGGATTTCAGCGCTGAGGTCCAAAGAGATATTTTCGGCATGCAGGATTCCTATATCAGGAAGATCGAAAACGAGCTGCAGGTCAGCATCGTCTCCCGCAACGGTTCGATGAAGGTCATCGGAGAGGAGGACAATGTCAACGCCGCGGTCGTTCTGCTGGAGGACATGGCCGGGCTCTCGGAGCACGGGTCGGCTGTCACGTCCCAGCAGGTGGACTACGCCCTGGATATGAAGCATGAAGCGGAGCCAGGCATGCTGCAGAAAATGGACGGGGATATCATCTGCCACACTGTGAGCGGCAAGCCCGTAAAGCCCAAGACCGTCGGCCAGCAGAGATATATCAACGCGATCCGGGACAATCTGATCGTCTTTGCCAACGGCCCCGCCGGCACGGGCAAGACCTTTCTGGCCATGGCCATGGCGATCACGGCCTTTATGAACGGGGAGGTGGAGCGCATCATCCTGACCAGGCCCGCGATCGAGGCGGGAGAGAAGCTGGGATTTCTGCCCGGCGACCTGCAGAGCAAGGTGGATCCTTACCTGCGGCCTCTTTACGATGCCCTCTATCAGATTATGGGCGCTGAGAAATTCCAGGCCAATATGGAAAAGGGCCTGATCGAGGTCGCTCCCCTGGCCTATATGAGGGGACGGACCCTGGACAATGCCTATATCATTCTGGATGAGGCCCAGAACACGACGCCCGAGCAGATGAAGATGTTCCTGACCCGCTTCGGCTTTGGCTCTCACGCCGTGATCACCGGCGATGCCTCCCAGAAGGACCTGGCTCCCGACCGCCGGTCCGGTCTGGATGTGGCCATGACGGTCTTAAAGCATGTGGAGGGGATCCGCTTTATCACTCTGGATGCCCGCGATGTCGTCCGCCATCCTCTGGTCCAGAAGATCGTCAAGGCCTATGAGGACTACGAGCTTGCGGCTGCCCGCCGCAGCGGCCAGAGGCAGGAGACCGCCTCCTCCGCCGCGGGGGAGGGAGACCGCAGGGAATACAGGCGTAGCCGCCGGGATGTCTATCCGGACCGTGACAGGGGCCGCAGACGGCAGTGACAGGCGGCGGGAGTCCGGATCAAAAAACAAGTCCGGATCAAAAAAATCTCCGGGCATGATTTTGATCTTTCAGGCTGAAAGGAGTCTGAAGCATTTTTTAGAACAGCAGGAAGGTCCTGAATGAACTATACACTCGAAGCGGAGATCCTGACCGAGGGTCCCGATGGAAAAAAATTTGCTTTTGACGCGGCAGACCTGGCCCGAAAGGTCTGCGATGCCGCGCTCAGGTCCGAGGACTGTCCCTATGATGCGGAGGTCTTTCTCCTTGTCACGGACGAGGAGGAGGTTCATCGCATGAATCTTGAATACAGGGGCATCGACAGGACGACGGATGTCCTTTCCTTCCCCGCCGTTCCTTTTGAAAAGGAGTCGGATTTTTCGGCGGTGGAAGAGGCGGAATCCGATTATCTGGATCCTGATACCGGGATCCTGCAGCTGGGCGATATCGTGATCAATGCCTCCAGAGTCTGGGAGCAGGCGGAGGAGTACGGGCACAGTCCCCGCCGGGAATTTGCCTTTCTGGTGGCTCACAGCATGCTGCACCTGTGCGGCTATGACCATATGACGCCTGAGGAGGCGTCCCGCATGGAGCTAAAGCAGGAGGAGATCCTGCAGGGGCTGGGGATCAGCAGGGACGCGTAATATTCTGCGAAAAAGCCGGAGACGGACCTCTGCGGATCCATCTTTTGGACCTGGGAGCTCCTCTTGCGGAGCTGCCAGGGCCTGTGTCTGTTCCGGGCGGACAAAAACAGGAGTTAAGGATCCGGTCCGAAGGGCCGTATTTTAAATGAGAAAATCAGAAAAAGGAATGGAAAAAGGCGGAAATAGAAAAGACAGACAGCGAAGGGCCGCCGTTATCGGCGGCGGGGCCTCAGGATGCATGGCCGCGATCGCGGCTGCGCGCGCCGGCGCTGTTGTATATCTGATCGAAAAAAATGAAAAGGCGGGAAAAAAGATCTACGCGACCGGCAACGGGCGGTGCAATCTCACAAATCTGACCCTGGATGCCGCCTGCTATCATACCGCCTCCGGAGATCCGGGCAGGCGGAGGATCCTCGCAATGATCAGCCGCTTTTCCCAGTCCGATCTGATCCGCTTTTTCGCGGACCTGGGTGTCCCGGTCCATGACAGGGAGGGCTATGTGTATCCCCGGACGGACCAGGCCGAGACGGTCGTAAGGGCGATCGAAAAGTGCTTTCGGGAGCTGGATATTCATCTGATGACCGACTGCCGCCTTGAGAGGATAGAAGAGGAGCCCGCCCCGGATCAGCCCGCGGGCAGCCCCTCCGCAGCCGGGCGCTTTTGCCTTTTCTGCAGGCACCGGGTCCCGGACCCTTCAGACGCCGGGAGTGAAGCTCAGATGGGGAGCCGGAGCGGGAAAAATAAAAAGAAGGCCAAAAAGCCCGGGACGGAAAGCCGGTTCAGGGAGGAGCCCTTGGTCCTTTCTGACTTCGATGCCGTCATTCTCTGTACAGGGGGATTGGCCGGGCCTTCCTTTGGCTGCAGCGGCGACGGCTATGACCTGGCCGGCCGGTTCAGCCATCACCTGGTCCCGCCGCTGCCTGCGCTGACCCAGCTGGAAAGCGACTGCCCCTGGCTCAAAAGGTCTGCCGGCGTGCGCTGTCACGCGGCCCTTGAGCTGGTCGGAGAGGATGGCTGTCCTCTTCCGGGCTCCCGCGAGGAGGGAGAGCTGCAGATGACGGATTACGGCATTTCCGGAATCCCTGTCTTTCAGCTGAGCGGAATGGCGGCCAGGCATCTGGCGGCCGGGAAAAACCTGACTGCCCGCATTGATTTTCTCCCTGAATTTTCCGAAAAAATGTTTTCCATGGAAATCGAGAGGCGGCTTTCGGAGGACCGGGACCAGGTCCTTTCTGACCTCTTTCTGGGCCTTGTCCACCGCAGGATCATCGATCTGGTCCTGGCGTCAGAGGGCCTGCAGGCCGAAATGAAGGCCAGGAGGCTGGACGACAGCGGCCTGACCGCCCTTTTTCATAGACTCCGGTCCTTTGAAATGAGGATCACCGGGACCAGGTCCTTTGATAACGCGCAGACGACCTCCGGCGGGGTCCCCCTGGAGGAGGTCACGGACGATCTCGAATCCATTTACCGCCCGGGCCTTTACCTGGCCGGGGAGGTCCTGGATGTCGACGGCCGCTGCGGGGGCTACAATCTGCAGTGGGCCATGACAAGCGGTTATCTGGCAGGATCAGCTGCCGGAAAGCCCCGCAGCTGAACAGACAGCGCAGTAGTGGAGCCCGGCTTGTTCCGGTGAAGAAAAAGCCGGAAGTTTTTGATGGGGGGTCTTAATTCTGAAGGACTCAGCCATCTGTTGACGCAAATATATGACAGCACATTCAGGACCCGTTCACAAGTCGGGTGTTCCGCGTGTATATCCCGCGACGCAGGTCCCGGGACTGAAGTCCCGGGGACCCCGCGATGAAGAATAAAATGATCAGAATCTCACAGATCAGGATTCCCTGCGGTCACCCCGCGGGAGCTCTTGAGGAAAAAATAAGAAAAATACTCAGGACCGGAGGCCGTCCCCTGCGCTTTTCCCTGGTCCGCCACTCGGTGGATGCCCGCAAAAAGCCGGAGCTTTTAGACGTCTATACGGTGGATGTGGACACGGGGATGAAGCAGAGGGAGGAGACCATCCTGGTCCGGCGTCTGAAAAACAAGAATGTGACCCTGGCCCCGGGCCGGATCTACCGATTTCCCGATAGCGGCCGGGAGGTCATGAGTGACAGGCCGGTTGTCGTCGGAGCGGGGCCTGCAGGCCTTTTCTGCGCCCTTTTTCTGGCGGAGCACGGCTATGAGCCGCTCCTGATCGAGCGCGGCCGGAGCATGGAGGAGCGGACGGCGGATGTCGAAAAATACTGGGAGACCGGCCGCCTGGACCCCCTGTCCAATGTCCAGTTTGGCGAGGGGGGCGCCGGGACCTTTTCCGACGGAAAGCTCAACACCCAGATCAATGACCGGACCGGCAGGTCGGAGGAGGTGCTCAGGATCTTTGTGGAGGCCGGCGCGCCCGGGGAAATCCTCTATGAGAGCAAGCCCCATATCGGGACGGACCGCCTCAGGACCGTGATCCCCAATCTGCGCAGGCGGATCGAGGAGGCCGGCGGCGAGGTCCGCTTCGGGACTGTCTTTGCGGGACTGGCCTTTGAAGAGGGCTCTCCCGGCGGAGGCAGCAGTTCCCGCCCTGCGGTTACAGCCGGTCTGTCAGGCGCTCGAAGCCATCCTGCAGGGGAGGAGCCCGAAGGCAGGGCAGGACTTCGCAGGATCAAAGGCATCTATGTCTACAGCGCCGACGATCCCGGAAAGAACCGGAGCTTTCTGCCCGCACAGACCCTGGTCCTCGCCATCGGCCACAGCGCCCGCGATACCGTCGAAGCGCTCTGCGGCCAGGATATCCCCATGGAGCAGAAGCAGTTCGCGGTGGGCTTCCGCGTCGCCCATCCCCAGGCCATGATCGATGAGAGCCAGTACGGCATCGGTGATCCGGAGGACCTGGCAGCGCTGGGCCTGTCCGCCTCCCCCTACAAGCTGACCGCCCGCGCCTCGTCCGGCAGGGGAGTCTATTCCTTTTGCATGTGTCCTGGAGGCTATATCGTCAATGCCTCCTCAGAGCAAGGGTATCTGTGTGTCAACGGGATGAGCGATGAGGGACGCGACAGCGGCTGGGCGGACAGCGCCATCGTGGTCACGGTCGGAGAGAAGGAGTTCGGGAGCAGCGATGTCCTGGCCGGCATGCGCTTTCAGCGCGATCTCGAGAAAAAAGCCTTCCTGCTGGGGCAGGGGGCGGTACCGGTCCAGCCCTATGAGGAGCTCAGGGCCTGTTTTCGCGGCCTTTACGAAAAAGACGCGGAGGCCTTTTCAGACAGATCCCGGCCGGAAAGTTCCGGGGCGGAGGCCTTCCCCTGGGCCAGGGGTCTCTGCAGAAGGGCCCCCCTGCATGAGCTTCTGCCGGCTGACCTCACGCGCGACTTCATAGAGGGCATGGATGAATTCGGCCGTAAGATCAGGGGCTTTGACGGGCCCTCCGCCATTGTCGCCGGCGTGGAGAGCCGGACTTCCTCCCCGGTACGCATCACGAGGGGAGAGACCCTCGAATCGACCGGTGCCGCAGGCCTCTATCCCTGCGGAGAGGGGGCGGGCTACGCAGGAGGGATCATGTCGGCAGCCATGGACGGGATGCGGATCGCCGAGGCGATCGCCAGAAGATTTGCACCGGGAGACGAGTCAGGAAATTCTCCGGAAAGAGAGGCTTTGAAATGAGTATGGAATCCAGTCAGGACAAACTTTTTGATCATAATGACAGCGGGGCGGCCCCGGCTGCGCAGGCGGATGGAAGCCTTCAGGATCCGGACAGCATGAGCAGGCGGAATATGGACTACAGGGCACAGCTCAGCAGCAGGAAGCGGATCGTGGTCAAGGTCGGATCCTCCTCCCTGCTCCACTCCTCGACCGGCCGCCTGGACTATCACAAGATCGATGTCCTGGTCAGGGAGCTGAGCGATCTCAAGAACCGGGGCAAGGACGTCATCCTGGTCAGCTCCGGCGCCACGGCTGTCGGCCGCGAGGTCATTCGCCGCACCCATGCGGGCAATGACCTGGCAGAGGACAGTCCGATCACGGTCAAACAGGCCTGCGCCGCAGTGGGACAGGCCCGTCTGATGATGACCTACCAGCGGTTTTTTACAGATTATAACCAGATTTCCGCCCAGGTCCTGATGACCAAGAACACGATCGGGGACCCCCTGAGCAAGTACAATCTGTGCAATACCTTCAACGAGCTGCTCAAGTTTGACGTGATCCCGATCGTCAATGAAAATGACTCTGTCGCGACCTATGAGTATTCCGTCGGAGACAACGACAACCTGTCCGCCATGGTCGCATCCCTGATGAATGCCGACCTGCTGATCCTGCTGTCGGATGTGGACGGTCTCTACACCGATGACCCCCGCGTCAACCCGGAAGCGAAATTCATCGAATATGTTCCCGCTCTGGATGAGAATCTGATGAAGATGGCCAAGCATTCGACCGGCAGCTCCAGCGGCACGGGCGGCATGAGCACCAAGCTCCAGGCAGCCGCCATCGCGACCAAGAGCGGGTGCGACATGGTGATCGTCAACAGCCGCCACATGAAGGTCATCCACGAGGTCGTACAGGGCCGCAATCACGGGACGATCTTCTGCGCCAATCCCGATCCCGACTTTGACCTGCAGGACCACCTGGAGACTATGGGGTAAGGAAAAGTCCGGACTGCTGCGAACGCGAGGCGTTTTTGCGACAAAGCAAAGCTTTGTTATTGGTGAACGCAGGATGTAACAGGGAAAACACGGGCATTGCCAATCGGAAAAAACAGTCATACCAATTGGCGGAGATTTGTGATAAAGTAGGTATAAAGTTGTGAGTCAAAAATGCGGACGGAGTACGCATTTTTGACGGCGGTGCAGGACGGCGGCGCCCCTGCTTTCATTTCCTGCTGGAGCGGATGCCGCGGATTGTTTTGAAAGGGCCGGATGGCTGCGGAAAGGACGTGCTAAATGTCAGATTATGTCGAAAAAGAACTGGATTATTCCAGATACGGCTATGTACCGGGCGATCAGTTCGTTGCCTATGTTTCCTCCTATACCAGGTCCGGCAACAAGAAGGTCGGAATCCGTGTCTATGACGTCAATGTAGAAAAAGGTACCCTGACGGAAAAGAGCCAGATCTCCATCACCAACTCCTCCTATGTCACCATCTCCCACAACGGACACTATCTGTACTCGATCACAGATTTCGGAGTGGAGTCCTTCAAAATCATCAAGGGGGGACATCTGGAGAAGCTCAATCATGCGTCGATCAACGGCATGAGGGGCTCCCACCTTTCCACCGACTATACGGACCGCTACCTCTTCGTCTGCAGCTACCACGACGGCAAGATCACAGTCCTGCGCCTGAATGAGGACGGGAGCGTGGGAGATATCACGGACGAGCTTTTCCTCAAGGGACTCGGCAGTATCGCGGAGCGCAATTTCCGCCCCCATGTCCAGTGTGTCAAGATGACCCGTGACAACAAATATCTCTGTGCGGCCGACCTCGGCATGGACCATGTCAATGTCTACACCTTCAACCACATCACAGGCAGGCTCAAGCAGTGCGCCATCCTCCACTCCGAGATGGAGTCGGCGCCCAGGCATCTGAAGTTTTCCAATGACGGCCATTACCTCTATGTCGTCCATGAGCTCAAGAACCTGATCGACGTCTATTTTTACCAGGAGATCAACGGCCAGCCTGATTTCGAGAAGATCCAGACCGTACCGACCCTCAATGACTATCACGCGACCGGGTCTGCCGCGAGTGCTCTCAATTTTTCATCGGACTTCAAATATCTGATCAGCTCCAACGCCGGGGACAATTCCGTCGTCATCTTCAAGATCGACCCGGACAACGGGTACCTCCACAAGGTGCTCTGCCTGCCGATCAGCGGGGAGTATCCCAAGGACGCGGCTCTTTTCCCCGATGACAAGCATCTGGTCAGCCTCAACCACGAATCCGATACCATGACCTTCTTCAAGGTCGACATGAAGAAAAAGACTCTCATCATGTCCGCCAAGGAGATCCACGTCGACAAACCCAACTGCATTATTTTCCACAAGCTGCTGCCGGACCAGGTCTGATCCGGGCCGGCCGGTCAGCTCAACAATCATAGATTCGATCATTTCAAGCCCTGCAGGAGGGGTCCCGGCCAGGATCCCTCCTGCATGCTGTGTATGGCGCACTTATGTGCTCCGGCATGGCCGGAAAGAGCGATCAGGGAGACTCATACATGTATCAGGTTTTAAAACGAGAAGGAAATGCCAAGAGGGCCCGCATGACGACCGCGCACGGCGTCATAGAAACCCCGGTATTTATGAATGTCGCCACGGCCGGCGCCATCAAGGGCGGGCTTTCTGCCGATGATCTGAGGTCCATACGGACCCAGGTGGCGCTCTGCAACACCTACCACCTCCATGTCCGCCCGGGCGACGGGCTGGTGAGACGGATGGGGGGACTCCATCACTTTATGCGCTGGGACCGTCCCATCCTGACAGATTCGGGAGGATTCCAGGTCTTTTCCCTCTCCGACCTCAGGAGCATCAAGGAGGAGGGCGTGACCTTCCGGTCCCACATCGACGGCCACAAGATCTTTATGGGGCCCGAGGAGAGCATGCAGATCCAGTCCAACCTGGGATCGACGATCGCCATGGCCTTTGACGAGTGTGCCCCCGCCCTGGCCGACCGGGATTACGTCGCCAGGTCTGTGGACAGGACCACCCGCTGGCTGGAGCGCTGCAAAAAGGAGATGCAGCGTCTGAACAGCCTGGAGGATACTGTCAACCGCAGCCAGCTCCTCTTCGGCATCAACCAGGGGGCCGTCTACAACGATATCCGCATGGATCACGCCGACCGGATCTCCGAAATGGACCTGGACGGCTACGCCGTGGGCGGACTCGCGGTCGGAGAGACCCATGAGCAGATGTATGATGTCCTGGACCACACGGTCCCCCACCTGCCGACGGACAAGCCCGCCTACCTGATGGGGGTCGGGACACCGCAGAATATCCTGGAGGCTGTGGACAGGGGAATCGACTTCTTTGACTGCGTCTATCCCAGCCGGAACGGAAGACACGGCAATCTCTATACGAGGAAGGGCACAGTCCATATCAAGAGCGCCCGCTATGCTGAGGATGACAGACCCATCGAGGAGGGCTGCGGATGCCCGGTCTGCCGCGCCGGCTACTCCAGGGCCTACCTCCGCCACCTCTACAAGGCCCAGGAAGCCCTCGGCCTGCGCATGGGCGTCATGCACAACCTCTATTATTACAATCACCTGATGGAGCAGATCCGCGATGCCATCGACGGCGGCTCCTTTGCCGCCTTCAAAAAGAAGGCCCTCGAGGAAATGCAGGAGGGAGAAGGCTAAAAGCTGTCCTAATAAAAAACCAGTTGTAAATACCATCAACTTTGTTGTATGATATAGGGCAATGACGTAAAAATGTCATTAAATCTCTTTAAGTTTAAATGGAGGATAGTTTAACATGAGTGGAATGATGCTGAGTTCTACCGGATTTGCTGGTTTCGGGACGATTATCTACATGGTCGTGATCTTTGGCGCCATGTGGTTTTTCCTGATCCGTCCCCAGAGAAAGCAGGAGAAGGAAAAGGCAGCCATGCTGTCAACACTGGCTGTCGGAGACACGGTCCTGACCAGTTCCGGTTTCTATGGCGTTTGTATCGATATCAACGGGGATACCGTTATTGTTGAGTTCGGCTACAACAAAAACTGCCGCATCCCCATGCAGCGCGGGGCGATCATTCAGATCGAGAAGCCCGAGGACGCTGAAGAGAAGGCTGAATAATGGTGTATGCAGTGACCTGCATCAGGCTGAAAATCTCCGGGCGCGGATCATTACTGCAGAACCATTATTTTGACCGGGAGGTTTTTCCCCGGGTGAACAGGTGATTATGTGCAGGCATGCGGGAAGAGTGGCATGTCTGCACTTTACTTGTTTAAAGCGTCAGTGGACTGATGAGTCAATAAATACACCGGAAAGCGAGGAAGTCTTTATGGAAATGAAAATCGGTGTGATCAGAGGCGACGGGATCGGTCCCGAGATCGTTGCCCAGGCGCAGAAGGTACTGGAAAAGGTATGCGGCAAATTCGGCCACTCTATTTCCTATACGGAGATCCTGATGGGCGGCTGCTCGATCGATGCCTGCGGCGTGCCGCTTACGGACGAAGCCATCGAGACGGCCAGAAGCTGTGACGCCGTCCTCATGGGCTCGATCGGCGGAGATGCCGCGACCTCTCCCTGGTACAGGCTCGCCCCGGAGCTGCGTCCCGAAGCAGGTCTTTTGAAGCTCCGCAAGTCTCTGGGCCTGTTTGCCAATCTCAGGCCGGCCTATCTCTACAGGGAACTGGCGGATGCCTGCCCCCTGGCCGCCAGGGACGGCGGGCGGACCTTCGACCTGGTCATTGTCCGTGAGCTGACGGGCGGCCTCTATTTCGGCGACCGCTATACAAAGGTCATTGACGGGGTCGAGACTGCTGTCGACACCCTCAAGTATGATGAGAAGGAGATCCGCCGCATCGCGAAGACCGCCTTTGACATCGCTATGAAGCGGGGCAAAAAGGTCTGCAGCGTCGACAAGGCCAATGTCCTGGATACCTCCCGCCTCTGGAGAAAGGTGGTCGCGGAGGTCGCGAAGGATTATCCGGAGGTCACGGTCTCCAATATGTATGTCGACAACTGCGCCATGCAGCTGGTCCTGGAGCCCGAGCAGTTCGATGTCATCGTGACCGAGAACATGTTCGGCGACATCCTCTCCGATGAGGCCAGCATGATCACCGGTTCCATCGGCATGCTGTCCAGCGCCTCCCTCAATGAGACCAGCTTCGGCCTCTATGAGCCCAGCCACGGCAGCGCCCCCGACATCGCCGGCAAAAATATCGCCAACCCGATCGCCACGATCCTGTCCGCGGCCATGATGCTGCGCTATACCTTCGGGCTTCAGGACGAGGCACAGGCCATCGAGGACGCCGTCAAGCGCACGATCGCGGACGGCTACCGCAGCGTGGACCTCATGCCCAGAGGAGAGGCCTCCGCTCAGTGCAGGGCCCAGAAGTGCGATGAGCTCGGCGACCGCATCTGCGAGAGGATCTGATCTCCGGATCATTCCGGAAATAAACCGGAGAAATTCCTGCCTCCGCCCGCCGGACCGGCGGCGCCGCGGATCCTTTTTGGTAAAACTGCGGATTTCCGTATATTTTAATAGAAAATTGATTACTGCAGGCGGGTCCTGCGGTAAACAGACCCTGTCCTAAATAAGAATCGAGGTAGTTTTATGAAGAGTGATTCTGTCAAAAAAGGTGTCTCAACAGCTCCCCACAGGAGTCTTTTCAATGCCCTGGGCTACACGGAAGAGGAGAGGAGACGTCCCATGATCGGTATCGTCTGCTCCTACAACGAGATCGTCCCCGGCCACATGAACCTGGACAAGATCGCCCAGGCGGTCAAGATGGGTGTCGCCATGGCGGGCGGCATGCCGGTCATGTTCCCGGCCATCGCTGTCTGCGACGGTATCGCCATGGGTCACATCGGCATGAAGTATTCCCTGGTCACCAGAGACCTGATCGCGGACTCCACCGAGTGCATGGCCAAGGCTCACGGCTTCGACGGCCTGGTCATGATCCCCAACTGCGACAAGAACGTGCCCGGCCTTCTGATGGCAGCGGCCCGCGTCAATATCCCCACCATCTTTGTCTCCGGCGGCCCCATGCTGGCCGGCCGCATCGATGGCAGAAAGCGGAGCCTCTCCTCCATCTTCGAGGCAGTCGGTTCCGTCGCCGCCGGCACCATGACAGAGGAAAAACTCTGTGAATACGAGGAAAAGGTCTGTCCCACCTGCGGCTCCTGCTCCGGCATGTATACCGCCAACTCCATGAACTGCCTGACCGAGGCCATCGGCATGGGCCTGCCGGGCAACGGCACCATTCCGGCCGTATACTCCGCCCGCATCCGTCTGGCCAAGCACGCCGGCATGAAGATCATGGAGCTTGTGGAAAAGGACATCCGTCCCCGCGATATCATGACCGAGAAGGCCTTTATGAATGCCCTGGCCATGGACATGGCCCTGGGCTGCTCCACCAACACCATGCTCCACCTGCCCGCCATCGCCCATGAGGCAGGCGTCGAGATCAATATGGAGATCGCCAACGAGGTCTCTGACAGGACCCCCAACCTCTGCCACCTGGCACCCGCGGGCCCCACCTACATGGAAGATCTCAACGAGGCGGGCGGCATCTATGCCGTCATGAACGAGCTGGCAAAGAAGGACCTTCTGAACCTGGACCTGATCACCTGCACCGGAAAGACCATGCGGGAAAATATCCAGGGCTGTTTCAACAAAGATCCCGAGGTCATCCGGCCGATCGAGAATCCCTACATGCCCAACGGCGGCATCGCGGTCCTCAAGGGGAATCTGGCCCCCGATACAGGCATTGTCAAGCGCAGCGCCGTCCTTCCCGAGATGATGGTCCACGAGGGTCCCGCCCGCGTCTTTGACTGCGAGGAGGATGCCATCGCCGCGATCACCGGTGGAAAGATCAAGCCCGGCGACGTCGTCATCATCCGCTACGAGGGTCCCAAGGGCGGTCCCGGCATGCGTGAGATGCTCAGCCCCACCTCCGCCATCGCGGGCATGGGCCTTGACTCCACCGTCGCCCTGATCACAGACGGACGCTTCTCCGGCGCCTCCAGAGGTGCCTCCATCGGCCATGTCTCCCCCGAGGCGGCCGTCGGCGGCCCCATTGCCCTGGTCGAGGAAGGCGATATCATTTCCATCGATATCCCGGCCAACAAGCTGGAGATGAAGGTCTCCGACGAAGAGCTCGCCGCCCGCCGCGCCAAATGGCAGCCCCGCGAGCCCCGCGTGACAGACGGCTACCTCCACAGATATGCCTCCCTGGTCACCAGCGGCAACCGCGGCGCCATCCTGGAGCTGCCCCGCTGACAGGGACCAAGGTGTGACAGAGGGACAGGCACCCTGTCACACTGAATCGTGAAAGTGCATGCGCTGCGGGTATCTCCCCGGGGCCCGCGGCAGACAGATATACAAAAAGATTTACGACAGATGCTCAAAAGACCAGCCTGCCGGATCTCGGCCGAAAGACCGATCATGGGATCATGAATAAATAAAAACGATTGACCGGCCGGCCCCGGCCGGAACCAGGAATAAAGCAGGCGGGGAAAGGAGTACATTTTGAAATTAACAGGAGCGGATATCATCGTCGAGTGCCTGCTCGAACAGGGTGTGGACACCGTGTTCGGCTACCCCGGCGGTGCGATTCTCAACGTTTATGACGCTTTATACAAAAACCGCGACAAGATCCACCACTATCTGACCTCCCACGAGCAGGGCGCCTCCCACGCGGCGGACGGCTATGCAAGGGCGACGGGAAAGGTCGGCGTCTGCATGGCCACCAGCGGCCCCGGCGCGACCAACCTCGTGACCGGCATCGCGACCGCCTATATGGACAGTGTCCCGATCGTGGCTATCACCTGCAACGTGACCCTGCCCCTTCTGGGCAAGGACTCCTTCCAGGAGGTCGATATCAACGGTATCGCCATGCCTGTCACCAAGCACAGCTGGATCGTCAAGGATGTCAACGATCTGGCCCAGACCATCCGCAATGCCTTCGCGATCGCCAGGACAGGCCGTCCGGGCCCCGTTCTGGTCGATGTCCCCAAGGACGTGACCGGAGCCGTCTGCGACTACGAGCCGGTCGTTCCCGACCGCTATCTGCCCGTTCCCGAGCACGTCGTGACTGACGAGGAGATCGATCACGTCGTCTCCATGATCGAGGCCTCCAAAAAGCCCTTTGTCATGGTGGGCGGCGGCGCCGTTATTTCCGGCGCATCGGACGAGCTCAGGGAATTCGTGGATAAGATCGATGCCCCCGTCTGCGACACCCTCATGGGCAAGGGCGCCTTTGACGGCCACGATGTCCGCTACACAGGCATGATCGGCATGCACGGCACCAAGGCCTCCAACCTGGGCGTGAGCCGGTGCGACCTGCTGATCGCCCTCGGCGCCCGCTTCTCCGACCGCGTCATCGGCAACGCCAAAACCTTTGCCGCCGGCGCAAAGATCCTCCATATCGACATAGATCCCGCCGAGATCAATAAAAATATCAAGGTCGACTACGCTGTCATCGGCGATCTGAAAAAGATCCTGGGAAGGGTCAACGCCAGGCTTGCGAAGCAGTCCCACACAGACTGGCTCCGCTATACCAGACAGCTCTGCGAGTCCTATCCCCTCAACTACAACAGGACCCGCCTGACCTGCCCCCTGGTCATCGAAAAGCTCGATGAGCTCACCGGCGGCAATGCCATCCTGACGACCGACGTCGGCCAGCACCAGATGTGGGCGGCCCAGTATTACACCTACTCGAAGCCGCGGACCCTGCTTTCCTCCGGCGGACTGGGGACCATGGGCTACGGCATCGGCGCCGCGATCGGAGCCAAGATTGCCTTCCCTCACCGGACCGTCATTAATATCGGCGGCGACGGGTGTTTCCGCATGAACATGAACGAGCTGGCCACAGCCAGCCGCTACGATATCCCCATCATCGAGATCGTCATTGACAACCGGGTCCTGGGCATGGTCCGCCAGTGGCAGACCCTCTACTACGGTGCCCGCTACAGCGCCACCGTCATCAAGGACAAGGTCGACTACTGCAAGGTGGCGGAGGGCCTGGGCTGCAGGTCCATCAATGTCACGACCATCGAGGAGCTCGAGCCCGCCCTCAGGGAGGCCCTGGCTTCCAAAGAACCCATCCTGGTCAACTGCGTGATCGAAGAGGATGACAAGGTCTTCCCTATGGTCTCCCCCGGAGCATCCATCGAGGAGGCATTTGACGAGAGTGATATGGTTGAGTGAACTGAAAGCTATAAGGAGGTACACCCCACAATGAAAAGAGTCTACAACTTCTCCGCTGGTCCCGCCGTTCTTCCGGAGGAAGTCCTCCGCGAGGCGGCCGACGAGATGCTTGATTATAAGGGAAGCGGCATGTCCGTCATGGAGATGAGCCACCGCGGCAAGATCTTTGACGGCATCATCAAGGAGGCCG
>CAMNFJ010000053.1:0-16407 GCA_946536955.1 uncultured Lachnospiraceae bacterium
CGTCGATATCGAAGGCCCCGTACATGAGGGAGGAGACGGACAGGACCGCCTTCTCATCCCTGACGACGGCCTCGCAGACCCGGCGGGCCGCCATGGCGACTCCGTAGAAGGTGTCATCCCTTCTGTAGCTGAGGTCGCCGGCATCCTTCCGTACCTCCTTGATGATCTCCTTCAGAAACGCGTCCGGCTCCCGGTAACCGCGCATCTCAAAGAAATCGCGGAGGGGCACGCCGGAGACCCTGGCGCTGGACCAGATCGGCATCTCGGACCGGCCGTGCTCGCCGACGACGAAGGCGTGGACATTGCGGGCATCGACGCTGAGCTTTCTGCCCAGGAGATATTTGACCCTGGCCGTATCCAGGATCGTCCCGATCCCCAGGATCCGGCTCTCGGGGATTTCGATGAACTTGAGCGCGCAGTAGGTCAGGATATCGACCGGGTTGGTGACGACCACAAAGACAGCCTCGGTATTGCGCCTGGCGATCTCCGGTATGATGGATTCAAAGACATTCACATTTTTCCGGATATATTCCAGACGGCTGTCCCCCTTCAGACGGGGCTCACCGGCAGCGAGGATGACAATGCCGGCATCGGCGAGGTCATCATAGCCGCCCGCATAGATCTGCATGGGCTTTGTAAAAGAGATCCCGTAGGCAAGATCCAGCGCGACGCGTTCCGCTTTGCCGGCCAGCGAATCGATGAGCACCATCTCCGAAAACAATCCGCTCTGCATCAGAGCAAAGCTCACGGCCGAACCGGACCGACCGCATCCGACTATTGCCACTTTTCTCTTATTCACTGCCATTGATCTGATCCTCCTTTTTCTGAAGCTTCATTGCGCAGATCCAAGACCTGCTCTTGCGTCCTGCGCGATTTTGGCCCTGTGAATAGCAGCCATGTGTATCTGTGCATAATATCAGCAGCTGCTCCGCTTCACACAGCATCCGGGTGCGGGGACGCCCCCTCCGCTTCAAAGGGTATTTGGACCGGGATCTTGCGGGATGGCTGTTTTCGGCGCGAACAGGTATTACCATTATAACAAACATTGTAAAAATATCACAATATTATTGTGTTATTTCGGAATATTTTGTTCATTTAGGCTAACGTTCGCTTTTGCCCAACATTTCTGCCCCTGTGAGGACCGGGATCAGGTTTTACAGTTCACGCCCTCCCGGGGCGTGTACAGAACCTGTCAGCGCACTTTCGTACTGCGGAGCATCGCCGGTGCTTGACACGGGCCGCAGGCTGGCAGTAAAACTAAATACAGGAGGTTGCGATAATTATTATACAGAAATCCGATAAATATCTTTCGACGGCGGCCCTCGTCAACTCCACCTATAAGCAGGTCGGCAAGCTCCTCAAGGCCAAGGGCATCCCCCAGGCCCGGGAGGAATTCTACTGCAGGGGCTCCTTCGGCCCCCTCCACAAGGGAAAGCCCAACGAGAAGGACTGCGCCGTGGCAGCTTCCTTTGCGAAGTCATTTTTGTGACCGCGGGCCCGAACCCGGCAGTCCCTGAAAAATACAGCTTTCACGAGAAAAACAGCTTTCACGAAAAATACAGCTTTCACGAAAAAAACCTCCCGCCATGCACTGCGCACGGCGGGAGGCCTTTTTGTGTCTTTTTGTCAGGATCGCCCGGAACTGTCCGGATCAGTCCTTCTTATTTGGTGTGGTTGAAAGCCGCGAAGCCCGGATATACGGCGCTGTCGCCCAGAGCCTCCTCGATGCGGAGGAGCTGGTTGTACTTGGCGACACGCTCGGACCTGGAAGGAGCGCCGGTCTTGATCTGGCAGGTGTTCAGAGCGACTGCGAGATCAGCGATGGTGGTGTCCTCGGTCTCACCGGAGCGGTGGGAGGTAACAGCGGTCATGCCGGCCTTGTGAGCCATCTTGATGGCCTCAAGGGTCTCGGAAACGGAGCCGATCTGGTTGAGCTTGATGAGGATGGAGTTGCCTGCGCCGAGCTCGATACCCTTTTTCAGTCTCTCAGTATTGGTGACGAAGAGGTCATCGCCGACCAGCTGGACCTTGCCGCCCAGCTCCTTGGTCATCTTGACCCAGCCTTCCCAGTCTTCCTCATCCAGACCATCTTCGATGGAGTAGATGGGATACTTCTCGATCAGGCTTGCCCAGTGAGCGATCAGCTCATCGCTGGTGAAGTCCTTGCCGGACTTGGGCTGATGATAGAAGCCCTTGCCCTTGGGGCTCTTCCACTCGGAAGCGGCAGCGTCCATAGCCAGGACGAAGTCCTTGCCGGGCTCATAGCCTGCAGCCTTGATGGCCTCGATGATCAGGTCGATCGCGCCCTCGTCGCCTTCGGGCTTGTTGGGAGCGAAGCCGCCCTCATCGCCGACTGCGGTGACATCGCCTGCGGCCTTGAGGATCTTCTGCAGAGCGTGGAAGACCTCTGTGCACTGGCGAAGGCCCTCTTTGAAGCAGCATGCGCCGACGGGCATGATCATGAACTCCTGGGTGTCAACAGAGCTGTCAGCATGAGCGCCGCCGTTGAGGATGTTCATCATGGGAACAGGAAGCTTGTTGGCCTGCAGACCACCGAAGAAACGGTACAGCGGAATATCCAGAGCAGCAGCCGCAGCCTTGGAGGCAGCGATCGAAACCGCCAGAATTGCGTTTGCGCCGAGATTGGACTTGTCCTTGGTGCCATCGAGTTCGATCATGGCCTTGTCGACTGCATAGATGTCAGAAGCATCGATGCCGATCAGAGCGGGGCAGATCTTCTCATTGATGTTTGCGACAGCCTTGGAAACGCCCTTGCCGCCGAATTTGGACTTGTCGCCGTCGCGAAGCTCAAGCGCCTCGAACTCACCTGTGGATGCGCCGCTGGGGGCTGCGCCTCTGCCGATGGAGCCGTCTGCGAGGTAGACCTCGGCCTCTACGGTAGGGTTGCCGCGGGAGTCGATGATTTCACGTCCGATAACTTTTTCAATCTGTAAGTAATCCATAGCTTTCCTTTCTTTGTCTGAAGACACAACGGAAATATTGATTTGAATCATTCCTTATTCTAGCAATTTTCCCACAAAATAGCAACTATATACCTGCCTCTTTTGTCAAAAACTAACAGTGTGAATAATTTCACATTTTAGAACGCGCAGTTTCCGCTCGCAGGGGCAGCAGCCTCTTCCACAAAAAAAGATCCCCTGTCCTCTGCAGACAGGGAATCTCTTTTGATCCTGTGAAGCCTCCCGCGGCTGAAGCCGCGGGCATGCGCCGGCTCTTCCTGAGAACCTCCCGGGTGGGCATCTCCCGTTTCCGGATCATTCCGGCTCAGGGCCGGCTTCGCAGTCAGAGCAGGTCAGCCTTTTCCTCAGGCCTCGACCAGACCCAGCTCGACGTTGAGATATCTGGCCACCTCTTCGGCGTCCAGGCCGTGCACCATGCAGGCCTCGGTCAGGGACTCCATCTGAGAGGCGGGGCAGCTGACACAGCCCATGCCGCAGTTCATCAGCAGGAACTGGGCGTCGGGATATTTGCTGATGATGGCTGCGATGAGCATATCACCGGTGATGGGTTCCTTGACGGCCGTTGCGTTTTCCATGACGATTCCTCCTTAAAACAGGTTCTGTAAATTGGTTTTATAAAAAGATGTAAACAATGTGTCTTCACTGGTCTGCGGGCTACAATTCAGATCCACCTGAAACTCGAGGCGTTTTTGCGCGATTCTCAGCGCAAAAACCCGAGTTCAACGGCGCGAACACACTTGTGAAGCAAGTGTGTTGTGCACAGCAAAGCGTATTGACAATGCGAAGCTTTGTTATCAACGCGCGCAGTGTTACAGGTTCACGCCCTTCGAGGGGGCGTGAACCTGTAACGTCTGCGGAATCTGATCCGCAGGTTATATCGTGTGAAATTGAATTGTATCAGCCTCATGTATCCCTGTCAAGTCGTTAAGCGGCCCGGCAGGCCTTTTCTGATTTTCCGGCATGTCAGCACAGATCCGATCTTCCGGCAATCCAGCCGCAGGCCGGCGCAGGTCAGATCCCGTGGCCCAGCACGATCAGGTAGTAGAGGTAATAGAGCCCCGAGAAGAGGTGGAGCATGAGCAGGATCCCGCTGAAGCAGAATACCAGGGCCGGCAGGACCTTCCGGGCTCCGGTCCCCGGCTCGGCGCGCATGGCGCTTCCCCAGAGGGCGAAATCGCGGACTGCGATAAACCAGACAAAATACAAGGCCAGGGTGTAGCCCCAGCTGAAATTGCCGTGGGACATGCGGGAGCCCCCCTCCGCCAGCAGGAACTTTTCGGCCATGCCGACCAGGAGCATGATCCAGGCAAAGGTCGCCGTCCAGTCAAAGGTCCGGCGGATCACGCTGCACAGGAGCATGACCAGGGGAAAGGCCAGGACCAGGAGGGTCGAGACGGCGATGTTGTCCGTATAGAGGCCCGCCACCTTGAAGGGAGCGATCATGACACCCGCCGAGTCGCTGTTGCTGCTGCCGTAAAAGGCTGCCATGAACTGCAGACCCATGAGGGCCACAGAGGGCAGGCAGCAGACGAGCAGCTGCAGGGCGAAGCCGAAATTCCGGAATCGGTATACAAAGAGCCACAGGACCATGAGCAGGAAGATCGCCGGATAGAAGACCTGCACAAAGCTGGGCTTGGACAGGTTTGACAGGACCAGCAGGACCGCGATCAGGACCCCCTTCCAGAGCCTCAGGCCCTGGCCCCTGCGGAAGCCGGCCCGCGACACGCGCATGCACTCGCCCATGACCAGCATAAAGATCAGAAGGCCGATGGGACGCACCATGATCGTGGTCGGATTGTGCCAGGGGTTGGGCGACCCCTGCCCCAGATAGGGCTTGTCATTGAACCAGGGGACATAGAGAGCGCTGACCAGGCTCAGGACCAGAGCGAAAAAAGCCGCTCCGGGCATGGACAGCCCCGCGCCTCCCCTCGTCCCGGCGGGCATGTGATAGAGAAAATGGGCCGCCAGCAGAAAGGTCAGGGCGCACAGACCGCCGGACACCAGGCCCGCGGCGCGCTCCGCGCCAAAGCCGCCCGCCATCATGGCCGCCCGCACCAGCAGGTGCCAGACCGGCTCCGGGTGCTCCTTCAGCATCCTGACCGGGTCGGACCAGTCCAGCTCCTTTGCGATATTGACGTGGATCCCGTAGTCGACCGACACGTAGCTGACCTTGTAGGCCGCGTAGAAAACCGCAGCCGCGCCGGCCAGCAGGATCAGGATCCCGACCAGGATCGACAGTGCACCTTCCGAGTTTTTTTTCATACCCACCTCTTTTATCGAAGCGCCCTGCGCGAAGGCTTTGCACCTCTCAGGGCTCAGGGCCCGGATTAATGGAATCATTCGAAATCCATTATAAGAAGTTGTAAAGAGAAAAGCAATCATACCGGGACTGCCGGGCCCGGCATCCTGGCCAAACGGTTATAGTCCCCCCGCAAAGGATGCAGACCTGCAGCGTCACGTCCTGAAATTTCGAAATATCATTTAATCTCAGATCATAATACGCGACAGTCAGTCAAGCCGTCTGATCTTTGCTATAAAGGCATAGATAAAAAAGGCCGCCATATTGCAGATGACGATGCTGGCTCCCGTGGGAGTCGCGTAGAGATAGGAAATGATCAGTCCCAGGACCAGGCAGACGACGGAGACCGCGGCGGCGCTGATCATGACAGAGCGGAAGGTCCGGCACAGGCGCATAGAGGTCATGGCCGGAAAAACGACCAGACTGGAAATCAGAAGGGACCCCATCATCCGCATGCCGATCACGATCACCAGGGCCGTCAGCAGGGCGATCAGGGAATTGTAGGTCCCGGCCGGGATGCCGGTGGCCTGCGTGAAGTTCTCGTCGAAGGTCACCGCGAAGATCCTGTGGTAGAAAAAGACAAAGAGGGCCAGGACAGTCACGGAGACGACGGCCGTGATCCAGACATCGCTCCCCGACATGCTCAGGATGCTGCCAAAGAGGTAATTGTAGACGTCCGTGTTCATGCCGGTCGTCATCGAGACGACCGTGACGCCGACAGCCAGGGCCCCGGTGGAGATCAGGGCGATGGCCGAGTCCCCCTTGACATGGCTGGTCTCCCGCAGCCGCAGGAGGAAAAAGGCCGCCGCCACGACCACGGGGATCGCGACGACCAGGGGCGCGGCATTCATGGCGGAAGCGATGGCCAGGGCGCCAAAGCCCACATGGGACAGGCCGTCGCCGATCATGGAATAGCGCTTGAGGACCAGGGTGACCCCCAGGACCGCGGCGCACAGGGCGATCAGGGAGCCGACCAGCAGGGCCCTGACCATAAAGGGATAGGAAAACATCTCCAGGATCAATTGAAACAATTTACTTTCCTCTTCTTTCATCTGCAGGCTGCGTATGATAGCTTTTTTAAAATGTCCGGAGCCGGGCTGCCGGCAGGGCCATGTATGATCTGCTCCGGGCAGGAGCGCCGTAAGCCTCGGGCTTCCGGCTGTCCGCATGGACCGTCCGGGCCTCGTGTTATTTCTCTTCGGCAGAAGTGCTGGCAGGCGTCTTCTTCTGTACAGGATCCAGGCCCCGCGCCGCGGGTCTCAGCTTTTTCCCGGTGCTCACCTTGACCCTGCTCTCGGTCTCCGTGGGCTCTGCCGCCTCTCTGGGCGCAGGCTTTCCGGTCCGGTCGGGGAAGCGGTGCTTCCACATGGGCACGGCCCTGTCGCCCAGGAAATCGTGATAGACGGCGCTGTGCCGGTACTCGTCCCGGGTCCCGAAAAAGAGCTGGCCCTCCTGCCCCAGGTGGAGGACATGGGTGGCATTTTTCAGGGAGACATCGATGTCGTGGGAGACCATGATGACCGTGATCCCCTTTTCCTGGTTGATGTGGGCGATCTGGGCGTAGAGGCCCCGGGTCGCGACCGGGTCCAGGCCCGCCACAGGCTCATCCAGGAGGATCATCTTCTGGGCGGCGCAGAGGGCGCGGGCCAGAAGGACTCTCTGCTGCTGGCCGCCGGACAGGTCGCGGTAGCACTGGTCCTGGAGGTCCGTGATCTCCAGGGCCTCCATATTTTCGCTGGCCCGTTCCTTTTCCGCGCGGGAATAAAAGGGCCGCAGCCCCATCCTGTTCAGACAGCCGGACAGGACGACCTCGCGCACGCTGGCCGGAAAGTCCTTCTGGATCTGGGTCTGCTGGGGCAGGTAGCCAATCTCGCTGGCCCGCAGCCCCTCGCCCATCTCCACCTTCCCGCCGGAGGGGCGCTTGAGGCGGAGGAGTCCCTTGATCAGGGTGCTCTTGCCTGCGCCGTTCTCCCCTATGATGCAGAGGTAATCCCCCTCGTTGACCTGAAAATTCAGGTCGCTGACCACTGTGATGCCGTCATAGGCAAAGGACAGATGTTCACATTTTAATAAGCTCATTTATTTCACCATACATGCAGGGTCCGGTCTCCGAGGCAGCTTCCCTGCCGCTCTTTCGGATCCGTCACCGCTTCCGCGTTTCGCCCGCAGATATCATCATTTCCGGGTTTTACCCGCAGATATATTCCGTTTCCGTGCACCCGGGGGAGATCACTGCCTCGCTCCCAGGGCGGTCTCCAAGGCCTTCAGATTCTTTTTCATCAGGGAGAGACAGGTCTGGCCCGACTCAAATTCGTCCCTGGTCACATTGTGGCAGGAGTGCAGCTGCAGGACCTGCATCCGCGGGGGCTTCTCCCCGGACTGGGTCCGCGCGGCCCGGCGGTCTGCCCTGACCTGCGCGGCCTCGCAGATGGCCTCCGCGATATTTCCATTGGAAAATTCGATCTTAAAGACGACCGGGAGTTCCTCCTCCGCCGCCTTGTTGATCAGAAAGGCGATCGTGGCCGCGTTGGGCTCCGAGTCCGAGGAGCAGCCGGAAAAGGCCGCATAGCAGGTCAGGCCCAGCTCCTCCGCCAGATAGCGGAAGGGGAAGCGGTCCCCGAAGAGGATGGTCTTTCTCCCGGCTCTCGCCGCCATCTCCAGGTACTGCCGGTCCAGGTCCTCAAATTTCCTGCGGTAATCATCTCCGTTGGCGCGGTAGACGGCCGCGTTCTCAGGGTCCGTTTCGCAGAAGATGTCTGTCAGCTCCGCGATCAGGGTCACGCAGTTTTCCGGCGAGGTCCAGACATGTTCGTCCGGCTCGTCCGCGTGGGAGCGGCCCCCGGCATGGTGGCTGTGGTCCTCTTCGGCCGCGTCCTCCGCGTGGGCGTGGTCCTCTTCGGCCTCAGCTTCATGCGCGGTTTCGGCCTCAGTCTCCGCGTGGGCATCATGGTCTTCGTGGCTGTGCTCATGGCCGCCCCTCTCGGGCATCATGCCCTCCAGGTCCTGCTCGGCATAGGTTTTGCCCGCCAGGTCCAGGAGGCGGACGGCCCGGGGCCCGTCCTCTCCGACCGATTTCAGGATATTGTCCACCCAGACGTCATTTTCCCCGCCCACATAGATAAAGAGGTCACTGTTCTGGATCAGCCTGATATCCTGGGGGGTGGGCTCATAGGAGTGGATCTCCTCCCCCGGCTTGAGCAGCATATGGACATCCGCGCGATCTCCTCCTATATACCTGGCAAAATCATATTGGGGAAAGATGGTCGTCACGACCTGCAGGCGCGTTCCCTTGTCTGGGGCCCCTGATCCGGCCCGGTCCCGGGAGGCTGCGCAGCCGGACAGGACTGACGCCAGAAGGACCGCCGCCAGCAGAAGGACGGGCCCTCTCTTTTTTCTTTTCTTAAATCTCATTTTTCATCTCAATCTTTACGCCCGCGAATCCTCGCGGCAGTCTCCGCAGACCCCGTAGAGGACCGTCTGTACGTTGTCCATGCGGAATCCGCAGCGTTCCTCCAGCAGGCGGGCCATATCCTCGATCTCACTCCTGTCAATGTGGAGGAGCTTTCCGCACTTCTCACATTTGCAGTGGATGAACCTGGCATGCCCCTGCTCTGCTCCGATATATTCAAAGCAGGCCGCACTGCCGCTGTCCACCGTATATTTGCGCATCCGGCCGTCCGCCACCAGTTGCTCCAGCTGCCGGTAAATGGTCGCGAGTCCCATGGTGCTCCCCGCGCTGCGGAAGTGGTCATGGATCTCATTGACCGTCACGTGCTCCCCCACCCTGCTCTGCAGGTAGGACACCAGCGCGTCTCTGTTTTTTGTTCTGTAATGCATTCCGCTTTTTGCAGACATAAATCCTCCGTTCCCAAGACAGTTTTGAAAATGATTCTCATTTTCTCAACAGAAGAATTATAGCGGTTCCCCCTTGCTTGTCAAGACATTTCTCAGCAGACCACCGGCCCCGGGGCCATAGCTCCCGGTCCCGCGGACAGATGCAGCCGCGACCGGTTTCGTACATAATATTTATCGATATTACGATCTGTTCACATTCCAGAACGATTTCTCCGCAGTCTTTGTGCTATGATGATGCAGGCAAATACATACCTGGCTGTAAAACACATACATAACTGAAAACACATGTATAACTGAAAAACATATACATAGATGCAGAGACCATGCATAACCGTGAACACGGCAGGGGCACACGGCCATGAATAAAGCCAGGGCCAACAGGACAGGGGCACACGACCATGAATAAAACCAGAGTAAACAGAACAGATAATACACAGGCAGGAACAGATGACAAGAGAAAGGGAATCTTCTTCATCCTGCTCGCCGCCCTGTTCTTTTCCATGATGTCGATCTTTGTGCGGCTGGCCGGAGACGTGCCGACCATGCAGAAGGCCTTTTTCAGAAATATCGTGGCGGCCGTCGTCGCCGCGATCCTCCTGCTCCGGTCCCGGGAGCCTGTCACCATTCCCGGGAAGAGCCTGGTCCCCCTGCTTATGCGCAGCATCTTCGGGACGGCGGGAATCCTGGCCAATTTCTGGGCCGTGGACAATCTGGGGATCGCCGACGCCAACATGCTCAACAAGCTGTCGCCCTTTTTTGCCATCCTGATGTCAATTTTTATATTAGGAGAAAAGCCCAACCGGATTGAATGGCTGAGCGTCCTTCTGGCCTTCATCGGCGCCGCCTTTGTTGCCAAGCCCTCGGCCGGGATCGCGTCGGCGCCCGCCCTGGTCGGCATTCTGGGCGGCTTCACGGCCGGAACTGCCTATACCTTTGTGCGCAGGCTGGGCCTGCAGGGTGTAAAGGGGCCGGTTGTCGTGGCATTTTTTTCAGCCTTCTCCACCCTGGTTCTTCTGCCCAACCTCCTGCTCAATTTCCACCCCATGGACCTCAGGCAGACCCTCTGCCTGCTCATGGCCGGCTGCTGCGCGGCAGGCGGCCAGCTCTCCGTCACGGCGGCCTACCAGCACGCGCCCGCCCGCGACATCTCGGTCTTTGACTACTCACAGGTTATCTACGCCGCCCTCTTCGGGATCCTCCTCTTCGGGGAATTCCCCGATGTCTGGAGCATCATCGGCTACGTCATCATCATCGGCACCGCCTTTGCCAAGTGGTATCTGGTCACACACAGGTGAGGTGAGAGCCGGGCGGGTCGTGAGTCAGTCTGTTACGTCCCCTTTGACTCACGCTCCCCGCCTCACTGTCCAGATGTCTCTATAATCTGTCTTTTTTCTTATAATACTCCCCCTCTTTTTTGCGGATCTTCCCTCAATCTCTTCTCTTTCTGCCTCTTCCCGCGTCCCTGATAATGTCCTGATAGAGATATTTTCTGTCAGAAAGCCCTCTAAAAGAATGATCCGGTCTCCCCTATAATGACCTCAGAACAAAACGAAAGACCTGATACAGCCCGCCGGAAAACAGGCGGAGCCGCCCAGGCCGATCTGTATCAGAAGGTTATTTTACAAAAAAAGTTTTTACAAAAGGATCCGCGACGAAAGTTTTCGCGATCCGGTACAAAGGAGGAGATCAGAATGAGAAAAATCAATTTGGGTAAGGCAATGATGTCCGGTCTGCTCGGGGCGGCAGCAATGATGACGCTGCTCACCGGATGCGGAAACTCGGCGGACGCAGGCGCGGCCGCCTCCGCAAAGAGCGCCGAGGGCCCCTACAAAATGGCCTATGTGGTCACGACCCGCGACGAATATCTGGGCCTTCTGGAGGATGAGGTCGTAAAGGCCGCCAAAGAAAAAGGCGTCGATATGGAAGTCTTCTATGCCGGAAATGATGCCCTGAAGATGATCGACTGCGTAGAGGCAGCCAAGAGCAAGGGCAAGGACGCGGTCCTGATCAACCTCAATGCCTCCGAGGAGGCCCGGGCCTGCATCGAGGCAGCCGGCGACATGAAGGTCGTCTTTGTCAACCGCGAGCCCAGTGAGCTGAGCCTGCTCGGAGATAACGCGGCGTCTGTCGCATCGGACGAGCACACCTCCGGAAAATACCAGGGTGAATTCCTCGCCGACTATTTCAAAAAGGAAGGAAAGAAGGACGTCTCCTATGTCCTGCTCAAAGGGACCGACGGTCTGGTCCACACGACCCTGCGCTCCGAGGGCGTCATCGACGCCATGGAGGAAGCAGGCCTCAATGTGAAGCCCGCAGCTGTCGTCGAGGCTGATTTCGACCGCAACACTGCCAAGTCCGAGATGGACGTCGTCCTGCCGGGACTGGACTTTGACTGTGTCATCTCCAACAACGACGCCATGGCGATCGGCGCCCTTCTGGCCATGGATGACGCAGGGATCCAGGCAGGTTCCGTGCCCGTCGTCGGCATCGACGCGACAGAGGCCGGAAAAGAGGCGATCCGCAGCGGCCAGATGGCCATGACCGTCTTCCAGAGCGCGAAGGGCCAGGCCGAAGGCTCCGTCGAGGCAGCCATCAACATGCTGGACGGCAGCCCCATCGCCGAGGACACTGGCTGCGAGCCCTCCGACGAGAACCCCTACATGCTCTACTTCCCCTTCGTCCCTGTGACCGCTGAGAACGTAGACAGCATCTGAGGATCCATCATCAATAACAACTGTACTACCCCTTTACAGCAGGCAGGCCTGCCGCGCAAGACGCGGCAGGCCTGTTTTATTCTTCATCGAGAAATATCCGTGACTTCCGTCGGGGGATACGCCCCCTTTGACCCGTCCGTCCCCGGCTCACGCCTTCTCCAATATCACATTGAGCCATCTCTCCTCCCCTCTTCCGGGTCTGACATCGCCGGTCACCCAAAGCTGCGCGATCCGGTATTCGGGGAGGCCCTTCAGGTAGTCGCGGAAGCCTTCCGGGGTAAAGTCCGTAAAGTATCTGCCGCGGCGGTCTCCCTCGAAGTCTCCGTATTTGAAGGAGACATAGAGGACGCCTCCCGGGCGCAGGGCCTTTCCCAGCTCCCGCATGACAGGGCTCAGCTCCCGCTTTGTCAGGTGGAGGAGGGAGGCGCAGGCCCAGATCCCATCATAGCGGTCCCCATCCCGCGCGGTGTAGTCGCGGAAGTCCAGGCATTTCACGGATATGCCGGTGAGGTCCGACGCCATCCGGCAGAGGGCGGCGGACCCGTCGAACGCGTCCGCTTCATAGCCCAGGTCCAGGAAGGCCCTGGTATCCCGGCCGGTGCCGCAGCCGAAGTCCAGGATCCGGCCACCCGCGGGAAGGCAGTCGAGGAAGCGGGACCGGAGCTCTTCCATGTCCGCATGGAGGGTATTGGCCGCGAACTCCTCCGCGTGCTCTTCATAATAGCGCAGGGTCTTCCCGTCCGCATCCTCCCGGGGGCAGGGAGTCTGTGCCGCGCCAGCGGATATTTTTTCAGGGGCCGGCTTCTTTTCCCGCTCCCGCTTCATCAGCCAGGCAAAAGCCCTGGCCGTCCGAAGGTCCGGCTCCCTGAAATGATTGCCTTTGTTCCACTCCAGAAGGCAGTCTGTCCCGCCCCCGGCCAGGATGTCCTGTGCCTCCCGGATGCAGGTCCCCACCCGGGACATGACCGGATTGCGCGTTCTTTCCTCGCGGTCTCCCAGGCTCAGGTAGACGGCCTCCGCGCCCATCTCATGGTCCCTCATGTACTCGATGAAACCGGGAAACCAGATCGAGGGGGAGGCCGCCGCGATCCCGTCAAAGCGGTCTGTCTGAAAACCAGCCCAGAGCGCGAACAATCCGGCGAGAGAATAGCCGCCGAGATAGACCTTCTGCTCCTCCCGCTCCCCGCCAGGCTTTACAGGGGGGAGGACTTCCTCCTGGAGAAAGCCAAGGACATCGGCGGCGCCATCCCCGAAATCCTCATTTCCGAAGACTGCCGGCGCGGGCCAGGGCGAGAGATCCCGGTTCCAGCTTCTCACCCTGACAGCCTTGAGGCAGAAGTCCTGCCCGCCGGACAGGTCCCGGATAAAGGACACTTCCTTTTCAATGACCTCCAGATCGTGGTCATCGACCATCTGAAGGAGCAGAATATCCGCGCGCGGATCTCCATAGGTTATGATCTCGAAGCTCATAGATCCTCCACATTCTTTGCACAGGGCTGAAAAACCTCCGGATTTTCAGGCGGGCAGGACACTTATCATTCAGGTATCTGTTCAGTTGCTACAGTTCAGGCCCTTCGAGGGGGCGTGAACTGTACCGTTCAGTTTCTTTTTAGAAATCCTTCACAAAACGACCATTGAAAACGGCGCCGGCAGGTGCTATCTTATCCTCAGCAGAAACGCAGACCGGTCCGCCGAAGGACCCGCGGAGGGCCTGCCGGTTCTGATCTTATGAAAAGGGAGTAGCTGAACGGCCTTCAAGAGGCCGGAATCGCACCGTCAGGACGGGCCGCAGGGCCCCGGGAGATTGAGACAGCAAGACTTTTATTACAGAAGACACGGGAAGAGTGTCTTTGTGGTAAAGGTCTTTTTTCATGCCAGCCTGCAAGGCGGCGGAAAGGAAGGGAACATGATCACTATCATGGCCATTATTATGTTCGTTGTTTTTCTGAAGATCGTCGGATTCATCTTCGGCGCAGGACTGCGCATCCTGGGATGGCTCTTCAGCGGGGCCGGATTTCTGATCTCTCTCCTGCTGGCCTTCTCCGTGATCGGATTTGTATTTGACCTCCTGCCGGTCCTGCTGGTCATCGGCGTAGTGGTCATCGCCTTGAATTCGGCCCGGTAACCGCAGGGATCAGGAAAGAGTCAGGGGACCTATCTCCTGACTCTTTTTTTCTTTCCTGATTTTTCCTCAGATGTACTGCCCGGTCAGGCTCTCCGGGCAGGCGCGCACCTGGTCCGGTGTGCCGCAGGCGACGATGCGGCCGCCCTCTTTGCCCCCGCCGGGGCCCATGTCGATGATATAGTCGGCGCTGCGGATGACGTCCAGGTCGTGCTCAATGACGATCACAGTCGCCCCCTGGTCCAGCAGGGTCCGGAAGACCTCCAGGAGTGTGCGGACGTCCTGCGGATGCAGGCCGATGGTCGGCTCGTCAAAGACAAAGACGGAGTCCGTCTGGGATTTTCCCATCTCGCTGGCCAGCTTGAGGCGCTGGGCCTCGCCGCCGGACAGGCCGGGCGTCTCCTCGCCCAGGGTCAGGTAGCCCAGCCCCAGGTCATGCAGGACCTGCAGGCGCCGCCGGGTCGTCGCGAGGTCCGCGCAGGCCTCCAGAGCCTGGTCCACGCTCATGGCCATGAGGTCCGGCAGGCTGTAGGCGCTGCCGTCTTTTGCCCTGCGCAGGACCTCATGGGCCTCGCGCCGGTAGCGCCGGCCCCGGCAGTCCGGGCAGGGAATGTCGACATCCGGCAGGAACTGGACATCCAGCGAGATCTCCCCGGTCCCGTCACAGGTCGGGCAGCGGAGTCTGCCTGTATTGTAGGAAAAATCCCCCGCCTTGTACTTGCGCGCCTTTGCGTCCGGGGTCCGGGCATAGATTTTGCGCAGGTCGTCGTGCACATTGGCATAGGTGGCGACCGTGGACCGCACATTGATGCCGATCGGGGTCGCGTCAATCAGCCTGACCTGGGTGATGCCGGGAGCCTCGATCGACTCTACGTGAGGCGGAAGCTTTTTCCGCCTGCGGGACCTGGATCCCTCGTTTTCCGCCCGGTCTTCGCTGTTTCCGGCAAAATCCCCCTGTCTGGCTGCCGTAACAGAGCCCTCGTTTTCTGCCCGGTCTGCACCATTTCCTGTCCCGGCAGCTTTTCCATCCGCCGCCGCGCCGCCGGAGCCCGCCGGCTCCGCACTTCCCTGCGCCTCCAGGGCCGGGATCAGGCTCTCCAGGACCATGGTCGTCTTGCCGGAGCCGGACACGCCGGTGACAACGGTCAGGCGGCCCATGGGGATCTTCACATCCAGGGGATGGACCGTGTGGATCCGGCCGGTCCGCATATGGATCGTCCCATTGGAAAAAAGACCTTCGGGATCCCTCTCCCGGCCGGGGACCGGGTTTTCCCCCTGCTGATAAGGGCTGGTCACGGGGACCGGATTTTCCCCCGCCAGATAGGGGCCGATCACGGAGGCCGGGTTTTTCTCTATTTCCTCAATTGTCCCCTCCGCGATGACGGTCCCGCCGGAGGCCCCGGCCCCGGGTCCCATTTCGACCATCCAGTCGGCGTGGGCCAGGACCTGAGTGTCGTGGTCGACCAGGACGACCGTGTTGCCGTCCGCTGCCAGGTCGTCCATGACCCCGGTCAGGCCCTTCAGATTAAAGGGATGGAGGCCGATGGAGGGCTCGTCCAGCACATAGAGGACGCCGGTCGTCCGGTTGCGGACCGCGCGGGCCAGCTGGACCCGCTGCCGCTCGCCCGTGGACAGGGTCGAGGAGGCCCTGTCCAGGGCCAGGTAGCCCAGGCCCAGGTCCATCAGGCGCACCGAGGTGTCCAGAAAGGACTCGCAGATATTGCGGGCCATGGGCCGCATGGGCTCCGGCAGAGAATCCGGCACTCCCTTGACCCAGGGGATCAGGTCCGACAGGGTCATGGCGGCTGCCTGGTCCAGACCGATCCCCCGCAGTCTGGGCGCCCGGGCCGCGTCCGAGAGCCTGGTCCCGTGACAGTCCGGGCAGGTCCCCTCCATCAGAAAGCGCTCGATCCGCTTCATCCCCTTTTCGTCCCGGACCTTGGAGAGGGCATTCTCCACCGTATAGACGGCGTTAAAATAGGTGAAGTCCATTTCCGCCGTCTGCTTTGTCTGCGGATTCATGTAAAAAATATGCTTTTTTTCCGCGGGGCCGTGGTAGACGATCTCCTTTTCCTCCGGCGTCAGGTCCTGAAAGGGCACATCCGTCCGGACTCCCATCTCCCGGCACACGTCCTTCATGAGGGACCACATCAGGATCCCCCAGACCACGACCGCTCCCTCGTCGATCGTGCGGGTCTCATCGGGCACCAGGGTCGACTCATCGACCGTGCGCGTGATCCCGGTCCCCCCGCAGGTCGAGCAGGCGCCCGCGCTGTTAAAGGCCAGGTCCTCCGCCCCGGGCCCGTAAAAGCCCGCCCCGCAGACCGGGCAGACCGTCTCCCGCATCGAGGCCACATCCATGGAAGGCTCCACATAGTGGCCGTTGGGGCAGCGGTGGCTGGCCAGGCGCGAGAACATGAGCCGCAGGCTGTTGAG
>CAMNFJ010000054.1:0-16404 GCA_946536955.1 uncultured Lachnospiraceae bacterium
TTCGACTACAACACATGATGGATTCATAAGAAGTATTTGTTCTATACATTGCATCCCTCTCCTTTCCTGCTTGGTTGCTCAAATTCGATTGTGCTACTATACTCCTACTTTCCTACTTAGTCAATAGGTAAATGGGAAATTTTTTATTTTTCTCGATTCACCCGTTATCTGTACACGCCCTTCGAAGAACCGGCACTTGTTTCATCCTGTTTCCCTCTGTTTCACACGTGTTCGCAACTTTTTTTCCGGGAACTGACCATCCGGACATGTTAAAGTACAATCATGAAAAGCACAGACAGCAAATAACATTCCATCTTACGGCACAATTGCAGGTTCGAGTCCTGCCGGCATCGAAGGATGCCGTGGTGAAAACGGCTATCACGGTGAAAAATGTGCTTTGAAAAAATGATAAAAGGCACGGACAGCAACAACAGTCATGCAGATACCTTTTAAGTATTCAGGAGCAGGTTCGATTCCTGCACAGGCGTGGTCGCCTCCGGCAAAAAAACGTGCCTTGTATAAAAAAAGAAAGGAGGAGAAGCTCATGCTGCAATTTCTGAAGAACGCAATGAACCGGACTTTGACAGAGAACGGCGCGGTGACCCTGCGCACTTCCGGTTCTGACTGCCTGGACCTGTTCGCGTCGATCGGCGCCCTGCGGGGCCAGCCCGATGCGGAGATCGCGGACCGCTTTCTGCGGGCCTATGCCGAAGATCCGGACCTGGCCATGAAGATTCTCTTCTATGCCCGCGATGCCCGCGGCGGCCTGGGTGAGCGCGCAGTCTTCCGCACCATCCTCCGCTGGCTGGCTGAACATGAGATGGCCTCCCTGCTCCAGAACCTCCCCTATATTGCGGAGTACGGACGATGGGATGACCTCCTGGTCCTTCTGGATACACCGGCCCGCGCTGAGGCGGAGGCCCTGCTCCACCGCCAGTTCCTGGCAGACATGCAGGCACTGGAGGAGGGCCGGCAGGTGTCGCTCCTCGGCAAGTGGCTGCCCTCTGTGAACGCCTCCAACGCGGAGACTGTCCGCATGGCAAGGCAGCTGGCCCGCGCCTTCGGCATGAACGATGCCCGCTACCGCAGGGCCCTGTCTGCACTCCGCGCGCAGATCCGCATTATCGAGAACCACCTGCGTGAGCGCGACTACACATTTGACTACGCAAGGCAGCCCTCGGGGGCCATGCTCAGGTACCGCCGCGCCTTCATGCGCTGCGACCATGACCGTTACCAGGACTTTCTGGCACAGGTCCGGACCGGGGCGGCTTCGCTCCACACAGGCACCCTTATGCCCTACCAGATCGTCACTGCCGCCTACAGGGCGGGAGAGGACGAGCGGGAGGCCCTGGACGTGACCTGGAACGCCCTGGAGGACTTCACCCGCGACGAGAACGCCATCGTCGTGGCTGACGGCTCCGGCTCCATGTACTGGGGCGGCACCCCCCTTCCGGCAACAGTCGCCCAGTCCCTGGCTATCTACTTCGCCGAACGCAACCACGGCGCCTTCCACAACCACTTTATCACCTTCTCCACGACTCCCCAGCTTGTGGAGATCCGGGGACGGGATATCGTGGAGAAGGTCCGCTACTGCCGCTCCTTCAACGAGGTAGAGAACACAGACCTGACGGCAGTCTTTGACCTGATCCTCCGGACAGCAGTAACCCACCGCGTCCCCCAGAGGGACCTGCCGTCCACACTCTACATTGTTTCCGACATGGAGTTTGACTCCTGCGCCCGCGGCGCGTCTCAGACAAGCTTTGAGCACGCCCAGGCCATGTACCGGCGGCACGGCTACCGCCTGCCCCGCGTCGTATTCTGGAACGTCCAGTCTCGCAACCGCCAGCAGCCCGTCCGCATGAACGAGCACGGCGTTGCCCTGGTCTCCGGATGCACACCCAGGATATTCTCCCAGGTCATGGCCGGCGACACAGACCCCTACACAAACATGATGAACACCCTCGGCGACGAGCGCTACGCCGCGATCCGCGCCGCCGGATGAGTCACCGGGGACGGTTCTATCGACTCATTTTGAGCCGGCATCAGCCGCGCAGGAATAAATGATCCTGCGCGGCTGTTTTTATTCTTCATCGCGCAATACCCGTGACTTCAGTCGTGGGATACGCGCGCAAAAAGGGAAACTCGCTTCATCGTGGGTACAATCCCGCGATGAAGAATAAACGCTCCGACAAACCGAAGGTTTGTTGGATGCAGCACGGATGCGATGCGGAAGATGTTGACATATCTTTGAAAAACAAGACATGTCAACCCGCGTCCGGCGCGCAAGACTCGCGAGCGAGTCTTGAATTATATGAGTTTTTCGAAAAGGCGGATGACCGGCAGCGGGGCAGATTCGGACCCATCTCTGAAAAGAAAGAAAAAAGTTGAAAATATTTAGTTGTAATGCTTGACATTACAACAGAGACCAATTACAATCTGTTGTATCAGATGAGGTTACAACAAACCCGGTTCAATCTGATCAGGTTTTTACAGACCTGAACATAGATGAACCAATGGCAGATCAAAACACCAATATTTACAGGAGGAAAGCAAAATGGCAAATTATACAAAGGTAAATGCAGCAGAAGGTGCAAGGACAGAGCTCCATGATCAGCTCGGGCTGACCGGTGCGGAGATCAGCGTCAACAACCTTCCCGCCGGCGCAGGCGTGCCCTTCGTGCATCACCATAAAAAGAACGAGGAAATCTACCTGATCCTGTCCGGCAGAGGAACTGCCGTGATCGACGGGGAGACCATTGACCTGAAGGAAGGCGACTGGATCCGCATCGCTCCCGCAGCGAAGAGACAGTTCTCCGCGGCAGCGGATTCCGCGATCAGCTATATTTGCATCCAGGTCAGAGAAAACTCTCTGGAGGAGTACACGGCAGAAGATGCCGAGATCGACAACTGATTCCGAAAAAAATGAAACCATCATGTTTCCCGGAAAATGAACCCCAACCCGATTCCCGGAAAGAGGCAAGCCCTTATTTTTCGGAAAAAGTGACCACTGCGATTCTCGGAAAAAGGTGTAGAGGCGGCAGATATCGAAAAAAGGAACCAGTAAATGCTTCCGGTAAACGGAAAAAAAGAAGGGCGCAGCGGCAGCAGATATCGTAAAAAGGAACCAGTAAATATTCCCGGTAAACGGAAAAAAAGAGGATGACATGACTGACAAAATCAGGAAGGACAAAGAAATAAAGCCGGGCAGGCGGGCCGGACAGAATGGCAGCCCCAGTCAGGATACGATCTCCGGGCTTACCGGGGAAGCCCTCCAGGACCAGTCGATCTCCGGGCCTACCGGGGAAGCCCTCCAGGACCGGCGCCTCGCCGGCCTCGTCGAGGCCTTCAAGGCAGACTCCGGTCAATATAAGGATCTGGCCACACCTGCAGACCGGGAGGGCCGGCGCAGGCTCCTGCGGTCGCTCATGAACATCCGCATGCCGGGGGCCCTTCCGGAAAATGTGCTCCGGATCCAGGACGAGTACCTTCAGGAACGTGCTGCGGAAAAAGGCATCGTCCGCTCGGAACAGCTCCCTGAGATCCGGGCCGGCCTGTCCATCTGGCAGGGCGATATCACCCGCCTGGCCGTGGATGTCATCGTCAACGCGGCCAACTCGCAGATGCTGGGCTGCTTTGTCCCCATGCACACCTGCATCGACAACTGCATCCACACCTACGCCGGGGTCCAGCTCCGGGCGGAATGCGGCCGCCAGATGCAGAAGCTCCGCATGCGCTACGGCAGACAGTACGAGCAGCCGACCGCCGTCCCCATGCTGACTGACGGATATAACCTTCCGGCCAGAAAGGTGGTCCACATCGTGGGGCCGATCGTGCAGGGGAGACTGACACCGGCCCTGGAACAGGACTTGGCCGACTGCTACAAAAATACACTGGACCTGTGTGCCCAAAACGGCCTCAGAACCGTTGCTTTCTGCTGCATATCCACAGGCGTCTTCCATTTTCCGGGCCGCAGGGCGGCGCAGATCGCCGTCAACACGGTAGAAGAGTGGATGCGACAGAATCCCGGCACTTTGGAAAGGGTGATTTTTAATGTTTTCAAGGAAGAAGATCGTTCCATTTATGAAGAGCTCTTATCGTGAAAATCCAGGCCGCGATCTGCCCAACGGATACGAGGAGACCATCCGCCGCGGGGTGGCTGCAGTCCGGACTCTGAGCGGCAGAATGACGACCGGACAGGCCGGACAGCTCGCTTTCCTGAAAAAAGAGATCAGCGAGGCCGACGCGATCGTCATCGGAGCCGGCGCCGGCCTCTCCACCTCTGCGGGATTTACCTACAGCGGGGAGAGATTCAAAAAATATTTCTTTGATTTCGAAGAAAAATACGGCTTCCACGACATGTATTCTGGCGGCTTCTATGTGATGCGCCTGGAACCGGAGATCTCCTGGGCTTTCTGGGCCAGAAATATCTACATCAACCGCTATCTGGATCCTCCGAAACCTGTCTACCGGGAGCTTCTGGACCTGGTCCGCGATAAAGACTATTTTGTCATCACCACCAACGTGGACCACCAGTTCCAGAGAGCCGGCTTTGACAAAAAGAGACTTTTTTATACCCAGGGAGACTACGGCCTTTTCCAGAGCGTCAACCCCGCCCTCCGCATCACCTGGGACAATGAGGACTGGGTCATGAAGGCACTTGAGGCCCAGGGTTTTATCAAAGACCGGGAAGGAATCTTTCAGGTTCCGGAGAACGGGAAACTCCTGATGCGGATCCCGGCCGGCCTGATCCCCAAATGCCCGGTGGACGGCTCGGATGTGACCATGAACCTGCGCGCGGACAACAGCTTCGTCGAGGACGAGGGCTGGCGCAGGGCATCGGCCGCCTACTCCGACTTCCTCAGGCGCCACGAAAAACTCCCTGTCCTCTACCTGGAACTCGGCGTCGGGGCCAACACTCCGGTCATCATCAAATACCCCTTCTGGCAGATGACCATGACAAATGACAGGGCCGTCTACGCCTGCCTCAATTACGGAGAGGCCTACTGCCCGCAGGAAATCGCGGACAGATCCATCTGTATCAACGGAGACATCCGGGAGATCCTGATGAAACTGTAAGCACGGAAAACAACTGAATCGCAAGTACAGGCAGTGGATCGCATGTACAGGCAGTGAAAAGCAAGTACGGGCAGTGAATCACAAGTACAGGCAGTAAGACGTTTATTTGTATTTCCCTTCGGGGATACAGGTGAGCGTCTTTTTTTATAGCCGATCCATACGGAGGAATGATGAAAAGATGAAAAAACAGTCCTGAACTGGACAGAATGGACGAAATCTATATGCAAATTATGGTATATTGTGTTGCGAGTAGTTTTATGTCCATTATTGTGTCTTATTACACGGGATAGATTATTGCATCTTATGATATCCGCACAGAAAAGACTATCTTTGGGAGGATCAAATTATGGAATGGGAAGTCAGATTGATTGAGTGGCTGCAGACGAATTTAGGAGGTTTGGGCAGCCTTGCGAAGCTGATGGGCGCCATCGGCGCAGAGACGGGGCTTCTGATACTTGTGCTTGTCGTGATGTTCTGTTGGAAAAAAGAAGCGGGGCAGAAGCTTGCGCTGGTTGTCTCCTCTCTGAATATCTGGCTTCCCATGATCAAGTCAGTGGTGCTCAGGCCCAGGCCCTATATGCAATACCCGGACAGGGTGAAACCACTGGCCCTGGTGGATAAGAAGGCGTCGGCACAGAATGTGGCGGCGCAGGGCTATTCCTTCCCCAGTATGCACAGCGCATCCATTCCGGCCTTGTATTTTACCCTGGCAAACGAAGCGAAAAAGAAATGGCTCTATATCCTGGCGGCAGTTCTGACGATACTGGTCGGAGTATCCAGAGCCCTGGCCGGCATGCATTATCCGACAGATATCCTGGCAGGATGGATACTGGGATTTGCCGTGATCGGAATATTTACGCTGCTTGAACGGAATGTACATAACGAGCAGCTGTATCAAATGATCCTGCTGGTATCCGCCCTTCCGGGGCTGTTCTATGTACGCACCAACGACTACTTCACCTCGCTGGGGTGTCTGATCGGCACCATAGCGGCGATCCGCTTTGAGCGGGCCTTTGTAAACTATCAGGAGACCCGGAGGATCCCCGCCATGATCCTTCGCATGGCTGGTGCCATAATCCTATATTTTGCTGTAAATACACTGTTGAAACTCCCGTTTGATAAGGCGTTTCTTGCAGGGACCAGCCTTGCCGCCCTGCTGATCCGAACCGCCCGTTACGCGATCATCATGTTTTTGATCGTGGGCGTTTATCCTCGGATCTTCCCTCTGTTCGAGCGGGTCGGCGGCAAACAGGCAGAATGACGCGATTTCTGGACAGGGCAACAGGTCTGTGCTATCATTGTAACAGTTAACGTTACAATCGCGTCACCCCGGCGAAACAGCATCAGCATCAGGAGGAGAAACCAGCATGCAGATATCCAGCAGATTTACCATAGCTGTCCACGTTCTCGTCTGTATTGAAACCTTTAAAAAAGAGCTTAAGACGACCAGCGACATGCTCGCGTCCAGCGTGAACGTCAATCCGGTCGTGATCCGCCGAATCCTCCAGCAGCTCAAAAAAGCCGGCATCGTCGAAGTGAAGAGGGGCAGCGGAGGCGCAGACCTGGCCAGAAAGCCGGAAGACATCACCCTCCTCGACGTCTACACCGCAGTGGAGAGCGTCGAAGAGGGCCAGCTCTTTCATTTTCATGAAAACCCCAACCCCCAGTGCCCGGTCGGCCGCAACATCCACAATATCCTCGATGACAGACTTAAGAAGATTCAGGAGGCCATGGAAGCGCAGATGCGGTCCGTGACGATCCGGGATGTCATGGAGGACGCGGAAAAATATATCAGCTGATTCAAGTGAGCCACCGGGGACGTATCAACCCGACTCAGTTTTTGCCTTGTCATCGAGTCGGCTTGAAACGTCCCCAGTGACTCTTTTTCCCCTATCAGAAAAAATGAGTCAGGCCGAAACGTCCCAGGTGACTCCCCCAGGTGACTCCCTGTGACTCAGAAAAGGCCGAGAGAAAAAGAGAATCAGCAAAACAGCACCGGGGGAGGCAATGGTAAAATCGTTCTGTGAGTAAAATACGGGGACAGTGTGTCTGCCGTCAAAAGTGAGAAAATCCGATACAGGGGCCGCGAAGAGGATGGATATGCCGGCACTGCCCTGATCGCCGGATTCTGTGAGATCGGAGAGACTATTGAGGATACCGTCCGCCGTGAGGTGATGGAGGAAGCCGGCCTCAAGGCGGCCAACATCCGCTATTACAAATCCCAGCTCTGGGGCTTCGCATCTACCTGCTGGTCGGTGTGATCTGTGATATCGAGGGGAGCGATGAAATCGCAGTCCAGGATACCAATGAGGTCGCAGAGGCTGTCTGGCTCACCCGCGACGAGATCCACACCAGATACGACGACGTTTCCCTGACCAATGAGATGATCTGCCGCTTCAAATACGGAGAGGATTTCCGTAAATACCGGTCTGTCTGACAAAGCAGAAAAATATAGAGGAAGCGGAGAAGCAGGGACAAAGTGTAAAAGCAGAGACAAGCTTTGAGGCAGAAAAAGCGGAAAAGCAAAGACAAAGCGAAGAGGAAGTGCCGTGGTGGAGATAAACCAGGGCAAAACAGGATAAAACAGGAAAAAAGCAAAAGCGCCGTGCGCGGCTGTGATCGAAATGCTACAGCCACGCAAACGGTGCTTTTGTTGTCTGTTATTTTACATTGGTTCAATCCACAGGGAAATGAGTCAGTAAGAAACGTCCCCGTGACTCATCAACAGGGAGAGGAGCCAGTCAGAAACCGCCCCCTGACTCAACCCATAACTCATTTAAGGACACGGCTCCTTTCCGGCCGGTTCGGTTTTATTATACCGAGTCGGAGTTTAAAGGGTTTAGTTTTGCTGGTTCGGTATTATTTTACCGAACCAGACTTTAAAGGTGTGTGTGTTGCCGGCTCGGTCTTTTTTGAAAAATGAACTGGTCAGAAACGTTCTTCCCCCTGACTCATCCTGACTCACCCGAGGTATTTGCTGAAAAAGCTCTGCAGTTTGTCGAAGGGGATCGCGTCTTTGCCGCCGCCGTCGTAGAGGTCGGTGTGGGAGGCGCCGGGAATGATCAGAAGCTCTTTGTTGTCGGTATATTTGCTGTCCCTGACCATGTCTGCATAGGCGTCCTTGCCGAAGTAGCAGGAGTGGGCGGCGTCGCCGTGCATGACCAGGACTGCGGACCGGATCTCGTTGGTGTACTTGAGGATGGGCTGGTTGATAAAGGACTCGCAGCCGATGACGTTCCAGCCCTTGTTGGAGTTGAGAGATCTGGCGTGGTAGCCCCGGTCTGTCTTGTAGTAGTCGTAGTAGTCCTTTACGAAATAGGGGGCGTCCTCGGGGAGGGGGTCGACCACGCCGCCACCGGGTGCGTATTCACCTGCCCTGAGGTCTTTCAGGCGCTGGGCGCACATGGCGGCCCGCTTCTGGTAGCGGGCTTCTTCGCTGTCCTCGGCGTCAAAATAGCCCTTTGCGTTGACTCGGGTCATGTCGTACATGGTGGAGGCGACTGTCGCCTTGACGCGGGTGTCCAGCGCGGCGGTGTTCAGAGCCATGCCGCCCCAGCCGCAGATGCCGATGATGCCGATGCGGTCCGGATCGACCTTGTCGCAGAGGGACAAAAAGTCGACTGCTGCCATGAAATCTTCTGTGTTGATGTCAGGGGATGCCATGTAACGGACATTGCCGCCGCTCTCACCGGTGAAAGAAGGATCGAAGGCGATGGTCACAAAACCTCTCTCAGCCATAGTCTGGGCATAGAGACCGGAGCACTGCTCCTTGACAGCGCCGAAGGGCCCGCAGACGGCGATCGCGGGAAGCTTGTGGTTCGGATTCTGAGAAGCATCCTTTGGTACATACATGTCAGCTGCCAGCGTGATGCCGTAGCGGTTGACAAAGGTCACTTTGCAGTGGTCCACCTTATCGCTCTTGGGAAATGTCTTGTCCCACTCAGTCACCAGTGTCAGTTCTTCTTTTCTGATCATGATCCTTTTCCTCGCTTTCTTTCCGCAATGCTTTTATTCCGCAATGCTTTCCTTCTGTAATACTTTTCGACTGCAATATTTTTTTTCTTCTACAAAACTTTCCTTTTACAATTTAGACGTGTTTTTTTTACTTCATCAGCTTTTCCTGGCTGCGGATCAGGAGATCGATGCGGTCGACTCTGCGCTGGCTCTCATGCATCTGGTCCATCAGGATGCAGCGCTGTCTTTTCATCTGGTGCAGCACCTGATCGTAGCTGCCGGATTCATAGAGAGTTCCGATCCAGGAGGCTTCATCCCGGCTGCAGCCGGCATCGCAAAGTCCCTGTATCAGTTCGTTCGATACACTCATCATTGCAGGTCCCTTTCTTTGTGAAAAACGATCAGCATTTCCTGCCTGCAGGTTTATCATACCTGCTTGCCTGTGCTGTCGCTAATGGTTATAATTTATAGCATGATATTCCAATAAAGCATATCATTTAAGAACAGGCATGCGGAGTATATACCCGGAAAGGAGGGCCTGTCGGATGGAAATCCGCACTTTGCGATATTTTCTGGCCGTTGCCAGAGAGGAGAATATGACCCGGGCGGCAGAGATCCTGCATGTCACCCAGCCGACTCTGTCCAAGGCTTTGAAGGGCCTGGAAAATGAACTTGGGAAAAAGCTTTTTACCCGCCACAGCTTCAGCATAAGGCTGACGGATGAGGGGGTCCTGCTCCGGAACCGGGCGGAGGACCTGGTCAGCATGGCGGACAAGATCGAGCAGGAGTTTGTCACCCTGGATGATATCAGCGGGGGAGAGCTCTATCTGGGCCTGGCGGAATCCTGTCAGATCCGCTATCTGGCCAGAGCCATCAGGGATTTTAAAGTCCGCTATCCCAACCTGCATTACCATATTACCAGCGGTGATACCGAGCAGATCGCGGACAAGCTGGACAAGGGCCTTCTGGATTTTCTGGTCCTGGCGGAGCTCCCTGACAGCCGCAAATATGAGTATCTGGACTTTCCGGAAAAAGACCTGTGGGGACTTGTCCTGCCGGAGGGAGACACTCTTGCGGCAAAGGACACGATCCGGCCGGACGACCTGCAGGGCCTTCCCCTCTTCTGCTCGGAACAGGGCTGGAACGGCGATATCAGAAACTGGGCCGGAAACGCTTTTTCCGGGATGAAGCTGGAGGGATCCTTCCGCCTTTCCTACAACGGATCCGTCTTTGTGAGGGAGGGCCTGGGATACCTGCTGACCTTCCGCGGCCTGATCGACACCTCCGAGGGGAGCGGCCTGACCTTCCGCCCGCTGGATCCGCCCCTGGAAGCAGCCCTCTACATCGCCTGGAATCGTTACCAGGCCTTTACCCCGATCGCGGACCGCTTTTTACAGAAGCTGAAGGAGACCTTCCACGGCGCTGGGTGAGTCATCGGGGACGGTTCTAATGACTCATTTTTTGGAGCCACGGAATCAGGAGCCTCCTGAAGTGAGTCACCGGGGACGTTTCACATTGACTCATTTTTTAGAGCCACGGGCTCAGGAGCCTCCTGAAGTACCGGGGCAGGAGTCGCTGAATCACCGGGGCATCTCACAATGACTCCCCCCTGACCCGTCCGGATGTGCTATGATAAGAGATGTAAAATAACCACAGAATCCTGACTTTATAACGAATAAGGTATATGACTGGCGGAAGGACAAAAGACGTCAGAATGAGTCAAACTGAAACGTCCCCACTGACTTACCCACTGGCTTATCGGCTGAGATAAAGCGGGGAGAGAGGCAATAATATGAAGCCAAAGCAGAACATTTGCAAAAACTGCGGCGCGGTGGTTCCGCCAGGGGCGGCCAGGTGCAGCTACTGCGGGTCCTCCTGGGAGCCGGAGGCGGAGCACGAATATATGCGGTCGCTGGAGCAGGTGCGAGGAGACCTGGACAAGGTCGGAGACATCGGAGAGGAGACCTTCAAAAAAGAAAGCCGCAGGGTCGGGGGGCGTGTCACCAGGATCGTGGTCGGTGTCCTCCTTGTCTTCGCCCTTTTTTACGGAGTCTTTCACTTCATGGAGAGGGGGGAGGACCGCCGGAACCGGGAGGAGTATGAGTGGAAAACAGAAAACCTGCCTGCCCTGGACCGGCTCTATGAAGAGGGGGACTACGAAGCTCTTCTGGAGGCGTACAAGGAAGCGCAGAAAGCCGGCCATCCCCTTTTCGACTGGGAGCACTTCCACTTCTGTGAATTTTATGAGTCCGCAGGCTATGCAAAGGAGTTCCTGCGGATGCGGGAAAAGGGTCTGTTTGAGGAGACGGATGCTGTCCTCCTGCTCAACGATGAGCTCAGATTCCGGGGACTTGACTTCCGGAAGGGCATTCCGGCCGACGACAGGGAAAAGGTCAGGGAGATCATCAGCCCCTTTGAAAATGACCTGACCGAGGTTTTTCATGCATCCGCAGAGGAGCTCGAGGCTTTCGATCAGATGCTGGAAAAAAATGGCGGTTACCCGGACTATAAGGCCTGCAAGGAGTATGTCAAAAATCATCCGGAGATTCTGATCGAAAAGAAAGAGTAGGGATCTGGAGAAACGGCCGGAACTCGGAGCAAGAGCAGGAACCCGGAGAATAAGACGGGAACGCGGAGCAAAAGCAGGGCGCGGCCTGTTGCGGCTGCAGATCACTGACAGCGGACGCGAGGAGATATATCGCGAGGAGAGATAAATATTATGAAATGCAAAAACTGCGGAGGGGAGATCCGCCTGGAGGATATGTACTGTACCTGGTGCGGCAGCCCCAATGAGGAGGCCCGCCGGCATGCGAAAGCCATGCAGCAGTACCGGCAGGAGTTTCAGGAGACCAAAGAGGAGGTCATCGAGCGGACGGGCAGGCATACGGGGAGGGCTGTGCGCTTTGCCACAGTCGCCATCCTGCTCATCGCGATCGCGGCTAATTTTATCCTGCAGATGAACAGCTATTCCCTGTTCCGCAGTCTGCAGGAATCAAAACTGAAAAAAGACGCATCCACCTACAGGGACAAAATGGAGGCCTATCTGGAGGCCGAGGACTACTGCGGATTTGCCGCTTTCTGCTCCAACCGGAACCTGCCTGTATATGATGATGCCTTCAAGGACTATTACGTGATCTACAGGGTGGCCACGGATTACCAGCGCGCGGTCATGGACCTCATGCAGCTTGTCGATCACGGGCCCTATACCGATGTTGATAATCTGATAAAATACAGCTCCGAAGCGGTCCAGTCATTTTATGAGGACCTGGATCCCGAAAAGTACAGCTATTATGATAATTATGATACGCGCTTTGTCCAGGGCAATCTGAAAAACATGACGGACATGATGGGTGTCCTTTGCGTGGGATACCTGGATATGACGACGGAAGAAGCGCAGAGCCTGCCGGATCTCTCCAGAGGCGACAGGATCATCCTGATTGAAAAAGGCCTGAAGCAGTACGCGGATTCGCAGTACTCGGATGTACAGGCCGGAGAAGCGGCGACTGCCAGCCAGGAGAAATAGGAGAAAACCATGAGAAATAAAAGACAACGCAGGCACTTCCCTGTATTTAACCTGCTCATCATCTTCCTGGCCGTCGTTCTGGCTGTTTCCATCGTTTTTACGGTCTTAATGGTCAGCGAGGCCGGAAATGACTTTTACGACAGGGAATCCTCCCTCTACTATTCCCTCAATGACCATAATTATTCCACCCTTGCGCGCAGATATTACGAAAATGCGGCCGGCAGGGAGGACGACCCCCGTGTCAAAAAGCTGGCCGAATTCTATGCCGTCGGCCGCTACTTCGAGCAGGCATTTTTTGCCAATGCCTCCATAAAGGCGCAGGATACGGAACGCGAGACCCGGTTCCGGAAGCAGATGGAGGAACTGGAGCCTCAGATGGGACAGTTTTCTGCTGAAAAAGACCGCATCCTTGAAATCTTCCCCGCTTGCACAAACCCGAAGGAAGGGAGATAATGGAGAGCGTCGGCTTCCGGCCAGCCCTGCCGCCGGCCTTTGCAAAAAGCATCGCATAACCGCATCACAAAACGGAAAAAAACCAGTCCAGCCGGTTTTTGCACAGGAAGCTGCCGGACAACATGAAGAGAAAAAAAGACTGACCGCCCCGTCTCCGCTTTCGCGCGGGCACCGGTCAGGCAGAACAAAATAGAGAAACACAGAGGAGGGGCACATGCCGCAGATCGATCTCATCACCGGTTTTCTGGGAGCCGGAAAGACAACCTTCATCAAGGATTACGCGAAATTTATGATAGACCAGAATGTCCAGCTGGGGATCCTGGAAAGTGATTACGGTGCCATCAACATCGATATGGTCCTCCTGCAGGACCTCATCGGGGAGAACTGCGAGGTGGAGATGGTCATCGGCGGGGACGGGGTCCTGTCCCACCGGCGCCGCTTCCAGACCAAGCTGATTGCCATGGCCATGACCGGCTATGACTGCGTGATCGTCGAGCCCTCCGGCATCTTTGACACGGATGAGTTTTTCGACATTCTGGCGGAGGAGCCCCTCTGCAGCATGTACTCGCCCGGGACCCTGGTAGCCATCGTGGACGCCGACCTGCCGGAGGAACTCTCGGAGGAGACCGAATACCTCCTGGTTTCCCAGACCGCCTGCGCGGGCATGATCGTCCTGAGCCGCTGGCAGGAGAGCTACGGAGAGGAGAGGATCGAACAGATCCTGGCCCACCTCAACCGCGCCCTGGAGCGCTTCCACTGCGACAGACGCTTTACGCGGGAGGATATCTTTGCCAAAGAATGGGACAAGATGACAGCGGAGGACTACGAGAAGGTCGCCCTGGCCAGCATGGTCCCCGCCAGCTTTGAAAAGCTCCCGGTCCAGCAGGAGAGCGGCTACGGGACCCTTTTCTACTTCGGCACCCGCATGGAGGAAGAGGAGGTCTGCAGAAAAGTCCAGGAGACCTTCGCCGACCCGGCCTGCGGCAACGTGATCCGGATCAAGGGCTTTGTCCGCACAGGCGACAATACCCGCGTCCAGATCAACGCGACCCGGAGCGGGATCGAGATCGAACCCACGATCTTTGCCAACGAGGTCCTGATCGTCACAGGCGAAAACCTGCACAGAGACCGGATCGACGGCATCTGGGCAGGATCGTCCGAGATCGTCACCCCCGGCAAGGAAAGCTTCGGCTTCTGATCGGAGAAAGGGGACAACCGACGCGCCCTGTCAAGGTTGACAAGCTCCTTGATAGCGTAAGGCGTTTGTAGTGTGACAAAGGGACAGGCACTCTGTCACAGCAATGTGACAGAGTGCCTGTCCCTTTGTCACACTTGTCCCCTTGTCACACCTTATCCTGCTCCTCTGCCAAGGTTGACAAAGTCCCTTCAGGGACTGAAAATATAAGAAAAGACGGCAACAAAATAGTTTCTGTTTAACAGAAACTATTTAACAAAGCCTGTTAAACAGAAACTATTTAACAGAGACAATAAATACAGAGAGAGGAGGAAAAACATGAAAAAAGGCAAAAAAATCCTGTTGATCACACTTGCCCTTACCTTGCTGCTGGCGTCCTGCAGCGGCCCCAAGTTTTCGTTCTCGATCAGCACCCTGGGAAACAAGACAACGATCAAAATCGATAACGCGAAGGACGGCGCCTATGCGGAGTCCGACCCGATCAGTGTCGGCAAGGGCGAGAACGCAGTGGTGGAATCCGGTCTGGACAAGGGAAAGCTGCAGATTGAATTTGTGGATGTGGCGGTTTTCCAGGAGGAGGACAAGCCGGATGACATCATCAAGGGCGACGTGATGTTCACCCTGACCGTGGTGCCCGGAGAGACCTGGGATACAGAGATCCAGCCGGGTGACTATGTCCTCCAGTTCACAACGATCGGGGAGACCAACGGCAAGGTGGAAGTGCGCTTCGAAAAGAAGTGAGCCAGGGCAAAGGCTGCACGGGAATGCAGTTTATACACAGATCACAGGCTGCACGGGAATGCAGTTTGCGCATAGATCATAAGCAGCTGTTTTGATCCGGAAAAGGAGGACGAAATGAAGTTATGTATTGATGACGCCGACGTCGAGGCGATCCGCCGCATCTATGAGTATTACCCGGTCGATGGCGTGTCAACCAATCCCTCGATCCTGGCCAGGACCGGCAGGAACCCCTATGAGGTTCTGAAGGAGATCCGGTCCATCATCGGAGAGGACGGGGAGCTGTTCGTTCAGGTCGTGTCTCCGACCGCGGAGGGCATGGTGGAGGAGGCCTACAGGATCGTTGCGGAGCTGGGAAAGACCACCCTGATCAAGATCCCCTGCGTCCCCGAAGGCTACAAGGCCATGAAGAGGCTGAAGGAGGAAGGGATCCGTTTTATCGGCACCGCGGTCTACAGCGTCATGCAGGGCTTTCTGGCCGCGAAGTGCGGGGCTGAATATGTCGCTCCCTATGTGAACCGCCTCGACAACCTGGGCTACGACGGGGGGCAGATCGCCAGAGATCTCCATGACGCCATCAATGCGGCAGGTCTGGACAGCGGCCTTCTGGCTGCCAGCTTCAAGAACAGCACCCAGGTGATGAAGCTGACAGAATATGGCGTGAAGGCTGTGACTGTGGCTCCCGATATCATCGAAGGCCTCGTCAAAAACGCTGTGATCACCGACGCCGTGGACAAGTTCAATCAGGATTTCCAGGGACTTGTGGGCCCGGACAGGACGATGGCGGACTGTTGAAAAACAGCCGCCGCATTCCCGTGATTTCAGCCGCTTGAGGCTTCACCAGGCGGTATATTTACATTTTGTACAGACACGAATGCAAAAAAACATGAATTAACAATTTAAAAAGAAGTACTGTTGTGTTAGAGTAATACTGCTTTTTGAGCAAGGGAGAGCATCCGCTTCCCCCCCGCAGCGGTGTCCGCCGGCACACAGGACCCGTCTGCCGGCAGCACAGGAAACATTTAAAACAGATGTTAAAAGGAATTACCGGAGGAAAAAAAGAGGATGGGATTCAAATCAGACATTGAGATCGCGCAGGAAGCTACACCAAAGAAAATCACAGAGATTGCAGCTTCCCTCGGAATCGATGAAAAGTACATCGAGCAGTACGGAAACTACAAGGCAAAGATCGACTACAACTTCCTTAAGGAAAACGCGGACAAAAAGGATGGTAAACTCATCCTTGTGACCGCGATCACCCCCACCCCCGCGGGAGAAGGCAAGACCACGACCAGCGTAGGTCTGGCGGACGGCCTTCGCAAGATCGGCAAGAAGAGCGTCGTCGCTCTCCGCGAGCCCTCTCTGGGACCGGTATTCGGCATCAAGGGCGGCGCAGCCGGCGGCGGCTACGCCCAGGTCATCCCCATGGAGGACATCAACCTGCACTTCACCGGTGACTTCCATG
>CAMNFJ010000055.1:0-16341 GCA_946536955.1 uncultured Lachnospiraceae bacterium
GCCCCGGCGATCCCCATGTTCAGCGGAAATAGGAAAATATAATCCAGAATAAAATTGAGCGCGACGCCCGACAGGGAGCAGACCAGGGCATAGCGGGGACTCCCGTCCGACCGGATCAGCAGGGTCCCGCCGCCGGTCAAAGCCAGGAAGGGAAAGCCCGGCGCGATCAGCCGCATGTAGGTCAGGGCATAGGGATAGACCTGGTCCGTCGAACCGAACAGACGCACAAAGCCGGGGGTGAAGCTAAGGACCAGGACAGCTGTGAAGATCCCCTCCAGGGTCAGCAGAGTCAGCCCCGCCCCCGCGAAGCCCAGTGCCTCGTCCCGGTCCCCGTGCCCGTTGGACACATTGAAATTGACCGAGGAACCGTTGCTGAAGAGGAGGGTCAGAGCTCCGCACAGAAAGGTCAGGGGATAGGCGATCGTTGTCGCCGCATTGCCTAAAAAGCCGATCCTCTGCCCGATAAACATCTGGTCCACCATGTTGTAGAGGGACGAGATCAGAGTGCTGACGATACTGGGGATCGCGTACTGCAGCAACAGCCGCCCCACCGGCGCCGTCCCCAGAGGATTGCGGACCTGGGGAGTCTTTGCCTTATTCCCGGCGGGGTCTGTGCCGGCTGTGTTCTTTTGCTGATAGTCAGACATGGTATTGCCTCCATGAAATCCGTCCCGGAGGTAAATTCAGCGAAGCTGGAGTATGTGAAAATCAGAAGCCTGTGAATAGAAACGCTTTAAGGCTTTCGACAGATATAAAATCCGATTTTATTTTAGACACAAGCTGGAATCCGGTCAAGCTGAGAGGGCAGGATGGGTGAGCCCGAAGCCGGATCGTGTCTTGTCCTGCCTGGAAGGAAACAGGGCCCGCCAGGATGAAGATATGATGGAATGGCAGAAACGCATATGAATGCTAAAGAGTGTTATAATGAATGAACAGGAGGTGCAGCATGACAATATCCGAAGCGAAAAAAATCTGCAGACAATACTACGACCTGACCAATCCGACGCAAGAGGATACCTTCCTCCTGACAGAGGCCCTGGATTTCCTGATCCGGGAGACAAAGAACTCCGATTATATGGTCCAGCTGGGCGCCACCTATTACGAGCATCCACCTCTTTGACTCCTTCGTGGCCGGCACCACCCACCTCCAGGATCCCACCGTCCTCGACACCATCAGGATCGATGACAAACTCATTCTGCAGCGGGAAAACAACAAATTCGATGACAATGCCATCCTCTTCCTGACCGAGGACAAAAGAAAGCTCGGCTATGTACCGGAAAAGGACAACCTCATCTTTGCCCGCCTCATGGACGCCGGCAAACTCCTGGCCGCCAGGATCAAAAAGATCGAGATAAAAGGCAGCTTCAACCAGATCAGCATCGGCATCTACCTGGTGGATTTCTGAAAAAACAGAGCGGCCAGTCAGGAAGTGAATGAAAAATACCATCCGGGACGGCCCTGACCGATTATGTATCGGCTGGATCCGTCCCGGATGGCAGTAATTGTTACCCTTGTATAAACCGGATACTGTGATCACGGATAAATTGATAAATTGCCTGGCGGGTAACCTCACGCTGAATTGTGTCACCGATTTCGTGATTCATCGTGTCCAGGTTAAAAATTTCGGTATAGCTGTTTTTGCGGATCAGCACGATTTGATCCGAATAAAATAAAGTGCCTTCCCGGTCAAATATACAAAGCTCGTATCCGAGAAGGTTTTTGACCATTCTACACGCCATAGAGGTTCACCTTTCATTCCCACGCCGGAACAAGCTCGATCCTTTTGTTGTCCCACATAGAGACAAGAATATCTTTATGTTCCCGGAACCATGCTTCTATTACAGGCAGGACATATTTTGAAAAGTCGCCGGAGATTCTCCCGGTGGTAAGATCAATGCGGCCATATATATCATCGTCCATATAGTTGATATCCACTGAAGGCGCACCATTGAAATTTTCATCCATAAAGACTTCCACATCGCAGAACTCAGCTATTTTTTTCTTAGACTCCGGGACGTTCTGCGAACTGCTTTGTGACTGAGCCTTTTTGGTCAGTTTTTTCGCGTATTCCAATAAATGTGCGCGCTCCAGCCACGGCATATCGTTAAAGAGGTCAAGGAGAAGGCGCTCCTCCGTATCTCTGGGAATAATCATGTAATCTACATTTTTTCCGCGCACACTGTCTTCGCAGGCTCCTGTGAGCAGATATTCCGGACTGACTTCCAAAGCTGCACAGATCTGCATGATCTTCTCGGAACCAGGATTGGTGTTTCTTTTACGCCAGTCGCTGATGGTGGTTGTTGCGATGCCGGTTCTTCTGGAAAATTCAACCTGAGTCATCTTTTTTTCTTTCAGTAAATAGAAGATACGTTGTCCAACCGTCATGATCGTCACCTCCTTATAATATCGTGAATTGCGGATATTTTAAGTTGCGGCAGACCTTTCTGTCAAGGACCAAAACAGATATCCGTGACCAATAAACAATGAAATAATGAATGAGCAGAAAATCAATGAGCAGAACCAAATAAACGAAATATGACATTGATGTGAATACGCTCCGGAAGCCATCCTGCAGATGGCCGATAAATAACGGGAGATTAAAATGGTCGGAACATACAAAGTCATCACCCTCTGCGGCAGCACCCGCTTCAGGGATGCCTTCCTCGAGGCCCAGAAGCGCCTGACCCTGGAGGGCAACATCGTCATCAGCGTCGGCCTCTTCGGCCACTCCGGCGACAACGAAGTCTGGGAGAACATGGACGAAGGCACCCTGACCAAAACCAAGGAAATGCTTGACGACATGCACAAGCGCAAGATCGACATGGCCGACGAAATCTACGTCATCAATGTCGGCGGATACATCGGCGACAGCACCAGGTCGGAGATCGAGTATGCCAGGAAGACGGGGAAGAAGGTCAGGTACCTGGAGGAGGAATACTCAGATGAGTGTAATAAGCCGGTCCCCTGATATAAGCTGTATTGATGGAACTGAAGCATGCGTGTTGTGCAACCAGGCTTGGAAGAATATAATTATTTGAGTAATTCTTGAAAAATGCATTTAAAAAATATCTGATGCATTCGGGTATTTTGCCAACCCGGCAAAACCTTAAGACGGCCAAAACGGAGGAACCTTAATGATCGTTTACGAAGGAATCAAAAAAGAATTCCGGGATAGTGTCAGAACTGAGAGGATCGCCGATGAGATCCGGGAGAATATTCTTCAGAAGTTGGGTCGCCATACTGCTGACAATGAATATGTCTCCTGGGTCAACTCTCTGCGCTATATGAGTGATGCCGTGGGCGATCCGGAGATTCCGGAGGATGCCGGGATCGCGATCGAATTCAATATTCCACAGACTGCCAAGAGAGTGGATTTTATGATTTCGGGCTACGACGAGAACGGCAATCCGGGCATGGTCATCATTGAACTGAAGCAGTGGAGCAAACTCAAAAAAGTCGAGAAAAGCGATTCCCTGGTCGAGACATATACCGGAAATGCCCTCCGTAAGGTCGTTCATCCCTCTTATCAGGCCTGGTCCTATGCCCAGCTGATCGCTGACTACAATACTGCCGTTCAGGATGAAAAGATCCGGCTGGAACCGTGCGCCTGTCTGCACAATTACACGCGCAAAAGAAACGACCCCCTCGATGATGCCCAGTATGAAGCCTATACAAGTCAGGCTCCGGCCTTTACCTACGGGCAGATCTGGAAGCTGCAGTCCTTTATCAAAAAATGTGTCAGAAAAGGGGATAATAAAGAGATCCTCTACCGGATCGATCACGGAAAGATCCGGCCCTCCAAGAGCCTGCAGAATGCGATCGCGTCCATGATTAAGGGCAACGAAGAATTCATCATGATCGATGAACAGAGAGTTGTCTATGAAGATATCATCCGGATCTCGGAGCAGTGTCAGAAGGACCATAAAAAGAGGACCGTGATCTGCACGGGAGGCCCCGGAACCGGCAAGAGCGTCATCGCTGTCCGCCTTCTGGCCGAACTGACCAACCGCGGCCAGTTTGTCCAGTATGTCTCCAAGAACAGCGCGCCCCGCGATGTCTACAAGGTGAAGCTCAAGGGCAAGGTCAAAAAGAGCAGCGTCGACAACATGTTCAAGGGCTCCGGTACCTACACGGAGGCCGGAAAAAATATGGTCCATACCCTGCTTGTGGATGAAGCGCACCGGCTGAATGAGAAATCCGGCATGTTCCACAATATGGGAGAAAACCAGATCAAGGAGGTCATCCATGCCGCGGGCTGCTCCGTCTTTTTCATCGATGAGAGCCAGCGCGTCACAATGGATGATATCGGGTCCGTGGAGGAAATCAAAAAGTGGGCGGAGGAAGAGCAGTCCGAGGTTTACGAGATGGAGCTCCTCTCCCAGTTCCGATGCAACGGCTCCAACGGCTACCTCTCCTGGATCGACGATGTCCTGGAGATCCGGGAGACCGCAAATTATTCCCTGGACGGGATCGACTACGACTTCCAGGTTTTTGATTCCCCGGAAGAAGTAAGACAGAGAATTATCGAAAAGAACAGACTGGCCAACCGCGCCAGGATCCTGGCCGGATACTGCTGGAACTGGCCCAAAGAGCACCGGAAGGACACAGGCTTTCACGACATCACGATCGGTGATTTCGGCATCAGCTGGAACCTGGACACGGGAGAGTCCTTTGCGATCGGAGAGAATTCCGTCAACGAGGCCGGATGCATCCATACGACCCAGGGCCTCGAATTTGACTATGTCGGCGTGATCATCGGCGACGACATGCGCTTTGAAAACGGCCATGTGATCACCGATTTTACAAAGCGGGCAAAGACAGACCAGTCTCTGAAGGGAATCAAGAAGCTCTATAAGGAGAACCCGCAGGAGGCCGGACGCCGCGCCGACGAGATCATCAAAAACACCTACAGGACCCTGATGACACGCGGCATGAAGGGCTGCTATGTCTACTGCACTGACCCGGAGCTGGAGGCGTATATGAAGAGACGCCTGGCCCTATATGCGCAAGCAATCAATGAAAAAACAAAAGACTTCTCAAAAAAACCGGATTGATAATGGAGGCTGTATATATAACATGAGTATCCTGATCCAGCATTGATCTCAAATGATAATGTACGAGGAATAATTAGATAAGCATGAATAAACAGACCATCGACCGCATCCGCAAATTCACCGAAGACCGGAACTGGGACCAGTTCCACACCCCGGCCAACCTGGCAAAATCTATCTCCATCGAGGCCAACGAACTCCTGGAATGCTTCCAGTGGAGCGACACGGACTACGACCTGCAGCATGTGAAGGAGGAACTGGCGGACGTCCTCGTCTACTGCCGCAACATGCTGGACAGGCTGGGCCTGGACGAGGACGAGATCGTCAACAGCAAGATGGACCAGAACGAGGCCAAGTACCCGGTGGACAAGGCCAGGGGCAGTGCCGCCAAGTACAATGCATTTTAAGAGCGGGGATTTCATACTCGCCCGCGAGTCCTGCGCACCGTATGAAACTGTATACTGCCGGACAGCTATAAACTGCCGGATGCAGCTGTAAACTACCAGACAACTATAACCGACAAGGAGGAAAAGACATGAAGAATCTGGGATTTGGCATGATGAGACTTCCGGTGCTTTCCGGACCGACCGATTTTGATTACGAGCATCTGAACAGGATGGTGGACGCGTTTCTGGATGCCGGCTATACCTACTTTGACACCAGCTTTGTCTATCACGACGGCAAAAGTGAGGAAGCCACGCGGAAGGCGCTTGTGGAGAGACATCCGAGGGACAGCTTTACCATCGCGACCAAGTTCCCGACCTTCATGATGCTGCCGGAAGACAAGATCGAAGAGACCTTCCAGAGCCAGCTGGACAATCTGGGTGTGGACTACATTGATTATTACCTGCTCCACAATATTCAGACTGTCTATTATGATGACTATGACGGCAAGGGCGGCATCGTCAAGACGACCCATCTCTTTGACCATGCCAGGAAGTGGAAGGAGGACGGGAAGATACGTCACCTGGGCATTTCTTTCCACTCCTCCGCAAAGCTGCTGGATCGTGTTCTGACGGAGCACCCGGAAATCGAGTTTGTCCAGATTGCGCTCAATCCCATAGACTGGGACAGCGAACTGGTCCAGGCCGGCCCCTGCTATGACGTGATCCGCAGGCACGGTCGGAAGGTCATCATCATGGAAGCCGTCAAGGGAGGCGGACTCGCACGGCTGCCGGAGGACGCAGAGAAAATACTGAAGGCTGTCCACCCTGACTGGAGCATCGCCTCCTGGTCTGTGCGTTTCTGCCTTGAGAAGGAAGACGTCATAACTGTTCTCTCCGGTATGAGCACGCTGGAACAGGTTCTCGACAATACCAGGACCAGCAATGAGGCAAAACCCCTGACTGATGAAGAAAAGAGAGCACTTGCAGAGGCAATGGCCATCTACAGGGAGAGTGCTCCGATCAGACAGAGTGAGATCGACCGGTACAAGGGACTCCTCTACCACGGCGTCCCTGTCAGTGCGATCCTCCAGGCATACAGTATCTGCCAGATCCAGCCTGATCCCGGCTTTTCGGACGACAATAACTACCTGAAAAACGCCTTTGCCGAGGCGGAGTATGTGGACTTCCACAAGGGACTGGAAAAACAGACAGTCATTACAGCTGACGGCAAAGACATTACGGAAACCGTTGTGATGGCAGTGGCCTGGCTGGAGCAGCACAGCTTCTAAGCCGCATCTCAGCTTAAGCTGCCGGGTGCCTTTGATACCGGTGGGCGGGAATCAGAGGCATCGAAGCCCTTAAACCACACACTTTAACGGACATATGATCCACATGTCTTGCAGAACGGCAGGGTTTTAAGAATTGATTATACAGATCGACGACGATTTTGATTTGGACCGGATCGCGGACAGCGGCCAGTGCTTTCGATGGGAGAGGCTGGATCCGGAGGAGGAGTCTTCGCACGGGACCGGCCGCCGGGAGAGGCTGGATCCGGAGGAGGAGTCTCCGCACGGGACCGGCCGCCGGGAGAGGCTGGATCCGGAGGAGGAGTCTTCACACGGGACCGGCCGCAGCGCATACCGGATTATAGCCGGGGCGGAGTGCCTGTATCTGACAGACCTCGGCGGCGGCAGGTATGATTTCGAATGCGCTCGGGATCAGTTTGAAAGCTTCTGGAAAAATTATTTTGACCTGGAGGAAAACTATCGGGCCATCCGCGGGCGGATCGATCCGGCCAGCGACCCCTTCCTCCGGGAGGCCGCCGACCATGAGAAAGGGATCCGGATCCTGCGCCAGGACCCCTGGGAAATGCTGATCACTTTCATCATATCCCAGAACAGAAATATTCCGGCTATCCGCAGATCGGTGGACATGCTCTCAGCAGCCTGCGGAGAGAGAAAAACCGATTCCAGGGGGCGTGAGTATTACGCCTTTCCCCTGCCGGCGGCCCTCAGAGCTCTGTCTGAGGAGAAACTCTCGGACTGCAGGCTGGGATACCGGGGCAAATATGTACACGCGGCGGCTGAGGCCGTCTGCGCCGGGGAAATCGATCTCGGGAGCCTTTTGCATGCCGATGAAGAAAAGACAATGGCGGAGCTGACAGCTCTGTTCGGCGTGGGGGTAAAGGTGGCCAGCTGCGTGTCCCTGTTCGGCCTCCACCACACAGACGCATTTCCTGTCGATGTCTGGATGAAACGGATCCTGGCGGACCAGTATCCTGTCGGCTACCCCTTTGAAAAATATGCCCCCTACAACGGGATCTGCCAGCAGTACATGTTCGCCTGGTACAGGCACCGGGAATAAGTACATGTTCGCCTGCTGCAACGACGGCACGAGACCGGTCATTTTCAAGATCGAGCGCATAGACATCCCGGAAAACGATGAGGAGCGGGAGTGGCTGGAAAAGCAGAACTTCAGGAATACCGCTGAGGATGCTTATACGGGTTAACGGCAGAGTACAGGATTTTTCACTCCGGTGCCTGTGCCGTGGGCCCAGGCACCTGTGATCGCATTGCGTTGCCGCTCTGACGAGCGGCATTGTCGGGAAGAATGAAATCAGGACTGGAAGAAAAGAGGAACATGAAAACAAACCATGAGATTGATACTGTGATTTTTGATATCGGAGGTGTGCTGGTGGACCTGGGACGCTTCCGCTTTCTGGAAAAGAAGGGCTTCACCGGCGACCTGGCCCACAGGGTCATGTACGCGACCATGCGGTCGGAGGACTGGGTCCAGCTGGACCTGAACAACCTGTCCGAAGAGGAGATCCTGCAGCTCTTCATCGAAAATGACCCGCAGATCGAGGACCAGATCCGGCATATGTTTGCGGATGTACACGGGATCGTCGAGCCCAAGGCCGCAAGCCTTCCCTGGCTGCAGAGGGTCAGGGATTCCGGCCGGCGGATCCTTTTTCTCTCCAATTATTCGCACAAGATCATGCGGGAATGCGCCGACGCCCTCTATTTCCTGCCGGAGATGGACGGCGGCTTGTTTTCCTGCGATGTTCACAAGGTCAAACCGGACCCCGCCTTTTACAAGCTCCTGATCGAAAAATATGATCTGGACCCGGTGCGCTGCGTCTTTATCGATGACCTGCCAGCCAATCTGGAGCCGGCGGCGGACCTGGGGATCCGGACGATCCTGTTCCAGTCCCAGGACCAGGCCGAGCAGGACCTGGACAGAATTCTGGGATAGCTTCCCGGCCGGCTTCGGCTTCCTGTTGTCCGGGAAAGCCTCCCCGGACACCTGCCGGGGGCCGCTTTGGCAGGAACTTCCTGATGTTTACAGTTCCGGCCCTGTAATTCCCGATCTGTCGCCTGCGGGACGACCTCGTTCGTGAAAAAATGTCCTATAATATCCTTGTCGCAAATGATAAGGAATATTTCTGAGAGAAATACAGGAGGGAAAACCATGATGAGAGACCTTAACAGGATCAGGGGATGTCTGGTGGGCGGAGCCGTCGGCGATGCGCTCGGCTATGCAGTGGAGTTTTCAAGACTGTCGGAGATCGTCAGTAAGTACGGAGAGGAAGGCATTACGCGCTATGACCTCGTCCGGGGCCTGGCCCGCATTTCGGACGACACCCAGATGGCCCTGTTCACCGCGACGGCCCTCCTGTTCGGCGAGACCCGAGGCCGCATGCGCGGGATCGGAGCGGGCCCGGTCGGCTACTTTGACAGGGCCTATCTGGACTGGTACCAGACGCAGAATCATTCCTATCCCCTCCGGAACAGAGATGGACACGTCTCCTGGCTGGTCAACTGCAAAGAGATGTTCAGCTGCAGGGCGCCCGGCGGAACCTGCCTGTCGGCCCTGCAGGCGGGCGGCCACGGCACCGTGGAGAGCCCCATCAACCACAGCAAGGGCTGCGGCGGCGTCATGCGTGTCGCCCCGATCGGGGCCTATTTAGCCGGCAAGAGGGGCTGGGAGGTGGAAGAGGCCGATATGGCAGGCGCTGAGGCGGCAGCCGTCACCCACGGCCATGAGCTGGGCTACATCCCTTCCGCGGCCCTGGTCCACATCGTCTACATGCTCGCAACCGCTGAGAAGCCCGATATCCGCGAGGCCGTGCTCTCCTCCATGGAGACCATGCCCCGGCTCTTCCCCAACGCTGCCCATATGCAGGAATTCCTGGACCTCATGCAGCGGGCGGCCGACCTCTCCGCTCAGGACATGAACGAGCGCGACGCCATCCGGGCCCTCGGCGAGGGCTGGGTCGCCGAGGAGACCCTGGCGATCGCCGTTTACTGCGCCCTGAAGCACCCGGATGATTTCGAGAAGGCCGTTATCGCCTCCGTCAACCACGACGGCGACAGCGACTCCACCGGAGCCGTGACCGGAAACATCCTGGGCGCCGCCCTGGGCTATGACGCCATCCCGGCATATTACCTGGACAAACTCGAGCTCAGACAGATCATCGAAGAGATCGCCGACGACCTCTACAGGGACTGCCGGATCAGCGAATACAGTGCAGACGACGACCCCGTCTGGGTCAGCAAATATGTCAGGATTGACTACAGCCCCGAATGAGTCAAAAGGGGACGGTTCTGCTGACTCAATTTTGAGTCAAAAGGGACGGTTCTGCTGACTCAGTTTTGACTCTGGTGGCTCCATAAGGAATCGGACAGTAGTTTATTCTTCATCGCGCAATACCCGTGACTTCAGTCGTGGGATACGCGCGCAAAAAAGGGAAACTCGCTTCATCGTGGGTACAATCCTGCGATGAAGAATAAACGCTCCGCAACAAACCGGATGTTTGTTGGATGCAACACGGATGTGGTGCGGAAGATGTTGACATGTCTTTGAAAAACAAGAAATGTCAACCCGCATCCGGCGTGCAAGACTCGCGAGCGAGTCTTGCATTTTCATGGAAATAGAATCAGGAGTAGGAAAATGAGAAGGATATTGATCGTCATTGACATGCAGAATGATTTTATCGACGCGGCCCTCGGGACAAGAGAGGCTGTCGCGATCGTAGAGGCGGTGAAGGACAAGATCCGCTCCTATCCGGCGGCCGATGTGATCGCCACCATGGATACGCACGGGGAGAACTATATGCAGACCCAGGAGGGAAAATACCTGCCTGTTCCCCACTGCATCAGGGAGACGGAAGGCTGGCAGATCCGCCCGGATATCGCAGACCTGCTGACGGAAGCAAAGATCTATGAGAAGCCGACCTTCGGGAGCACCGCGCTCGCGGCGGACCTCAGAGACCTGTCTGAAAAAGAGGAGATCGAGCTGGAACTGGTGGGCCTGTGCACGGACATCTGCGTCGTCTCCAATGCCCTCCTGCTCAAGGCAGTGATGCCCGAGGTGAAGATCTCGGTCGACGCCTCCTGCTGCGCCGGGGTGACCCCCGAAAAACATCTGGCGGCCCTGGAGACCATGCGGTCCTGCCAGATCCAGGTGATAAACGGATAAGTCAGGAAAGAAGAGAAAAAAATCCGAAGGAGGATATCCATGGGAAGATTAAAGGACCTGAGAGAAATTGTAGATGCGGAACTGAACAAAATGGAAAATGCCGATAAGCGGATCAGTGCCGTAAATCACCTGTACGGAGTTTCCCTGGCCGCGACCATGATCGCCAGAAAACGCGGGCTGGACCCCGAGCTGGCCGCCATGGCCGCCATGCTGCATGACCTGCACGCATACCGGACAGGATCCTACGATGACCATGCCCACAAGGGGGCTGAGCTCGCCAGGTCGATCCTCACAGAGCTCGGGCAGACAGATGACGCCGAGACAGACCTGATCTGCTCGGCCATCTACCACCACGATGACAAACTGGTCGTGGACAGCCCCATGGACGAGGTCCTCAAGGATGCCGATGTCATCCACCACTGCATGAACGACCTGTCCAAGGCTGTCAAGGACAAGGAAAAGGCCAGATTCACTGCCCTGTGTGAGGAATTCGGGATGTAAGTGCCTGGGAAAAGGAGATCCTGGATATTCTGCCGGGTACAGTGCAGAAGTTCGGCGGGACGCAGCAGACAGATACATTCCGGCCCCGGCCGCGAAATTAAGGGAGATAAAGACAATGATCCTTTTTTTGACAAGCAGTCCGATTGGAACATACAGGAGCGATGAAACTCCGGACTACAGCGGCTTCAACCCGGCCAACGGCATGGTAGAGGAGTTGCAAAGGCACTGGCCGGACCAGGCCGGATGCCTTCTGATCTCGGCCTTTCCGGACGAGTATTCCTTAAACGACAGGATGCGGCAGGATTTCGAAGAGATCCTGCGGGATACCGGCCTGCCATTTTCCCGCATGGACCTCTGCGATTCCCGCAACGGACAGGAGATGGCGGATGCAGTCGGTAGCTACGATTTTATCATCCTGGGCGGCGGACATGTGCCCACGGAGAATGCCTTTTTCCGCAGGATCGGTCTGGCGGACCGGCTGGCCGGTTACGACGGGATCGTGATGGGCATCAGCGCCGGCAGCATGAACTGCGCGCGCACGGTCTATGCCCAGCCCGAGATGCCGGGCGAGGCCGCAGACCCTGCCTATCAGCGCTTTATCCCGGGGCTCGGCCTGACAGACTACAACGTCCTGCCCCACTACAATGCGGTCAAAAGTGACGTCATAGACGGGCTTCGGCTGATGGAGGACATCACATATCCTGACAGCGTGGGCCGGACCTTCTATGCCATCGTCGACGGCAGCTATCTCTTCCAGACGCAGTCCGGCGGAGAGGTCCATGCGGAGATCCGCGGGGAGGCTTACAGGATCCGGGATGGAGAGTTCGGGCAGGTCTGCGGTTACGGAGAGACCCTTACGCTGGCCTGAGCTGAAGGCGGCTGCCTCATCGCGCAAATGGCAATTTTCTCCGTCAGTTCCTCCATGGAAATGCCGGCTGCCTTTGCGGCGGCCGGCAGCGCGCTTGTCTCAGTCATGGCGGGAAGTGTGTTGATCTCCAGGACCATGGGGCCCTGATCTTTGTCGATGATCATGTCGATCCTGGCGCATCCACGGAGGCGGCCCAGCCGGAAGATCCGGCTGCACAGGTTCCTGACAAGCTCTCTTTCCTCTTCACTGATCCTGGCCGGGATGATCTGCCTGCTGAGTCCCGGGGTGTATTTCACCTGATAGTTCCTGAAGGGAGCGTCCGACACCAGTTCGATCTCGGGAAGGAGCAGCAGGCCGTCCCCGTCGCCGATGATGGACTGTGTGATCTCAGTGCCCTGCAGGTATTCCTCGGCAAGAAGCCTGGTGTTGTACTGAAAGACAAGTTCGACGGCGGCAGGCAGGTCTTCTTTCTTTTGTACGAGCGAAATGCCGATCCCGGAGCCCTGGTCGGCGGGCTTGAGGAGAAAGGGCAAGCCGGTCTGTCCGGCCAGCATGACAAAAGCGCTTTCCGCGTCTGTGTACTCCTCCTGATCAAGGACAGCGTATCCTGGAGTGGGAATGCCAGCCGCATTCAGAAACATTTTTGTCAGGGGCTTATCCATACAGATCGCACTGGCAGCCGGGCCGGAGCCTGTATACCGGATCCCGGCCAGCTCCAGGGCACCCTGGAGACAGCCGTCTTCTCCAAATCGTCCGTGCAGGGCGATGAACACGAGGTCGGGACGGGCATCCAGAAGTTCTCCGAGCCTGTACCCGTGAAAGTCGAAGAGCTCGGTGTTGATATAGCCAATTCTTTTCAGAGCCCTGTAAACAGCAAGGCCGCTTCGGACAGACGGTTCACGCTCCGCCGAGTCTCCCCCGTATACGACGATGATCTTATCGTCTTTCCTCAATGTAGAACTCATTTCTATTATATCCCGTTGTAGTCAGATATGCTTTGTTATCCAGGGCTTCTCCCATCCGCATCACGACGTAGCGGCGGAGGGAGTCCATCTTTGTCTGTTCGCCTGCGATGTCTGTGATCTCACCGGAATCGCGCAGGATCAGCCGGACCCCCTGTTCATTGATCATCACGGTACACTCAGCGCGGAGGGGCTGTTTCGTTCTGTTCTGTCCGGCAATCAGGAGGATCGTATCCTCCAGCAGCATTCCCGCGATCGTCTGTGTCCTTTTTGATGAGCCGTGTGTGTCCAAAAGCTCCACCACTGTCTCGGAGAGGGCGGACGCAGTGTCCTCAAGCTCATTGTCCTGTGCCAGATTGAAATCGTATATAAAAATATTTTTATCATTCTCATTCGGGAGCAGAAGAGGGAAGAGGTCTCTGCCATACCGGCAGCGGATGAAGACGAGTACAGCCGCCAGGGCGACCGCCGGCGCTGACGCCAGACCCAGCCAGACACCGGTGACATTGTGCGAGAGCAGGGAAGCGGTGATCCCGATCATCAGGGGAGCCGCCAGGTCCTTGATCACACTGATCAAAAACGATGGAACCCTCTTCTCGATCAGGTAGTAGTAGATGAACAGCTGCGATGCGAGTGCCTGAAACACAAAGGAGCTTCCGGCCATGCGAAGGACTGCCCTTCCCTGCGTCAGCAGGGCTGGATCCGTGATGCCAAAACCGCGCACGAACTGCCGGGCAAAGACAAATGTGACTGCAGAAGACAGGGCACCGACTGTAAACAGGGTCAGGAAGGCCGTTCGCATCAGCCCCCGCAGCGCCAGTGTATTCTGCTCCCCTCGCAGGGTGCCGGCCAGGGGAGAGACCGCCTGCGACAGGCCGATAAACAGCGAGGAGGCGCCGATGATTCTCAAGGCGAGGCTGAGCAGCACAAAAGCTTCAAGTCCGAACTGCCTCATGACAAAAGCATTCAGGGTAAAGGCAGCAAGTGCCTTGTATATGATCGGAGACGCCTTCACGATTCCGTTTCTGAATACGCGCAGGCTGTCTGTTATCCGAAAGCAGAAGCCAAAGGCCAGGTTGTTCTGAGGCGTGAAAAACCATGCGCCGATGATAGCGAAAAAGATCAGCTTGCAGACCACGGAAGCCAGAGCAATGCCCGCGACGCCCCAGATCCTTCCGAACAGGAGAGACAGCAGTACATTGCCGCCCATCTCTGCTATGTTCGCGGTGGCGGACAGCCTCTCGCCGCCATCTGAGAGGACCATATTGTCCAGGAGCACCGAGAGGGGCTCCAGACTCAGGTAGACACAGAAGATCCTGAAATAATCGCGCAGATAGGTCTGCATCAATTCCGGTCCGCCCCAGCTTCTGACCAGGTACCCGGATCCGCACTCGAAAGCGATCAGCGTGACCGCGCCGGCTGCGGCGGCCGTCAGCGCGCCCTGACTGAACACTTCGTTGGCGTGTTTCCTGTCATACCTGCCTATGCAGTAGGAATAGCTGACGGTAGTACCGGAATTGATCATACTCGCGAGAAAGGTCGTGATGAAGGCGAAGGGGGCTGCAAGCGAAACGGCGGCAAGAGCCTGGGTGCTGACCATGTTGCCGGCGACCAGAGAGTCCGTCAGAGAGACAAGATAAGCCGCCCCCTCTATGGCAAGGGAGGCTTTGAGGATGGATCTGTATTTACGGTTGAGAAACCGCGACTTTGTCTCTTGTTTCACCATTGTTACTATCCTGCTGGCCGCGCCGGGAATTTCCGCATCTTTTTTTAATCCCGAAGGACGGGATAGATCAGGGTGTCGACGCTGCTTCTGACCCTTTCAAGCTCGTCTTCTGAGTCAAATGCAAATACCAGAATGCTGATCGGCCTGATGGCTGTCAGAATATCCTGCACAAAGCGTCCCTCCTGCCTGCCCAGCGGGAAGCGCTGCTCGACCATTTTGGGCACCAGAGACGGGTGAATGTATACATGGTCCAGAACCCCTTCCTTCGGGCTGAATACGGAATAGGCAAGGATATTGTTTTTCGTCCTTTTTTGCGTCCGGAGCCTGTCATAACAGGACCAGTCGCCGACCGCCGTCGTCACCAGGAGCCTGGTCAGGTTCACACCGCAATAATAAAAAATATGCTGCGGATTATAATAGCCCGCGGGACGCGGATTGATCTCGATCACAAAAAATTCGCCCTCTTCCGTAAAGTAGCCTTCGACATCGTATTCGCCCAGGCGCACGCCGGCTTCCCTGAGAAGCGCGGCGATTGTGTGCCGCATCTGATCGAGCTCACCGGCGGTAAGAGACGCGGGATAGACATCATAGACCGGCCGGAGCGGAGCGGCTTCCACGCGGTAGCTGTCCCGGACGCCGTCCCAGAGGATCTCGTCCCCCGCGACGAAGACGTCGATCTCCACCGCGCGCAGTGAAGGCTGAGGGATGAACTCTTCGATGAGTGCTTTATGGTTCCAGGACTCTCTGACTGCGGTTTCATATGCGATCCTCAGACCACGGATACCGGAGACGATGGTCTGTCCGAAGGAAGAAGAACCCTGTGCCGGTTTGACAATGACCGGGAAGTGCAGGGCGGCACATTCCTCTTCGATCGTTTCCGCGGAAGCCGGAACGACAAAGCCGGGGTGAAAAACGCCCGCACGCAGAGCCAGCTCACGAAAGGCATCCTTGGAGATCAGGGGTTCCAGTGATTCCGGAGAATTGCCCGGCAGGCCGAGTCGGCGGCAGACGGCTGCCGCGGGAATCATGGCCTTCGTAGACATGGAAATGATGCCGTCCGCGTGCTCCTTCTCCGCGATAGCGAACAGCGCATCGGTGTCGTCAAGACGGATCCGGTATATAACATCTGCCAGCCGGCCGGATTTCTCATCGGGCTGGTCCGTACAGAATACACACCGGTATCCTTCCTGTTTTGCCTCATAGAGCGCCATTTCGGAAGTCTCCGAAGGCGTGCCGGAAATGACCATGATCGTTTTCATACAACCTCACTCTGTCCTTTGGACCTGATATTGACAGCGGCCGGCAGCATGCCTGTGACGATTGCTGCAGCGGTGGTCTCCTGTGACGATTTCTGCAGCGGCGGTC
>CAMNFJ010000056.1:0-16187 GCA_946536955.1 uncultured Lachnospiraceae bacterium
TTCATTGAAGCGGATGGGGGTTACTACCTCGACTCCTTCGTGAAACAACCCTGGGAACCGGAGGGGACTTCTGGCACTGCGGCCGGATTCGATGTATACTATACGAGAATGACCGGCTCACCTGCCGGCAGACAACAAACATCCTGCATCCAGGCATCAGAGGAGTTATACTCATGAAGGTCAAATGTTCCTATTGCGGCCAGTACTACGATGACAATATCCCGCAGTGCCCCAACTGCGGGTCGCCCAACGACCACCTGCACCGGACCTCCGACGCGGTCCCAAAGACCATCGAGGAACTCAAACAGTACTGCGAGGAAAACGGCTTCACACCTGAGCGCACCCGCTTCTTTATCGGAGAGGATTATAAAAAGCCCCGCGCCTTCGGCATTTACAAGGACGACGAGGGGGAGTTTGTAGTCTACAAAAACAAGGCTGACGGGTCCCGCGCCGTGCGCTACCGCGGCAAGGACGAGGCCTATGCGGTCAATGAGCTCTATGAGCGCCTGCAGAGCGAGATCCTCAACCAGAAAGCCCACTACGTCGAGCGCCAGAAGGAAAAGGCCGTGAAGACGGTCAGAAAAAAGCAGAACAGCGGCATTTTCCGCGCCGTGATCTACTGCGTCATCGCCGTGGTCGGCACCAATATCTTTTTGCACGCGGTGTCCAACAAGTTCAAAAACGGCTACTACCACTACAACGACACCTACTATTACAGCCTGGATGACAACTGGTATTATTTTGACACCGATCACAATGACTGGTATCCGGCCTCCGGCACTCCCGAAGACCTGACACAGAACGCGGACGAATTCTACAAGTCGGATTATTATGACGACAATTCCGGCACGACAGATTTCTCCAGGACCGATTTCTACTCCGACTGGGAGGAGGCCCACAGGAGCGACAATGATTCCGACAGCGATTCCGACTGGGATTCCTCCGATTGGGATTCCTCAGACACGGACTGGGATTCCGACTGGTGACCATCCCGGGTATCCCGCAGCCGGCGTCATGGATATGACGCGCCGGACATAAAAAATGCCTGACTGAATCTGACGCAGCTCCAACAGGTCGAATAACAGGCAGAAAAAACGGGCCCGCAAGAGGTTCGACTGCCGGACGGGGAAATCCAGCAGGCAGTATAACAGGCAAAAAAACACCGGGGAGCATGCGCCTGACAGCCTTCCTTTTGCTGTCAGATGTATGCTCCCCGATGTTTTTGTTTTCACTCTTACCGACAATGCCGGAGCGCGAAGTGCTCAGGCATCGCAAAAGAGAAATTCGTGAAGACGATTTCTCTTTTGCATCAGATGGAGGTTTGTGCTCCGTCACAAACCTCCGGAGTGAAAAAAACGCTATCGAGCGTTTTTTTCACTCTTCCGACAATGCCGGAGCACGAAGTGCGCAGGCATCGCAAAAGAGAAATTCGTGAAGACGATTTCTCTTTTGCATCAGATGGAGGTTTGTGCCCCGTCACAAACCTCCGGAGTGAAAAATCTTGTATCGACAAGATTTTTCACTCTTCGGCCATTTCCTCCGCTTCAGCCGCTTCCTCCTCTTTCCTGCGGCGCAGTGCCTGTTCCCCTGTCACGGCCAGGAAGGCAAAGAGGGTGCCCGCCAGGACTCCCCCGATGATATCCGATGGGAAGTGGACGTAGAGGTACATGCGGGAGAAGGCGATCAGGACTGCCAGGACCATGGCCGGGATCCCGATGCGCCGGTCATCCCACAGGAGGATCAGGGCGGAGCATATGCCGGCCATGGTATGGCCGGAGGGGAAGGAATAATCCTTCGGGATCCGGATCAGCATTTCGATATCATTCCTGATCCAGCAGGGGCGGGGCCTGGCGACCATGTTCTTGATCAGGACCAGGCCGATCACGAGGCAGAAGATCAGGCCGGCTGTCATCAGGATGCCGCATCTTCTCTTCGGCTTCCACAGAAGGAAGATGACTGCCAGGATGATCCATATGAGCCCCGCCTCACCCAGAAAGGTGATTTTGGGCATGAGCCAGTCCAGCCATCCGCAGCGCAGGTTGGCCTGGATCCAGTCCAGTATCTGAAAGTCCAGTCTCTGTATCGCTTCAAACATTTAGAATTTTCTCCTCTTCCGTCTGTTCCTTTTCCATCTGCCTGCGGAACATGCGCTCCGCGGTCTTACAGGACATAATATAGGAAACCAGGCCGATCAGCAAGAGGATCACGCCGACAACAGGGTAGACGATGACCAGGCGGTTGGTCGTCCCGTAGATCCTGAGGACGCCCTGGAAAATACAGCCGACCGTCAGGGTCGCGATGCCCGCGTTCCAGGTGTGGATGGACAGGGTGCCCGGCAGGCGGAAGAGGCTGCCGTCCTTCTGCCTTTTTGCGGACAGAGCCGCGGCCAGAAAGGGGACCGCTCCGAGGACCAGGGGGACCGCGAAGGCGTAGATCATGTAAAAGGAATAGACGCCGTGGCTGAAGACCTCATAGATGGCCCCAAAGAGGATGCAGAAGACCGAGGCCGCCAGGCACAGAAATGCAGTTTCCGTCAGCTTATCCGCGTAGCGCACTGCCTTTTCTTTATCCGATGTAAACAATATCACTCACCTCCCTCTCTGTATCCCGGAAGCCGGATGTGGGGTTGTTGATGACCTCTCCCTGAAAGACCATAGTCGAGGATCCGCCGCCGTCCAGGTTGTAGGCGGTCTTAACGCCGAGCTCCTGCATGAAGGTCGCGAGCTCATAGAGGGAGAGCCCCTCGCTCTCGTCCGACCGTCCGTCGGAGACGACAAAGACATAGTGAAGATCATCGATCATGCCGATCGCGGTCCGGGGGTTGCTGGCTTTTGCCTTGCCGACCTCCGTATCCAGAGAGATGGGGATCTCCCCGTCGACAAGCAGGCCGGGGCCGAAGGAAAAGGCCTGCCAGACGCCCTGGTCCACCAGTTCCTGCGCAGTCACGGTCGACGGGTCGACCACCTTCATGGTCCCGTCCCCGTAGATGCACAGAACATCATTGGTACCCGCCTCCTCGCGGTAGACGACACCGTTGCGGATGACATATCCCCTTTCCTGCACGCCGTAGTAGTCTCCGTTGATGGCCAGGACCGCATCGTGGGCCGCCGCGATCTCCGAAGTGCTCTGGGTCACGTTTTTGCCATAGGTGTCATTGGCGAAGGCCGTCTTGAGATATTCCGCGGAGGTCAGCTGCACGTCCGCGACATGGATCGTCGTGTCATTGGTCGTGTATTCGGTGTAGGTGATCTTGATATTTTCGTCCTGGTATTCCTTTGAGCTTCCGGTGTTGTCCGTCGTCACCTCTGCCACGGAGGCCGCCGCCTCCTCTTCGTCAAAATTGCGGATGGTCGTCGTTGTCGCAGAGGAGCTGTTGCCGCCACCACCGGAACCGCCGGGGCCGTGCCCGCCGCCGGAGCCGCTGCCCGGTTTTTTCCTGTGCTTTCCAGACTTGGAACCACCCGATTTTGAGCTGTTCGATTCTGAACTCTCCGAGTCCGAACCCTCTGACCCGCTCTCGGTTGCGGCCTGTCCGCCGTCAGAGGATTTCGTGGCTCCTGAGGCCGCGTCGGCGGAATCCTGCGAGTTTTCAGACGATCCGGCCTTTTTCTCTGAACTGTCCCCGGTATTTTCCGATGACTCTGCCTTTTTCTCCGAACTGTCCCCGGTATTTTCCGATGGCTCTTCCTTTTTCTCTGAAGCGTTCTCTGCGGCATCTGAGGATCCTGCTGTATCCTCTGTCAGGTCCTCAGCGTCCTCATTTGTCCCTGTCTCGATCTTTGCCTGTCCCTGGGCCGCAGGCTGGATCACGGAGAGATTCATCTCCGTTGCGTCCGTCTGGTAGGCACTGGAAAAAACAAAGGTGTCCAGAGAGATAAAGGCCGTGAAGGCCACCAGGCAGGCCGTAAAGACCGCCGTCCATTTGTGCTTTTTCATAGTGCTCTGTCACCTCCTTCGGTCATTCTTATCAAAAACGATCCCGTTGTGCGGAAAGCCCCGCGGGAGCCGGGCCGTTTATTGACCCTTTCAGACCATGCCGCTCGTCAGAGCGGCAACGCAATGCGATCACAGGTGCCTGGGCCCGCGGCACAGGCACCGGAGAGAAAAAACGCTATCGAGCGTTTTTTCTCTCTTGTTTCTGACCAAAAGCTTAGCATCCGTAATTGAGAATAACCTTAGAGGATGACGGTTTTATCGATCAGGAAAAATATCAGCGCATGAAAAGTCCCCGGCCGCAGGAGATCTTTCTTTCCTGTGGCCGGGGATTCAAATGCCGGGGCTAAGGCCTTTGTCTTTATTCTACATACTGAATATCGATAGACGGCATGGACACCTGCTTTCCCAGCAAGGTAGTAGATGTCGATGTCCCGTCCAGGATTCCAAAAACCGTAACATAGTCTCCCTGCAGGATTCTGCTCTGTCCCTCCTTGTAGACGATCGTGCACGCCCATTTGTCTCCGTTCCCGTCAGTAATAAAAACGGAAGTATAGAGCCCGAATGCGCCCTCGATGGTCTGGTCTACTGTTCCGGCGAGAACAGCATATCTGTTCTTATAGCTGTCCGGATTACGAAGTATATCTTCATAAGGGTAGTATTGGCACAATGACTTGAATTCATCCTCGCTGATATTATTCTTCCCCCGGGAATTGGCGACCGCCTCTGTCAGAGTAAGAAACCCGGCCATCGATTCGTCCGTCGTTTCCTTCTGATAAGCTCTGGCATTCTCGCCATATGCAAATACCTGGCAGTTAAGAATATGTGTCCAATCCATATTGAATGGACCATCTGTCGTTTCACCGACCGTGCCGAAAATCCCAAGCAGGTCTCCCTCCTTGAAATAATCCCTGTAATCGTAAACCGTTTCGAAGATCTGATAAGTAAAGCCCTCACCGATATCGGCTTTTATACAATCCTCCTCCACTTTATCAGCCTGTACCACGGTGTAGACGTTCTGCCCCGTCATATTGACAATATACCGGTCCAGGTCCGCCAATGTCACATAAGCATATCCTCCGGATTCGAGAGCTGACCGGGGAATGGAGTAATCGATCGCATCAGGGCCTTTCCATGTCTCTCTGGCTTCTGTGGCAGAACCCTCTCCTTTTTCGTCATCATTTTTTGCTGTTTCCTGTGCATCCTGCCCATCCTGCAGATTTTCCTCATTCTGAGTACTCTGTTCCGCCTGTGTCTCAGCGGAAGCTCTTGCCTCAGACTCAGCAGTTTCCCGGTTCCCGGGCTCTGAGACGATGGAAGACAGGATCCCCAGTAACAGGAGTACTCCCGCCGCTCCCATTACTATTGAGAGGAGCCTTTTTTTCTTTTTCCTCTTTTTCCTGCTGCTTTTCCTGCGGGGCGCATTCAATTGTGTCTGCTGAAACTGTTGTCCCTGCATCGTTTCATTTCTGAAGGTATTCTGACTCTGTGCGTAACCGGCATTGCTCCCCTGTGATGTATAAGCAGGGGAAGGAGGAGCAGCGGCAGGATCATTCGATTGCTGCATCAGCGAACCGCCGCAATTAGGGCAGAACTTTGCAGGGCCCTCGATCGGGCTGTTACAATAAGGACAATTCATCTTTTTATTCCCCCTTTCCTGTTTTGACTGCAGACCGGTATTTTTTCAATGTAATATTCTTTCAATCAAAAATATTGTAGCAATTTTTCATTTTTTCCGTTCCCACCAAAAGGGTGGAATTACCCTCCTGTTTTTCCCGCGCCTTTCCCGCTGATGATCAGAAAATACTCAAGGCTCCCCCGCGAGTCTTGCGCGCATATCCCACGACTGTAGTCACGGCTATTGAGCAATGAAGAATAAAAAAAAGCCGCCGCGGTTCAACGCGGCGGGCCAGAAACACTCTGATATCATCCAAATTTATACTATATTCTATTACTTCTATTACAGGTCAGGAATCGGCTTCCTCCGCCCCCTTCAGCATGCCCTGTCCGTTTTTTCTGAGCATGCGGTTTACATCAGCGGGCTCGTACCTGCCGGAATTGACGGCCACGATCAGGACGGCGTCCCTGGGGAATCTGGCATAGAGGGGAGACATCCCGTAGATCTTCAGGGCCCGCTGGGTCTCCTCCAGGGTGAAGCGGCCGGCGAGGCACATCTTGATGATGACGTCCCTCTGCCTGGTATGCTTTTCGCCGGAGACCAGTTTGTATCCGTAGCCCTCTGAAATATCGGACCGCAGAAAGATCTCCTGCAGGCGGAAGCCGTTTTTCCGGACTGTTTCCCGCATGAAGTCCCCGAAGGGGTTCTTGCCGGTCAGCAGCTCGTCCTTCTGTCCGTCCAGATAGTCTCCCACCTGCTCAGGTGAGCTCTTTTTCAAAATACTGGTCAGTGTATTTGTCGTTTTTTCCATTCGGATCAACTCCCTGATTTATCTCTGGCCGGGGCAGATCTTTTCCTGTCTTTTCCTGTCTGAGCCCTGCCGGCCGGTTTCTCCAGCTTCCCGCCGGCTGCGGGGTTTGTCTGCGGATCTTCCACTGCCGGAAGGGTTCTTCACTCACTTCTTCCCGCAGCACTTCTTGTATTTTTTGCCGGAGCCGCAGGGGCAGGGATCGTTGGGGTAGATCTTCTGCGGTACGGTCCGGGGAGCGGAACCGGTCGAGGGCGCGGGGGCGGGCTTCGGGGTCTCCGCCTTCATTCTGCGCAGGGCCTTCCGGAAGGTTTCCTCTTCCGTCAGGTCATCGCCGGCATCATCAAAAGCTTCCTCTGTATAGTCGTAATCGTCGTCCTCATCGTCGAAGTCGTCCGTCCCGAAGGGAAGATTCTCCATGTCCTCCATCATCTGCCGGTCGATCTCGTTCTCGATCTGCTCCACAAGGTCCGCGTAATGCCAGCGCTTCTTTTCGTCGCCGGTCTTTTTATAGATCTTCTCGGCGCATCGATAGAGCTGCTCATATTCAGGGTCCGTGGAATCCTCTTTGGGCAGATGCTGGTCCAGGATCTCCAGGGCCCGGTCTGTCGCGCCTCTCTGATTCAGGATCAGGGCATATTCGGCAGCACAGTTCGGGCTGCCCGGCTCCTCCTTCATCCAGCGGGCAAACATGGCATCGGTTTCCTCCGGCTTTCCGGCCGCCTCGAGCAGGTCTCCCAGCGTTCCCCGGATGACGTCGGCGTCTCCCGCCTTCCAGGAAAAGGTGTCCAGGATCTCCCCGAGGATCCGGGCTCCCTCCTCCGGCATACCGGCATTGAGGTAGATCTCTCCCGCCTCGTCCAGCATATTGGCCAGGTCCATGCGGAAATCCGTGGCATCATCGATCTGCTCCGGCGACATGAATTCGAGGCCGCCGGTGGTTTCCCTGGCGTAATTGTCCTCCACAAAAGCCTTCAGCTCCGGCCAGAGGGCGGAAAATCCCTGCGCCGCCTTCTTATGTCTGTTAAACATCTGATCTTCGTCGACATCCTGCAGGGCCTCGCTGATCCGGCGCTCCCGCCCGGTCTCCCGGTCAGGGATCTTTTCCGCCCTGATCCTGTCGGCGCCAGCGACCGCCTTTTCGACACTTCTGCGGTAGCGGTTCTCCCGATAGGATCCGCCCGGCTGCATGACCTCAAAGAACTCTTCCACAAAAGCGTTGGCCAGCAGGGTCAGGGCCTGCTTGCGGTAAAAGCCCTTTCTCTGAAGAGTCCGCCAGGCTCCTGCGACAAAATCCGGCTGCCGGTCCTCGATCTGCTTCTGTGTTATCCTGAGGATCATCCTGCCCAGGCGGGGATTGTAGTCCTCTGTGATCTCCTCGTCGTCCTCTTCAAAATATTCATCCGACAGGTCCATGTCCTCACCGGCCGGAAGCTGCCCGAACAGGTCCTGCATCTGCCCGGAGGAATCTTTTGCTCTTCTGCTCATTTTTATCTTTTCCTTCTGCCGCAAGGCCGTTTCTCTGCCGCAGTTATGCTATCCTGCTGCGGCTTTGCCGTCCGGCCGCGGGATCATTGTCCGCCCGCGGGACCGCCCATTGTGTTCAGGCTGCGGCTTCAGTCCTCCTTGCACATCTCCTTATATGTTTTGATGATATCCACGATGATATAGGCGATATCATTCTCCGATGTATCATAAAAAAGGTCGTAGTTTTCCGGCACGCCCCACTTCCTGCCGGTGTGCTTTTCGTAATAGGCCTTCCTGCTGCTGTCCTTGCGATGGGTCAGCTCCTCGCATTCCTCCCTGGACAGGCCCTGGACACGGCAGGTCCTGGCGATGCGGGCCTCGAGCGGGGCGGAAATAAAGATGCTGAGGACCTTGTATCCCGCCTTGCGCAGGGCCTCGTCGGCGCAGCGGCCGACAAAGACCGCGTCTTCCTTTTCGGCGATCTGGCGGATCACCTCCTGCTGGAGCTCGAACACCGTCTCCTCCATGGAATCCTCCACCACGGCCTCCTGCTGGTCAAAGAGGAAGGGGTTCTGGATCATCTCATCCATCTCGCTGATATGCTCCACATTGAGGTCGCCCCGCTGGGCGGCGAGCAGGATCAGCTCATTGTCATAGTAGGTCATTCCCAGCCGGTTGGAGAGGTATTCCCCGATCTTGTGTCCTCCGCTGCCAAACTGTCTTCCGATCGTGATCAAGACTTTTCCCATGGGCTGCCTCCTTTACATTTTCTCTGCAGGTTCACATTAACAGTGTACCACATCTGTCTCTTTACCGTCCCATAAAAAAATCGGGCAGAGGGATTTTGATATCCGTCTGCCCGATCCACTGTATCACAGTTCAGTTTTATCCTGTCTCACGCTGTTACCAGTCTCACGCTGTTACGCGGGGACCCGCCTTCGCCCTTAAAAGATATGGCTGTTACGCGGGGACCCGTCCGCGTCCCGAAATGGTATGGAGCTTTTTTCATACTCGTACTGACAGCGGGGATATCATCCCTCCAGCAGGTATCTCTGCACGCTGGTGACGGCGTTTGCGCCGTCCGCGACCGCGGTGACGACCTGGCGGAGCTGCTTGGCGCGCACATCGCCGGCGGCAAAGACGCCGGGAATGCTGGTCTCGCAGGTCTCTCCGGCCACGATATAGCCGCCCGCGTTGGTCTCAATGCCGGTGCCGACGAAGCCCGAGCGGGGGGTGATGCCGACCGCGATGAAGACGCCGTCCGCCTCGATCACGCGCTCGGAGCCGTCATTTTTGTTGACGACCGTGACGGTGGCCACCCTGCCGGCGGTTCCGTTTTCCGCCGTACCCTCGTTGATGGACTTGAGGTTGGAATCCCAGACCATCTCCACATTGGGCAGGGCGAAGAGGGCTGTCTGCAGGGTCTTTACGGCGCGCAGCTCATCCCGGCGGTGGACGACATAGACCTTCTCACAGCCGCGGGCCAGGAAGATCGCGTCCTCCACGGCGACATCGCCGCCGCCCACGACGACCGTGGTCTTTCCGCGGTAAAAGGCGCCGTCACAGGTGGCGCAGTAGGACACGCCGCGTCCCGCCAGGGTCTCCTCACCGGGAACACCCAGATGGCTGTGGGCAGCCCCGGAGGCGATGATGACGGCTTTGGCCTCAAATGTGCCCTCGTCGGTCAGGACTTTTTTGACCGGCCCCGTCAGGTCCAGGCCCTCCACGGCGGCATTGACGACCTCGGCCCCAAGCTTCTCGGCGTGGTCCGCCATCCTCTGGGCCAGGTCCATGCCCGAAAGGCCGGGCAGACCGGGATAATTGTCGATCTCATAGGTGTCAATGATCTGTCCGCCATTGACGAAATTCTCTTCGATCAGAATATAGTCAAGCTCCGCGCGCGAAGCATAGATCGCGGCGGACAGGCCGGCCGGCCCGGCGCCGATAATGATCAGATCATGCATGGTCTTCTCCCTTTAAAACAATCGTGCCCCGGCTCCGATCAGCCGGAGTTCTCTCAAAACCGGATGCGCCGGCCTCACTGAGCGTTGGCTTCGAACTTCTGCTTCATGGCGGGCTTGGGGACTGCTCCGATGACCTCATCGACGACCGCGCCGCCCTTGAAGAACTTCATGTTGGGGATGCTCATGATGCCGTACTGCTGGGCGATCTCCGGATAATCATCCACATTGATCTTGCCGACCTTGATCTTTCCGTCATAATCCTCGGCCAGCTTGTCGATCACGGGGGACATCATCTTGCAGGGACCGCACCAGTCCGCATAGAAATCCACGAATACCGGGATATCGCTCTTCAGAACCTCAGCCTCAAAATTCTCATCTGTAAAAGTGTAGACCATTGTTATACCTTCCTTTCTGGAGTTTTAACTTGTTTTCAATTGTTTATATCAGGCAGTTACATTTTTCTTTATTAAATTGTTTGCAATTTAATTATACATGCTTCCGGCTCCTTGTCAAGCTTCGGATGAGCATGGGGGCGGTTTGGGGAGCCAGGGGACGGCGGGTTAGGAGACGGCGAGTCAGGGGACGGCGAGTCAGGGGACGGTTTGAGTCAGTGGGGACGGTTCTGTTGACTCATCTCAATGAGTCAACAGAACCGTCCCCACTGACTCAAACCGTCCCCACTGACTCACCAAACCGTCCCCACTGACTCACCAAACCGTCCCCACTGACTCACCGAACCCTGATTCAAGCCATCCCTGCCCCATCCAGGCTCATTCTCCCCTGGATAGCGGGAATTTCAGTGTGATCTCTGTCCCTCTTCCCGGCTGGCTGTCCATCTGTATGGCAGCCTTGTGGAACTGGGCGGCGTGTTTGACGATCGAAAGGCCCAGGCCGGTTCCGCCGATCTGTCTGGAGTGGCTCTTGTCCACGCGGTAGAAGCGCTCGAAGACCCGCTCCTGCTCCTCGGCCGGAATACCGATGCCGGTGTCCTCGACGGACAGGCAGGCTCTGTCTTTTTCCTTCCAGACTCTGATCGTGACTTCTCCGCCCTCCCGGTTGTATTTGACGGCATTGTCGCAGAGATTGTAGACCATCTCGTCGATCAGGTGGGCGGATCCCGGGACACAGACGGGCTGGTCCGGAGCTCCGGTCTTTCCGTCCTTCCCGGTCTCTCCCTCCACATGGATCGTCACCCTGCGCTTCCCGGCGGCAGGTTCAAGTGTCTTTGCCGCATTCCTGGCGGACTGCAGGAGGTCGACTTCCTCAATCTCAGCCGCGACAGCTCCCTCGTCCAGTTCGGACAGGCGGATGATGTCGTTGATCAGAGTGATCATCCGCTGGCTCTCCCGGTAGATATCTCCCGCGAACTCGATCATTTTTTCCTCATCGCACAGGCCGCTCCGCATCAGCTCCGCGAATCCGCTGATCGAGGTCAGGGGGGTCTTGAGCTCGTGGGAGACATTGGCGGAGAACTCCCTGCGCATGCCTTCTCTCTCCTCCGCCTCCTTTTCGATCGTCCGCCGCTGGTCCTTCAATCGTTCCAGGAGGGGATTCAGCTCCGGGTAGACGTCCGCGTTGGAGAGGTCATCCAGATCCATTCTGTTGATCGGCAGGGCGATCGCGTTGGCAATGCGGAAGGCCGCGATGGCCGAGATGATAAGGACCAGGAGGATCCCGCCCAGGACAGGCGTGACCGCCAGCAGGGCCTCCCTGACGGCCCGCACGGGCCGCGACAGGCGGAGGACCGTGCCGTCCCGGCATAAAAAGGCACAGTACATGGTCTGGACACCGGTGGAGGAGGATTTGCGGATGCCCCGGCCCGTCCCCTCCCGCAGGGCTGTCTCGACCTCCCTGAAGCCGGCCTGATTGGCCGTCAGGTCCGGATATTCGCTATCGTAGAGGACGCTCCCGTCCCGGTCGATCCATGTGATGCGGTTGATGTTTTCAAGGCTCCTGAGAAAGCGGATCCCGCCGACCTCCAACCCGCTGACCGCATAGGAGGCCTCTCCCTGAAGGGCCTTGTAGGTCTCCTCTATGGTCTGGGTATACTGCATGCTGAAAAAGATCACCGAGCAGATCAGGATGGCCGCCGCCCCCAGGGCGAAGGAGTATGCGAAAATTTTTCTGGTCATTGTCTTTCCCCCGGTTCCCGGCCGCGGCCTTCTGCCACAGCTGCATGATCCGCTCCCGGTCTCTTCTGTCTGATCAGGCTCCAGCCCGCGCTCCCGCAGAATCAGGATCCCGCAGGCTCTGTCCCCGGGTGCGGAAGCAAAAGCCGGCAGCCGGCGCTCCTCAGCTCAGTTTCTGTCACTGCGCGCGGAAGCGATATCCCACGCCCCACAGCACTGTCTGCTGTCACTGCGCGCGGAAGCGGTATCCCACGCTCCGCATGGTCTCGATGCAGGTCCCGGCAGGGCCGAGCTTGGACCGGAGCTTGCGGATATGCACATCCAGCGTCCTGTTTTCAGGCTCCGACCCAAGGTCCCAGATCCGGTCGAGCAGGACCTCTCTGGTCAGCACATTCCCTTCGTTGCGGACCAGGAGCAGCAGGAGCTGATACTCCTTGTAGGTCAGGGCGATCTCCTCCCCCCTGACATAGACCTCATGCCTCTCGGGCAGGATCAGGAGGTCGCCGCATCGGTATTCCTCGATCTGCTGGGCTCCGCCGGTCGAACTCCTGCGCAGGAGGGCGCGGACACGGGCCAGCAGTTCCATCATGCCAAAGGGCTTGGTGATATAATCGTCCGCTCCGGCATCCAGGCCCTCCACCCTGTCGTACTCCGCGCTCCTGGCCGTGAGCATGATGACAGGAAGGAACTGTGTCGGCCGCCTCTCCCGGACTCTCCCCAGGATGCTGATCCCGTCCTCCTCCGGCAGCATGATATCGAGCAGCAGCAGGTCCGGGACCCTCCTGTCCAGGGCATTCCAGAAAGCGGAGGGCAGGCCGAATCCCTCTACCGTGAACCCCTGGCTCTCCAGCGCATAGGTGACCAGCTTCCTGATACTGTCGTCATCTTCCAGAATATAGATCAATGGCATGGGCTCCGTCCTCCTGATTGTTAACACAGAATTAACATTAAGCAATCTACAGCCTTTACCTTATCATTCTATCATCTGATAGTGGAACAACAAAGAAACAAGAAGAAAAAAACAAGAAGAAAAAAAGAGGATAAAAAAATGGATATCTCACAAGTCATTGCGCTCTTCAGCGGCGTAGCTCTCTTCCTTTTCGGCATGTCCCTGATGGGAGACGGCCTGAAAAAGGTTTCCGGCAGCAAACTGGAGCCCATTCTGTACAAGCTCTCAGGCACTCCCCTGCGGGGCGTCCTCCTCGGGACTGGCGTGACCGCCGTGATCCAGTCCTCCTCGGCGACCGCCGTCATGATCGTCGGCTTCGTCAGCGCAGGCATGATGAAGGTCTCCCAGGGCATCAGCGTCATCCTGGGCGCGATCCTGGGCACCAGTATCACAGGCTGGGTCATCTGTCTCAGCTACATCGATTCAGCAGGCGGCCTTGCTGCCCTGCTCTCAACCAAGACCCTGACCGGCATCGTCGCCGTCATCGGCATCCTCATGCGTATGATCGGCAAAAAGCCTTCCACCAAGCACGTCGGTGACATCCTCATGGGCTTTGTCGTCCTCATGTTCGGCATGAGCACCATGAGCAGCTCCGTGAGCAGCCTGGGCGAGCAGCCCTGGTTCACCAGGGCCCTCACCTCCATGTCCAACCCCATTCTCGGCATCCTGGTCGGCGCCCTCTTCACGGCGGTCCTCCAGTCTGCCTCGGCTGCGGTCGGTATCGTGCAGGCCCTCTCCGTGACAGGAGCCATGAGCTTTGAGTCCGCCTTCCCCCTGCTTCTGGGTATCTCGATCGGCGCCGCCGCTCCCGTCATGCTGACAGCCCTGGGCGCCAACACAAACGGAAAGCGGGTCTCCATGACCTACCCCATCGTCACGCTCCTGGGCTCCGTCGTCGTCGCCTCCGTATTTTACCTTGCGAATTTCTTCTTCCATTTTTCCTTTATGAAAATGACCATGAACCCCTTCAATCTGGCCGCGATCAACACGATCATGCGACTGGCCATGGTCATCCTGCTCTTCCCCTTCCTGGACGTCATCGAGGCCCTCGTGACCAACATGTTCCCTGCAGGACCGGAGGAAAGGGAGCTGCCCAAGGTCCAGCTCGAGGAAATGCTGCTCAAGCATCCCGCCATGGCCCTCGAACAGTGCCGCCTGACCATGAACGACATGGCCGCCATCACACAGAAGGGCGTAAACCTGGCCATCGAGATGCTGCATGACCACAAGGCCGACCACACTGAAGATATCAGAAAGATCGAGCAGGCCGTCGACGATTACGAGGACGCCCTGGGAACCTACCTGGTCAAACTGACAGGCCAGGAGATGACAACAGAGCAGAACGAATACGTCTCCAAGTACCTGCACACCATCTCTGACCTGGAGCTCATCTCCGACCAGGCCCTGGTCGTCGCCGTCGGCGTCCAGGAGGCCCGCGAGAAATTCGGCAAATTCTCCGGAAACGCTGAACACGAACTCCACGTCATGGGCGATGCAGTCGGAGAAGTCACTGGCCTGGCTGTAAGGGCCTTTACCGAAAACAACCTCAGCGAAGCCGAAAAGATCGAGCCTCTTGAGGAACTGATCGACAACCTCTGCGACACCATGAAGCTCAACCATGTCGACCGCCTGCAGAAAAAGATCTGCACCATCACCCAGGGCTTCGTCTTCAACGACATCATCACCGGCTGCGAACGTATTTCCGACCACTGCTCCAACATTGCGGTCGCCATGATTGTCCTCGGCCACGACTCCTTCGATATGCACGAGTATCTGACCAACCTCAGGGAAGACCGCAGCTCCGCCTACCAGCGCTACTACGAGGAATACAAAAAGAAATATTCCATCGACGTATCCGCCTCCGGAGAGACCGCCAGAGAGACTCCCTTTGTGCGCTCCTCCTCTTCCCTCTTCGCGACCTGAGCGCCCGGCTGACACCTGGTCACAGGCCAAAGCAGCCCCTTCCAGGACCCCACTGATCTATAAACCCGCCCGGCCTGACCGCCGGACGGGTTTTTTATGTGGAGAGCGACAGGAGCGGCAGAGGTAGGGTGACGGGGGCAGGGTGTGACAGAGGGTGTGGCAGAGGGGCGGTGCGACAGAGGGTGTGACAGAGGGACAGGCACCTTGTCACAGCAGTGTGACAAGGTGCCTGTCCCTCTGTCACACCTTTCCCTCGACACCTTCCCCCAAAACAGACCGGGAAAAAACGCCAAAAGAAATACCAAGAAGGGATGCAGATTTCCCATTTCATGCTATAATGCTTACTACTTTGACTCTGATTTGTGAAAACACCTTCAATCAGCCGGAGTCCGGGCCTCAAAGACCGGGGACAGAGCCTCTCTCTTTCCTGTGCACGCCTCATCGAAGGGCATGTACATGTACTCCGCTCTCCCCCTGCAGCCCCGGCGGCAATAAAATCAAAACTATGGCTATTCCTGTAAAACTCCCGGTGTTTGAGGGCCCCCTGGACCTGCTCATGCACCTGATCGAAAAAAACAAGATCGACATCTACGATATCCCCATCGTCGAGATCACCGACCAGTACCTGGAATACATCCACCAGATGGACCGCGAGGACCTGGATGTGACCAGCGAATTTCTGGTCATGGCGGCGACCCTCCTGGACATCAAGAGCCGCATGCTCCTCCCCCGCGAGAAGAATGAGGAGACCGGCGAGGAAGAGGGCGACCCCCGCGAGGAACTCGTGCGCCGCCTGGTGGAATACAAGATGTACAAATATCTCTCGGAAGAACTTGCGGTCTACCGCGAGCAGGCCGGAGTGCGCTATTTCCGCCAGCAGAAGCTCCCGAAGGAAGTCCTCCACTATCAGCCCCCCATCAATTACGACGAACTTCTCAAGGGGACAGACCTCCAGAGCCTGCAGAAGGTTTTCGGCGAGGTCCTTCGCAGAAAAAAGAGCCGCCGGGACCCCATCCGCAGCGGCTTCGGCAAGATCAAGCGCGAGGAAGTCAGCATCGACACCAAAATGCTCTACATCCGCGCCTACCTCCAGGCTCACCCCCACACCGACTTCCGGGCCCTTCTGGAGTCGCGGGAAAGCCGGGAGGAGGTCATTGTCACCTTCCTCATCCTCCTGGAGCTCATGAAGACCCAGAAGATCCACATCGTCCAGGACACCATCGGCGGCCGGATCCTGGTCGAAGCGACATCGGGCTCTGATCCGGAAGAAAATGCCGCCAGTGAAGCATTTGCAGGAACCAACGACACAGAAGAGCCGACAGATACCGCTGCGATTGAAAGCGTTGAAGACGATTCTCCGGCAGAAACTGCGGTGGAAGCGGCCGATGACGAAGTG
>CAMNFJ010000057.1:0-15939 GCA_946536955.1 uncultured Lachnospiraceae bacterium
GTTTGTGCAACTTGACGAGTCGGGGTTTACTTGACCACCTTTTGACCCTTACATCGTTTTAATTTGTCTTTATAATAGTTTTTCCGCAGGATTTTTCAAGTGAGGTCCGGGGAATAAGCCTTCTATTCTGTGAAAATTCTATGTTTTTTGCGGCTGCTCAGCGCCGTGCGCCTCTGCCAGCCCAATCATCTATTGAACTCCGGCCAGCATGTCCCAGGTATAGAGGGTGCCTTCGGCCGTCGGAGCCAGCGGGGTGATGTAATCCCGGGTCTGCTCGCTGTCCTCCTCGCTGAAGCGGATATGTACGGAGGGTTGCAGCAGGGTCACCCAGCCGTTGTCGCTGGAATAGCGGTATTCCTCTCCCGGTGTAAAGGACCGCATCTGCTCTGTCGTGCGGTTGTACATGTAATGGCGGATCCGCTGCATGTAGATCTGGTCGGACAGGGCCTCGTTCAGGATATCATATCCCTCCTCGTCCGGGGAGATGTCCAGGACGATGTCATCCCAGGTGGAGTCGACCTCGTACCAGTCCTCATCCAGCAGGACGATATTCCAGGCGTGCTTTTCCAGGTCTTCTTCGGAGGGCCCCGCGTAGCCGCTGACCATGGCGCAGGTCAGGCCCGCATGCTGCAGCAGGTACTGGTAGGCCAGGGAGTAGCCGTCGCAGAGGGCACCCCCGGGATTGCCGCTGCTGTCCGCCACCAGGGCCCCGTAGGCGGAGTGGGCGTAATCGTCTGTGCCCGCGCCGCGGTTATACCACGCCCGGTCCAGCAGGAGGTCGTGGATCTGCAGGGCTATGCCCGCCTGGGATTGGGTGAAATCAACCTGTCCCAGCAGGCTGTCGCGGGCCTCCCGGAGCTGCTGCTCCTCGGCGCCGTACCGGCTTCTGAGCTCTTCCGGAGAGCTGGAGTCCTCCCCCTCGAACTGCAGGGAAAAGACGACCTTGTACTGGCCGCCGAAGGCGGGCAGGATATAGTACCTGCACTGGTAGGAGGCCCGGGCCATACTGATCCAGAACAGCTCGGGATGGTCGCTGACCAGGGCGTTGAAGGCCCGCGTATAGCTGACGGAAAACTCCTCCGATGAGGGATCCATGCCGATCAGGCGGGATTCCTCTCCGGTTCCCTCCGGATCCCGGGCCAGGGCCAGCATGGCGTCGTAGAGGAGCCGTTCCTCGGGAGAGATCCGCGTGTAATAGTAATAGACGATCCTGTCCTCGGACACGGGACCGGGCGGCGCGGGTTCGGGCTCTGCGGCGTCTGCAGAGGAATCCTCCGCCTCGGCGGGTTCTGGCTCTGCGGAGCCCGCATCCCCTTCCTGGTCCGCGGGTTCAGGGGCGGCCGGGGAAGGATCCTCCGTCCCGCCCTGATCTTCCTGCCGGCCGGCGCTGTCTGCCTCCTTTTTATCCGCGTCACGATCCGTGTCATTTTCCGCGTCAGCGGAGGAGGCCGGATCATCCTGGACATCCGGGTCCGGAGCATCGGAGGCGGGGCCGGGAGAGGACCTGTCATCTTCCGTGGAAAAAACAAGTCCGGATATTTCCTGCAGCAGGGTCTCCGTGCCCTGCCAGAAGGGGCTGAGGACGGAGAGAGACCCTGCCGGGAGCAGGCGCAATGCAAAAAAAATGCAGAAAACTGCAATTAAGAGGCGGAATAGCTTTTTCAAAAAAACCCCCATGTGGTAAACTATAGACTGTATGCGGCATTTACATGGATTTGTGCGCTATGCCGTCAACATGAATAGTGTACACGCCGCGGGCTTTTTAAGCAAGCGATGTGAGATTCAAATAATCGGCCTGTCAATGCTTCGCATTGTCAACGCGGAGCCGGCAGGAGACACCGGAGCAGATGGTCTTGAAAATGATTCCGAGGAGCAAAAAATGGCAGATATGATGAACATGACAGTGACAACGCTTGATCTGAATACAGGGTATGAGGTGGTTGGACCGGTCTGCGGCTCCAGCCTCAGCCAGACGGACCCGGACCAGGGATTCCTGGGGGCTCTGCGCGAGATCCGCAAGAGCGCGGCCATGCTGCAGGCGGACGCCGTGATCGGGCTCAGGCAGACTGCCGTGCCGCTGGCCGATGGAACGGGACGCTTCCACATCCAGCTGTACGGGACAGCGGTCCGGGAGGTCGAACAGGCTGTCCCCGAGCAGACGGGGGCGGCTGTGACGGGTGCCCTGCAGGGGGCCGGCCCCGCAGGCCGCCAGGAGGGCGATTTCCTGGTGGACGGCTCCACCCTGGTCCGCTATATCGGCCAGAGCGAGTATGTTCGGATCCCGGACGGGATCATCAATATCGGGGCCGAGGCCTTCCACAATGCCCGTATCGTGAGCGTGGAGCTGCCAGACAGCGTGACTGAGATCAGGGAGGGCGCGTTCAGCGGCTGCGAGCACCTGGAGAGGGTCAGGCTCTCGACCAGGCTTCTGGTCATCCGCAAAAATGCCTTCCAGAGCTGCATCTCCCTGTCGGACATCGCCCTTCCCGCGAGCCTTCAGGAAATCGACAAGGCTGCATTTTCGGCCTGCCCGGAGCTGCCGGCCGTCTCCGACTTTATCCGCCGCAAGGAAGCGGAGGCCAAGGACGCGGAATACCTGCGCAGCCGCCGGCCTGTCTGGAGAAGGCAGGGCCGCTGCCAGTACTGCGGAGGCTTTTTCAAGGGCGGCCTCAAGGGCGTCAAGGTCTGCAGTATGTGCGGCATGGAAAAAGATTATTAAAAGCTTATTGACAGTGAAAGTCCACGCCCTCCGCGGGAGCGTGGGCTTTCGTTTTCTGTGAAGCACCACATGCTTTTTTTCGCAAATCCGATTATATTTTCTGATAATTTATGCTATAATAAAGTATATATCGGGTTTTTATCGAGCTGTATGTAAACAACCATAAGATACATTTATACTTGACGGAAACAGGATCAGCAGCACAGGAGGAAAATGTATGGCGGTAAGAGAAGGGGCAGAGGTTAAGAAGAAAACATCCACACAGCGTCAGAAGGAAGAGGAAAAGAGAGAACGGATGGAGAAGCTGAACGCCCAGAAGGCTTCCCTCGGCAGCCGGCTTGCGGCTGTTGATGCGCTTCTGAGCGGTTACACGATTCCGGATCTGCAGGGGACGGAAGTTGACCATACACAGTACGGCCGGGGAACGGTTATCCTCCAGAAGGAAGGTGTCATCACAGTCAGGTACGGAGAAACGGAAAAGAAGCAGAAGCTTCCCTTTGTCGTGGCAGGCGGGTTTATGCAGCTGCCGGACACGGAGATGGCGGAAAAGTTGGTCCAGATGGACGATCTGAACCGGCAGAAGGCCGCGCTGGTAAAAGAGATCAACTATATTGGCAGTCTCCTGGGAGACCTGGAGAAGATTTGAGTCGTCGGACTGTTCCGCATTAATCTGGGTGCGGAACAGTCTTTTTTTGGGAGGTCTGTAACGCGGTCCCCCCTGCCCCCGTCTTATTTTTCATGAGGACAGCTGCCGGAACAGGGTTTAAGCATAGCCCGCCCGGGGCTTAGCACAGACCGGTCAAAACGAAGGGGCCCGGCAGGTTTGGACAGGACCCGCAGGCCTCGCGAGCGGTGCCCGAACCTCCGGAAAGAATGAGGTGAAAATCCAGATGAATGGATGAATCCTGGCCCCGCAGGTCAAAAAAAATTCAGGAAAAGCGGAAAATAGCAAGACGTAAGAAGAAAACTGTGTTATAAATGAATAAGCAGTTGGGTTAAACTGCCCTATCTTACCGGATGCAGGTAGGGGCCTGCATCATATTTCGGCTTAATTCCTGTTTAGACTGGAAGGAGAAAACATGAAAGGAATCGGTGTGAGACTGGCGGCCATGGCTGCGGCGATCGCGCTGGTCACAGGATCTTTCGCGGTTCCCGCTTCGGCGGAGAAAGCGAAGAATAAGGTTCACTTCGGAGGTAATTCCGAGAACGACGACTGGGAATTTAACAGGCAGGCAGAGGACAATCAGTATCTGCTGCCTGATGCAGATACCTACTTTATCACAGAGAAGAACATCAGCTGGATGGATGACAATGAACTGATCCTTGCCCGCAATGAGTTTTTTGCCAGGCGGGGACGGAAGTTCTCGACCAAGTGGATCAGTGATTATTTCAGCAAGCAGAAGTGGTACCATGCCAAGATCGAAGAGAAGCAGTTCACATCCTATCTCTTCAATACCTACGAACTGACCAATCTCAATTTCATCTCGGCCTATGAGGCAAAGCGCAGGGAAAAGCGCAAAAAGAAGGTCAACAAGGTCAGGATGTCCGGCCCCAACGAGGCCCCCTCGGAGTACGACGAGATCTTTGAGGAGTACGACGAGGCAATCAGGGCCAAGTGGCAGTCGGAGGAGTCCGAGTCCCTGGGCCTCAAATGGGTATCGTCGGATGATACGACCGCGGAGTCCCTGGGCTATACCAGCCTGGACCTCAACGATGACGGGCAGGAGGAGTTCCTGATCTGCCCTACTGACACAAAGAAATTCGGAGAGGGAGCTGTTTTCGCGATCTATACGATCGAGGACGGCGCGCCTGTCCAGGTGGCCGCGAGCGACGGCAATATCAATTATTTTATCTGCGACGGCAACCTGATCCGCAGAGAAGAGGTCTCCGACGAGGGCCGGTGGAACATCGGCTACTTCGGACTCCAGGGCACAAAGCTGGTCTGCAGTAATGTTCTGGTCATGGACGAGTCCGGCGGGGCCAAAGAACCCTGGTATTCGCTCAAGAGTGCGAAAAAGCTCAAGGGCTTTGAGACGGACGAGGACCAGGCGGCTGATGCCCGGACGGCAGAGGGAGACACGGATGCCGGCCTGGACGGAGTCGGCGGTGACAAGAGCCCCGATAAAGATAATCTCGAGGGGACCGATGCGATCACCCTCGAAAGTCTCTCCGAGGAGCAGGTCAGCGCGCTCAGTACGAACCTGATGACATCCATAACGGCGGACCAGGCGAATGAGATCCGGGCGGCCCACACGGCGGAGGCTCTGGAGCTCACCCCCTTCGAACTGGAAGACGGGAAAGCTGAGTAAGGCAGCCATCTGATATATTGTGAGAAGGACATTCCGGTCCGGCAGCGAGTCTGCCGGACCGTTTTTTTTGCTGGCGGATATATACAATGCGCGCAGAAATATACAATAGTTTTTTTACATTCAATCAATAGTTTTTTTTCATTTGTTTATTTTTTCTCAAACGAATATAATAGTATGGTATTCTGTGAATAAATTAACAATAGCGGCAGGCAGGAGGGGATCACCTTCGCGGTTTCTCCCCGGGTGCCTCCGCCCAAGGCGCTTTGACATGAGGGGTAAAAATGAAAATAATCCGGTGGATCGACAGGCATTTTGAGGAGGTATTGCTGTTTGTACTTCTGGTCATGATGATGGTCATCATGGGGATCCAGATCGTTGCCAGGTATGTGTTCGGCAATTCCCTGTCCTGGTCGGAAGAGATCACGAGATTCTGTTTTATCTGGACAGGATTTCTGAGCATCAGTTACTGCATCAAGAACAGCAAGTCGATCAAGATCGACCAGTTCGTGGAGTGGTTCAGGGATGACTGGGGCGGAAGGGGAGTCCATCTCTTCCGGCTCTTCAGCTACGCGGTCGAGCTGGTCCTGTTCGCCTACCTGCTTCCCTTTGCCATGCACTTTGTCATGGAATCCTATAAGGGGCAGGCCGCCAGTCCGGCGGTCGGGATCCCCATGTGGCTGGTCCAGTCCGTTACGGTCCTTTCCTTCGGCCTGTGTGAGCTCAGGCTGGTCCAGAAGCTCCTGCAGCGGATCCGTCTGCTGCGCGAGGGGAAAAAGGAAGAGGACCACGAATAAGAGACAGAGATTTTTACATGCGGATCCGGACGACCTGCCGCCCTGAGAGGGCTGTGAGACAGGCCGGGCCAAAAGCATGTGTCTGAGGGGAGAGAGAAGCTTATGTCTGCAACATTTGTAATGATCCTGTTTGCGGTATGCCTGTTCCTGGCCATACCGATCTCAATGGCCCTGGCCATTGCCTGTGTCCTGCCGAGTGCCTTTGACGCCTCGTTCACGGCCAGCGCGACCTATATCGTCCGCGCCATGTTCAATGCCCTGAACAGCTTTCCCATGCTGGCGGTCCCCATGTTTATCCTGTCCGGGATCCTGATGGCCAAGGGCGGCATCTCCAGGCGTCTGTTCAACCTTTTTTCCTACATCATCGGAAAAAGGACGGCGGGCCTGCCCTGCGCGGTCATCGTCACCTGCCTCTTCTACGGGGCCATCTCCGGGTCCGGCGTCGCCACAGTCGCGGCGGTCGGCAGCATGACCCTGCCCATCCTCCTGAAGCTGGGCTATGAGAAAAAGTTCTGCGTGGCCATTATTGCCGTCGCCGGGAGCCTGGGCGTCATCATTCCGCCCAGCATCCCCTTTATCATGTACGGCCTGGCCTCCGGCGAGTCGGTCAGCGACCTTTTTACGGCCGGTGTGATCCCCGGGATCCTGATCGCTGTCCTGCTCATGGTCTACGCGGTCTATCACTGCAAAAAATACGGCGAGGACAAGGAAAAGATCTCGGCCTATATCGATGAGCTCCACGGGAAAGGGCTCTTTACCGTGCTCAAAGAGAGTTTTCTGGCCGTCCTGTCCCCCGTGATCATCCTGGGCAGCATCTACAGCGGGGTCGCCTCTCCCACCGAGGCGGCCGTCATTTCGGTCTTCTACGCCCTGCTGATCAGCCTGGTCGTCTACAAAGAGATCAGGGTCTCCGACCTCTACGGGCTCTTCCTCGAGGCGATCGCGACCTATACGCCCATCCTCTTTATCATGGCCTCCGCCATTGCCTTCTCCAGGGTCCTGACCCTGATGCAGGTCCCGCAGACGGTCAGTACCTGGATCCTGGCGACCTTCACCAACAAGGTGGTCGTCCTGATCGCCATCAATATTTTCCTGCTCATCGTCGGCATGTTTATGGATACGACACCTGCCATCCTGATCCTGACGCCGATCCTCCTGCCCATCGTCAAGGGCTTCGGCATGACGGGCATCCATTTCGGCGTGATGATGGTCGTCAATCTGGCGATCGGCTATGTGACACCGCCGATCGGGGTCAACCTCTTCGTGGCCAGCTCCATGACAGGGATCCCGGTCATGGAGATCGCAAGGAAGGCAGTCCCCCTGATCGTCATGTTCCTGGTCGCCCTGCTCCTGATCACATTTATCCCGGCGATCAGCCTTGCCCTGATCTGAAGCGCGGCCGGCCCCCTGTCCGCGATCTGTTGAGGACCTGACAGGAGCCCGCCTGCGGCCAAGTCATAAAAATCCCGGAGAGAATCCCGGGCAGGAGAGCTGTCTGCGGGATGCCGGGCCTTTCGAGAATGGAACAAGGAGACATAGAGAAAATGAGTGGAAAGAGAATCAAACAGCTGATCGTCTCGGCTATCCTGGTGGCCGCGGTCATTTACGGAGCCCTCACGACCAGGCACAATGAGCAGAATTTCGCCTGGCCGCTGGCGACCTGCAGCTCGGGCGAGACGGTCACCAACCTCTTCGCCCGGACCTTCGCCGATTATGTCAGTGAGCTGAGCGGCGGCAAGATGAAGATCCAGGTCTATACGGACAGCACGCTCGGCACGGACCTGGAGCTGATGGAGAGCATGAAGGACGGGGATATCCCCTTTATCGCGGCTTCTCCCTCCCCCCAGGTCAGCTACATTCCCCAGCTGTGCGTCTTTGACACACCCTGCGTCTACACGGAGATCGACAGCTTCCGCAAAAACATGGAGAATCAGGAGCTGATGGACACCTTCCGCGAGATCTACAAGGACCACGGATACCGCTTTCTGGGGATCACGGACCAGGGCTTCCGCGTCATGACCATGTCCAAACCCTATGAGGATATCAGCTCCATCGCCGGCCAGAAGATCCGCGTGATGGAAAACAAATACCACATCCAGTTCTGGAAGTCCGTCAAGGCCAACCCCACTCCCATGACCTTTTCGGAGGTCTACATCGGCCTCCAGCAGGGGACCATCGACGCCCAGGAAAACGCCCTGCCCCTGATCGTGACCGCCAGGCTCTACGAGCAGCAGAAGCGCCTGGTCATGACCAATGCCGTGCCGGATCCCGTCACCCTGATCGCCAGCGACAAGTTCATGAACAGCCTGACAGAGGACCAGGCCGCCATCATCGAGGAGGCCGCCCGCCGCGCCCAGGAGGACGCCGGCGCCATATCCGACCAGAAGGCCGAGGAGGCCGTGAAATACCTGGAGGAGGCCGGGATGGAGATCGTCACCCCCTCCGAAGAGGACTACGCGAAGATGAAGGAGATGTGCGCCCCTGTCTGGGACACCATCCGCGAGGACTGCGGCCAGGACCTGTTTGACAAATACACGGCCGTCGCCGACTGATGATAAATATAAAAAGAGCATTGCCATATCGCTTTGAATGGCAATGCTCTTTTTATTGAGCGAGTAAATGTGAGTCAATGGGGACGTAACAGTTTGACTCATTTCTGCTGTCGGCCGGATCAGTCGTATTTGATCCCCAGCTTCTCCTTCATGTACTCGCTGTCCACCTTCTCGCCCATGATGAGCTCGATGGCGGCCAGGCCCTGGAAGAGCATCATGCCGGAGCCGTTCATGGTCTTGCAGCCCACTTCCTTGGCCATCTTGAGCATGGCGGTCTCAGCGGGGGCATAGACGACGTCAGTGACGATGAGGTCGGGACGGAAGAAGGACTTGTCGGGGATATAGGTGTATCCCTCGAGGGGCTTCATGCCGCAGCCGGTCGCGTTGGTGAAGAGGACGGAATCGGCGATCTCCCTTTTGAGGGCGTCGAGGTCCTCGAGGTGGAAGAGCTTAGCCTTGCAGTTGGTCTTTGTGTTGATCTTCTCCACGGTCTCCTCAGCGTTGGCATAGAATTTGTCGTCGCGGGCAAAGATGGACATCTCGGCGACCCCGTCCAGAGCAGCCTGGATCTGGACGGCTGTCGCTGCGCCGCCGGAGCCTGCGATGGTGATCTTCTTGCCGATGATATCGATGTTGTTGTCCTTGAGGGAGGCCATATAGCCGATGCCGTCAGTGACATAGCCCTTCAGATAGCCGTTGCGGTTGGTGAAGGTATTGCAGGCGCCGACCAGCTCCGCAGCCGGATCCACTTCGTCCAGGTACTTGTGCACGATGGTCTTGTTGGGCATGGAGATGTTTCCGCCCAGGATCCCCATGGCACGTACGCCTTTGATCGCGTCTTCCAGATGCTCGGCGTCCACCTCAAAGGCGAGATTGACTACGTCTTTTCCCAGCTTCTCGTAGGCTGCATTGTGCATGGCCGGAGAATTGGAGTGGCGGATCGGGTAAGCCAAAAGACAGGTGAGTTCAGTATGGCCGGTAATCTGGTGTCTTTCCATAATGACATGTCTCCTTTAATTTGAAATGAACAGTTGTGATCGAAGTCTGTAAAACGTAAAATGCATTAAACAGCCCTCTTCTAGTAGCATATCAGAATATGTACTCAGATTCAAACCGATATTTTCGGGCATAGTCCATAAAGGACCTGATCAGCGGGGCATAATATACATTTTTCAGGGACGCCATGTAGAAGTGCCGTTCCGGCCTGGGATCGGTGATCCTCAGAAGCCTGACCGGGAGGGACTTGAGAAAATGGATATTGGGGACAACGGCAATGCCGAAGCCCCGGGCGACCAGGCCGGCGACGATCTGGTCCTCCTCCGCCTCCATGACCGCCTCCGGCTCTGCGCCGATCTTTTCGAAGAGGTCATCGATGATATCTCTGAGGCCGCTCCGCCGGTCGAAAAAGATATGGGGGTAGTCCAGGGTCTCCCGCAGAGTGATCTCCCTGCGCGCCGCCAGGGGATGGTCTTCGGGTACGACCAGGAGAAGCTCCTGGGAGGCGACCTTGACGAAGTCGACGGCGGGATCATCCTTATATTTGGAACAGAAGGCCACATCGACCTGGCGGTTTTTGAGCCCCTCGATGATCCCGGCGGACAGGCCGCCTGCCCCGTGGAGGTGGAAGCGGATATTCTTGTCGGGGTTGGCCTGGATGAAATCCCGCATGAGGGCGGGGATATAGCTGCTGCCGAGCGTCCGGATGCAGCCGATCTCCAGGGTTCCGTTGCCGCTGCCGGCCATTTTGAGGTTGGCGACGCTGCTGTCCAGCCGGGCCAGAATATCCTCGGCATCCTTCAGAAAAAGGCTTCCCCACTTGGTCAGGACCACATTGCGGCCGTCTTTTTCAAAGAGGCGGACAGTCAGCTCATCCTCCAGGGAGGAGATGGCATGGCTGAGGGAGGGCTGGGTGATCGACAGCTGCCTGGCGGCTTTTGTATAGTGCTCCAGATGAGCGAGTGTGACGAAATATCTCAGATGATGCAGATTCATAGAGCGTTTCCGGTCCTTTCTAAAGTATGAAAAAAACGCTCGATAGCGTTTTTTTCATACTCGAAGTTTGCGTTGAAACGCCGCAAACTTCGTTTATCCCATCGGAAAAATCGTCTTCACGAATTTTTCCTCGGGTGTCTCGCGCAAGGCGCTTCGACATGATGGGAAGAGTGAAAAAAACGCTCGATAGCTTTTTTTTCACTCCGGTGCCTGTGCCGCGGGCCCAGGCACCTGTGATCGCATTGCGTTGCCGCTCTGACGAGCGGCATGGTCAGTAAGGGTAAAAAAAGTATACCATAATCTATGCGCAGATTCTATTAATCGGCTACATATAATGAATTTGTTTTAAGTTTCACAAAGTAGTAGAATTTTTATCAGGAAATACAGAACGAGTCCGGAATTGTCCTGCAGACGGGGGGCTTTACGCGTTCTCAGGGCTAAGACCGGCAGGCGCAACGCGCGGATATCTATTCACATGATCGTCAGTTGAGTACGGAAAAAACTGATACACGAAAGACCAGAAAGGAGAATCATTATGGCCAGAAAGTATCCCATCACAGTAAGCTCCTGGACACTGGGAGACCAGTGCAAATTCGAGGACCGCGTCATCGCTGCCAAGAAGGCAGGCTATGACGGAATCGGCCTTCGCGCGGAGACCTATGTAGACGCTCTTGCGGAAGGTCTTCATGATGAGGATATTCTTGCAATTCTCGACAAGCACGGCATGAAGTGCACCGAGGTCGAGTATATCGTCCAGTGGGCGGAGGACAACCGCTCCTACGAGCAGAAATACAAAGAGCAGATGTGCTTCCACATGTGCGAGCTGTTCGGCGTCAAGCAGATCAACTGCGGCCTGATGGAGAACTACTCTGTCGAGCACACCGCTCAGAAGCTGCGTGAGCTCTGCCAGAGAGCCGGCAAGTGGATCATCGGTGTCGAGCCCATGCCTTATTCCGGTATTCCGGATATCAAGAAGGGCTGGGCGGTCGTCAAGATGGCTGACTGCGAGAACGCCAAGCTGATCCTGGATACCTGGCACTGGGTACGCGCCAATCAGCCCTGCGACCTTGAGCTCCTCAAGGACATCCCGGCTGACAAGATCGTCTCCATCCAGATCAACGATGTCTGGGAGAGACCTTATGCCAAGAGCATCCTCAGAGACGAGTCCATGCATGACCGTCTTGCTCCCGGCACCGGCATCGGAAGCACCGCTCCTTTCGTAAAGATGATCAAGGAGAAGGGCATCCAGCCCGCAGCTCTCGGCGTAGAGGTCATCAGCGACGCGATCCTGGCCAAGGGCATCGAGCAGGCGGCCAAGGAGACCTTCGACGGCGCTTACGCAGTGCTCAAGGAAGTCTGGCCTGAGGCTCTGGAAGGCTGATCGGAGCCCTTCCGGTGCTCCGCGGGCTGATCAAAGAACGGACCGCAGGGGAAGACGGGATCTTCTCTGAACGGACCGGATCATAGCCTCGTATATGAAAACGGGATGCCCCCGGCGGGCACCCTGTTTTCCATGTAAAAGACTGAATCGAGCTTTCCCGCCGGAAACTGCCCTGCTCAAGCTTATTTCAGAAGCTTATTCAGCAGGAACCTGCGCAGGCAGATTTTTATCGAAGCAGATTCAGAAACAGATATTTACCGAAGCAGATTTATTCTTCATCTACAGAAGCAGTTTTTTATAGAAGCAGAGAGGTAAAGGGATGAAATTCAAGAATATGTTTTCTCCGATTCAGATCGGACCCATGCAGGTAAAGAACCGTTTTGTCGTGCCTCCGATGGGCAATAACTTCGCCAACACGGACGGATCCATGAGCGACCAGTCCTGTGCCTATTACACGGCAAGGGCCAAGGGCGGTTTCGGACTGATCACTTTTGAGGCGACAGTTGTCCACAAGGGCGCCAAGGGCGGCCCCCGCAAGCCCTGCCTGTATGATGATTCCACCATCGACAGCTTCAAAAAGGTCATCGACTCATGTCATGCGGAGGGCGCCAAGGTCTCCATCCAGCTGCAGAACGCAGGTCCTGAAGGCAATGCCAAAAATGCGGGCGCTCCCATTGAAGCCGCTTCCCCCATCGCTGCCGCTGACGGCAGAGATATCCCCGTAGAAGTTTCCACTGAGAAGGTCTACGAGCTGGTCAAGGGCTACGGCGAGGCCGCAAAGCGCGCCATGAAGGCCGGAGCCGACGCTGTCGAGATCCACATGGCTCACGGCTATCTGGTCAATTCCTTCATGTCCCCCAGGACCAACAAGCGTATCGATGAGTTCGGCGGCAATTTCGAGAACAGGATGCGTTTCTCCCGCCTGATCATCGAGGAAGTGAAGAAGGCTACGGAAGGAAAGATCGCTGTCCTGGCCCGTATCAACAGCACCGAGGATATGTTCGGCGGCCTTGACAACCACGACATGTGCGCAGTCGCCGCTTATCTCGAGGACTGCGGCCTGGATGCCCTGCATGTATCCCGCGCTGTCCATATCAAGGATGAGTATATGTGGGCTCCCACCGGCATCCACGGCGGTTTCTCCGCGGAGCTGGTCGGAAACATCAAGAAGTGTGTCTCCATTCCCGTCATCACCGTCGGCCGTTACACAGAGCCTCAGTTCGCTGAGCAGGTCGTCAAACTGGGCGTCGCGGATATGGTCGCCTTCGGCCGTCAGTCCCTGGCGGATCCCGCCATGCCTCTGAAGGCCATGGAAGACAGGCTGGAGGACATGACTCCCTGCATCGCCTGCCTCCAGGGCTGCGTAGCCAACATGTATCAGGGCAAGCCCATCTGCTGCCTGACCAACCCTGTCCTGGGCCGTGAGATCGACGGACTTCCCAAGGCTGAGGTCTCTAAGAAGGTCTATGTCATCGGCGGCGGCGTCGCCGGCATGATCGCGGCGGCAACTGCCCAGGAGCGCGGCCACAAGGTCACCCTCTTTGAGGCATCCGACAAGCTGGGCGGCAATATGCGCCTGGCCGCCTTCCCTCCCGGAAAGGGCGATATCACCAACATGATCCGCAGCTACATCACCAAGTGTGAGAAGGCCGGTGTCGAGATCAAAATGAACACCAAGGTCGATGTCGACATGCTCAAGGCTGACAAGCCCGATGCAGTTATCATCGCGACCGGTTCCGAGACCCTGGTCCTGCCCTTCATCAAGGGAATCACCAACCCCGACATCGTGCACGGCGTGGATGCCCTGGACGGCAAGCGTCCGGTCGGCCACAAGGTCCTGGTCGTCGGCGGCGGCATGGTCGGCGCTGAGACCGCTGAGTTCCTGGCTGAGCAGGGCCACGACGTCTCCATCGTCGAGATGCGCCACGAGATCGGCCCCGATGTCATCCACGAGCACCGCGTCTTCCTGATGCGCGCCCTCAACGAGTACGGCGTCAAGGAACTCGTCGACGCTGCTGTCTCCGAGATCTTCTCCGACGGCGTCAGCTACAAGAATGCCGCCGACAAGTCCGACGAGACCCTGTACGAGGCAAGAGGCTTCGATACGGTCGTCCTGTCCATGGGCTTCGTATCCCGCTACAGCCACCGCGATGAGAACCGCAACGTCGTCTATGATTTCCGCGATGCCGTCAAGGAGATCGTTCCCGAGACCTACCTGGTCGGCGATGCCGTTCAGGCCAGAAGGGCCCTCGACGCAACCAAGGAAGCCTACGACGCTGCAATGAAGCTGTAATTTATTCTTCATCGCGCAATACCCGTGACTTCAGTTGTGGGAAACGCTCGCAAAAAAGGAACTTGCTTCATCGTGGGTACAATCCCGCGATGAAGAATAAACGCTCCGCGAGGATGCGCACGGTATGCGGAACATCTTTGCTTTGCAAAGCTGTTGGAGGATGTTGACATGTCTTTGAAAAACAAGACATGTCAACCCGCATCCGGCGCGCAAGACTCGCGAGCGAGTCTTGAATTTGACCCATAGGAGAATATTGATCATGGAAAACAGAATCGACGGCCACACCGGCCTCCTGGCCCTGTTCGGCACACCCGTAGGACATTCGGGATCCCCCGCCATGTACAACTGGTGCTTCCGCAAGCACGGCCTCAACCTCGCCTATATGGCATTTGACGTAAACATCGATGATATGGAGCAGACCATGAATACGGTCAGGCTCTGGAATCTCCGCGGCGGCAACTTCACCATGCCCGTCAAGAACATCGCGGCTACTCTCTGCGACGAGATCTCCCCTGCCTCCCGCATCATCGGCGCCTGCAACGTCTTCGTCAACAGGGACGGAAAGATCTACGGCGATGTCACGGACGGTGTCGGCTTTGTCAAGAACCTGGCTGTCAACGGCGTTGAAGTCAAGGGCAAAAAGATGGTCGTGCTCGGTGCCGGCGGCGCCGCTACAGCCATCCAGGTCCAGGCCGCTCTGGACGGGGCTGCAGAGGTCGCGATCTTCAACCGCGACGATGAGTTCTACGCAAGGGCCGAGTCCACGAAGGAGAAGCTCGCAAAGGAGACTCCCGACGTCAAGGTCACTGTGACCCATCTCGAGGAGGCAGACAAGCTTGCTGCCGCCATCAAGGCCTGCGATATCCTCGTCAATGCCACTTCTGTCGGCATGAAGCCCCAGGACGGCATCTCTCTGGTCGACAAGTCCCTGCTCAGGAAGGACCTCGTGGTCGCAGACACCGTCTACAATCCCGAGAAGACCCAGCTGATCCTCGACGCTGAGGCGGCAGGCTGCGCCAAGGCCATCGGCGGCAAGGGCATGCTCCTTTATCAGGGCGCTGTCAACTACGAGCTCTACACCGGCCTTGAGATGCCTGTCGAGGAGTATCAGGCATGGCAGGCTGAGCAGGCCAAATAATATTTATATTCAAAAATATTAGTAATTGTTCAGCACCCCTCGGATTGCAGGTGCTTTGCACCTGCAATCCCGGGCTGACAGAGGCGCTGCGGGGTGCTGAACAGATACAAATATTATTCGGGCCGGATCAAACTCAGATCATAACTGTCCGGGGCTCCCGGGCAGAGATGATAGAAGGCGGCTGCTGCGGCCGGAAATATCCACTTTTCCCCGTGTGTCATCCAGGATCTACTTGAAAAGGGGGGCGGCGGCAGTCCCGGGAACATTCAAAATCACATAAAAAAGAGGGAGAAAAATGAAAGCTAAAAAATATGCTCTGTCTATGATAGCCGTCTACATGGCTTATCTGACACACGGTATTCAGGCGCTCATCTTTTCACAGAATCAGGTCAACTTCGCCCTTCAGTGGGGATTTGACATGTCCGATCCCAACTCTGCCGCCTACAAGGCAGGTGTCGCGGCCGTCAGTACCGCGATCGCATGGACCGGCTTCGGTAAGTTCTGCAGTGTCTGGATCGGCGGCGAGATCTCGGACCGCGTCGGCCGCAAAAAGCTGATGATCGGCGGCGCGATCCTCTACGTGATCTGCTTCGTCACCATGCTGACCACAGGCAACGCCACTCTGGCAGCCTTCGCCGGCTTCCTGGCAGGTGTCGCGACCTCCGGTTTCTGGGATGCATCCGGTTATCCCGCTGTTCAGGAGGCATATCCTGCAGCTCCCGGCGCAGCCCTGATCGGCATCAAGTTCTTCGTATCCCTGT
>CAMNFJ010000058.1:0-15930 GCA_946536955.1 uncultured Lachnospiraceae bacterium
GCAGATGCTCATAGACCCGCTCATGAAGCTCCTCGCCCTCCGGCCAGCCTGCGTCAAAGACAGCGCTCACGCCGTTTTTGACGGAAAAATCGATCCAGCTTTGAAGTGCCGTGTCGATCTGCTCGTCCGTCAGGGAGGATAAGCCGTCGAAAAGAAGGTGCCATCCCGCAGACTCGAAGACATTGCCGGTCACATGGCCGTCCTTTCTCACATAATAACTGAGCTCCGGCACCGGATCCTCCGTTTCGTCCGTGATCCCGTGCTTTGCAAGTATCCTGGAGTTGACCCAGACACTGTGTCCTTCCCCTTCCATGATCAGCAGCTCACTGTCAGGACAGATGGCATCCAGGTCTTCCTTTGTGAGCATCTCCCCCTGCAGGAATTTCCGCTCCAGAACAAATCTGTAGCGCTCCTTCCCGGGATTGCTCTCAATATACCGTTCCATAAAGTCCAGCGCTTCCTGTCTGCTGGAGCATATAATATATTCTCCCATATCCATGTATGTAAATCCGATGCCTGTCGTCACATGGACATGGCTGTCAATGATACCGGGCATGATGAACTTTCCGCCGAGGTCAGTGACCTCGCCCTCATAGTCCTTCAGTCCCGCCTCGTCGCCAACATAAATGAATCTTCCGTCCTTCACCGCAAGGGCAGCGGCCTGCGGGTTTTTCCTGTCTGATGTGAAGATTTTTGCGTTTTTGATAATCAGGTCTGCTTTCATACTAATCTTCCTTTTTTAAACATCCTTCGATTTTTAACATCCTCCAATCAGAACAGGTAGAATTTTGTCAGCCCATAGGTCCTGTCCCAATCCACGATCTTCCTCTCCGATTCTTTCTCGGGATGGATATCGAACTCATCCAGGACCATCACCTGCCTGTTCTCCGGATCATAGGACGGCCAGGTCTTTGCCTTGCCATCCGGAGAAATGTCAGCGCTGAGAGAGGGATCGCCGGTCTTTGCAAACTGGACCCACATCTTCCGCACAGTCTTTCCAAAGGTCTCATCAAAAACTCTTCCAAGTGAAGGATCTGTATTCTGATGATCAAAAATGATCTCCAGCTCCACCCCGTGTCCGGGTTCAGCCGTGAAGAAATAGGTGTGGATATTGCCGCCGGCTGCCGCCTGGCTCTCCGAGATCCGGATGACCGGCGCATTAAACCAGAGCTGGTCGAACAGGCGGCACTCGCCCTCGCAGCCTTCCCCCTTCACATCATTGCAGAAACTCTCGAGCAGGGCCTTCTCTTTCTCCGGCAGCTTGTCGAGCTTTCTCTCCTTCCGGTCGGCAGCCAGCATTTTGATACCTTCCTCCCCCATCGCAGCCGCGAACCAGTCGAATTCATTCTTGTTGCAGCCGAACATGAGGTCGAGATCCTTTACCGCGCCCCCGGCATAAGCCTCATAGGGATCCACGGGAAGCCATTTTCCGTCCCGTTCCGGACATATGCGCAGCCTTACCGCTTCGGATTCGTCCGCGAGCGTCCGGGCATCCACCTTCATCAGGTCGGCAGCGGTCTTGCAGCCGAGGACCTCCATCATGACCTTCGTGCAATCGATCGCCTCTTCCGGGGACCTGGTCAGGGTGGGGGAGCCGCTCTGGGCAATGACCCTCTTAAAGTATGCGTGCGAGCCCTGGAGGAGCGGAAGCAGGGATACGCTTCCGGCCCCGGCGGATTCTCCATAGATCGTCACATTGTCCGGATCTCCGCCGAAGCCCGCAATGTTTTCGTGGACCCATTTCAAACCCATGAGCTGGTCCAGGGGGCCCAGGTTCTGCGAATCCGGGAAGGCCCCGCCGTCCGGCAGATGGGACAGATGGAAGTAACCAAAAATACCGAGCCGGTATGCGACCGTGACGACGATGACGTCCGGATTCTCCCGCAGGAAATCATCGCACTCAAACAGGGAAAAGGCTGCCGCGCCGAACTCAAAGGCGCCGCCGTGGATCCACACCATGACCGGCTTTTTCTCTGTGCTCTTATCATCCGCTTTCCAGATGTTCAGATAAAGACAATCCTCCCCCTGATTGATAAGGGTATCTTCCACATCGCTGAAATCCTTGTGCTGGCAGGGGCTTTTCCCTTTGTAATACGCCTCGTATACACCGTCATCCGGAACTACGTCCACCGGTGCCTTCCAGCGGTTCTCCCCCACAGGCTGCTCTCCCACGAAGGGGATCCCCCGGTAGACGATGATACCGTCTTCCTTCCTGCCGACAAAGGTGCCGTTGACGCATTTGACAGCCAGAGACCTGTCATAGCTGCCGTCCGTGATCTTTTTGTTAGCCTTGTACTGCATTCTTCGGTCCTCCTTGCTTGTCCTTGATTTTGTCTGGTTTATGATGCCTGACACCAGGCTCCGGACTCCTCCCGCTTATTGGCGGTCTCTGTGCTGTCCGTTCACCTTTTTCCATTTTATAAACCAGTTCCTGCCCGGACAAGGAGTGTTCCAAAATGTCAACATCCGGGAGGCATTCCCGTTACGGTGTGACAAGGGGACAGGCACTCTGTCACAGCACTGTGACAGAGTGCCTGTCCCCTTGTCACACGGGCGGCAGTCCCCTTTCCAACGCCGGATCAGGGAATCGTCAGTTTCACGACAGTCCCGCCGCCCTCCCGGGGCAGGATCGTCATTTTCCCTCCGCACATCATCTCCAGCCGCTGCCGGATATTCGTAAGCGCAATGTGCTGGCCGCCGTCAGATGCGGGTTCAAAGCCCGGCCCGTTGTCTGAAACGGTGATCTCGCTGCCCGCCCCTGTCTTCCGGGTCTGTATGGAAATGCGGAGCGGATCGGCGTCCGGGTTCATGCCATACTTGATGGCATTCTCCACGACAGGCTGCAGGGTCAGCGGGGGAATGCGAAAACGGGTATGAGGCATGTCGTAATCGACAAGAAGATTTTCGTCATGCAGCGCCTGCTCCACATTGAGGTAGGCCCGGGTATGTTCCAGCTCCTCTGAAAAGGGTATCGTCTCATCACTCGCCAGGGCGTTCAGATTCCGTTCAAGAAAGGTGTTGAAATCCAGGGTGACCCGCTGGGCCTCGGCAGGGTCCTGTTGGCAGAGGTAATAGATGTTCATCAGGGTGTTGTGGATGAAATGCGGCCTCATCTGAAGGACCAGGATGCTGGCATGCTGATGGGCGATCTCCCGCTGCTGACGCAAATACTGATCGACCTGGTCTGACAGGATAATGCCGTACATGGAAAGGGCCAGGAACGCAACGCCCATGTTGACAAGCGGAAAGACCTGTACGAAGAGATGAATGATCAGAGCAACTGTCAGGGGGAACAGAGAGATCAGAATGGCAATGAAGAGCTTTTTTGTCAGAGCATTCCGTCTGCGGATCAGGCCTGCCAGGTTGAGCAGCCCGATCATCACCAGAGGGGCGGTGGCAAGTGGATAGAGGGGCCCCCTGTGCACATGGCCGTCCGGTGTCACGTAATAAATGGAGGAAGTGAACTGCGCGATCACCACCATCAGGAAATACAGGCCATACAGGGCAGATACGGCGGGAAGGAGGCCGCTTTTCCGCCGGTCCTCTCCGCTGCAGTGCAGCAGGAATACCGTCAGCATGGGCAGAGGCAAGGTGGCAAGCAGAGACATCCAGAAATTCGAAAAAGCCTGTAAACCTGCCTTGCCAGGAACCTCGTAGAAGATATTTTCGATGAGGGCAAAGCATGAATTCAGAAAAAGGATGCTGAAGAAGACGATAAAGAAGCGTTTGCTCCACCGGTCAATATCCGGCATAATAACGACGAGTCCCAGTCCCAGCCCCATCAGGAGCAGAGAAGCGCCGCAGAGATAGATGTACAGTGTCCAGATGGTCATTTACCGCTTCCTCCTGTCCAGAAGGGATAACGCAGATGGGCGAGCTGGTCCCTGATCCCCTCAGGCGTCAGCGGCTTTCGCATAAAGCCGCTGGCTCCGGTGCTCCAGGCGTCAAAGGCATACCTCACATATGCAGTGAGAAACACTACATTGGTTCGGGGATTGATCGAAAGCAGGGTGCGGCAAAGATCAAGCCCGCTCATTGTCCCCATCTCGATATCCAGAAAAGCCAGCGCGATCCGGTTGGCCTCCGCACACGCGATGGCCTCGGACGGACGGGTGAATCCATAGATCCTGGCGCCCGGCAGAGCCTCCTCCAGGATGGGGAGACACCCTCTGACAATGATCTTGCTGTCGTCCACCAGAATTACATTCGGCGCCTCATTGCGGTCGATCGTGGCATTCAAGAGGATATTGATGTCCACGTCAAGGACCCTGGCGATCTGGGCGATCATCCTGTTATCCGGAATACGGCTGCCGCTTTCCCAGCGGTTAATGGCAGACCGCGTGACAAACAGCTGGTCTGCCAGCTGCATCTGTGAGATTCCTCTTTCCGTCCTCAGATTTTTCAATGTCTTTGAAAATACAGTATCGTTCATAGTCAAACTGCATCACTTTCTCACATATTCGGACGGCACCATAAGTCCTCAAATTGGTGCCCGCGCCATAAAAAATGGATAGATAATCGCATTTTACGTATTAGAAAAACTATATGGTGTCAAGTACAAGGCTCGCGGCGCTCTGTGTGCATTATGAGCCCAATAGATAAAGTATAGTACAGTCTGTACCCCTTTGCCAGTAAAAGCATTGGGCTCTAAGTCCCGGATCCGATGTCTTTCTGAGGCAGGTGGACGAGTATGCCGGACAGCTCCCGGCCGGGATCCGCGGGTCCATGCGGCAAACGAAAAAATCCGGCCGCGCGGCCGGATTTTTTGTTGACTGCTTTTCTTTTCTTATGCGTCCTCGTTCTCGGCCAGTGTCTTCAGGCGCTCCACAAGGCGGATCTCCTGCTCTTTCTGGATGTCCGGGAAGTTGGAGAGGATGGGCTCTACACCCTGTTTTTTCAGGATGCGGCGTTCCACATAGTTCTGCGTGCACTTCATGACCTCGGGGGAGAGGGCCAGAACGCCGATCAGGTTGGGGATCATCATGAGACCGTTGAAGGTATCGGAGATGTCCCAGGCCAGCTGGGCCTCCATGACGGAACCCGCCAGGACGACGATGGAAAAGATGACTCGGTACACGACGATGGCCTTTGTGCCGAACAGGTACTCAAAAGCCTTGGAGCCGTAGTGGCTCCAGCCCAGGACGGTCGAATAGGCAAAGAGCAGGATGGCGATCGCGATGAAGGCGGATCCGGCCTTTCCGAAGGTGCCCTCGAAAGCAAAGCTGACCAGGGAAGAGGATCCGACTGCTTCGGCCGCCTCGGTGAGCATGCCGGTCTCCAGGTCGACGGTTCCGCAGCTCAGGATAGTCAGAGCGGTCAGGGTACAGACCACGATGGTGTCCGCAAAGACCTCAAAGATGCCCCACATACCCTGTTTGACAGGCTCGATGACGTTGGAGCTGGAGTGGACCATGACAGAGGAACCAAGGCCGGCTTCGTTGGAGAAGACGCCGCGCTTCATGCCCATCTTCATGGCCAGGGCGATGCCGGAACCGACAATGCCTCCCGCGACGGACTTCAGCGCAAATGCACCCTTGAAAATAGAAACGAATACGGCGGGCACCATGGTGATATGCATGAAAATGATGGTGAGGGTTCCCAGGAGATAGAGGATGACCATAAAGGGCACCAGCTTCTCCGTAAAAGATGCGACCCTCTGGAGGCCGCCGACGATGACCAGGCCGACAGCAAAGAACAGGAAGACGCCGACAGCCAGGTTGGGAATGCCGAAGGCATGGTTCACGTTTTTGACCATACTGTTGACCTGGCTCATATTGCCGATGCCGAAGGAAGCCAGCAGGCAGAAGCAGGAAAACAGAACAGCCAGAAAAGCACCGACGGCCTTGCAGTTTTTCCTGCCGCCGAGGCCGTCGCGGAGATAATACATGGCACCGCCTACCCACTCTCCCTCGGTGTTCTTCCTGCGGTAAAGGATACCCAGGACATTCTCCGAAAAATTGGTCATCATGCCGAAAAAGGCGATCAGCCACATCCAGAAGACCGCGCCGGGTCCGCCGGTGGCAATGGCGCCTGCCACACCGACGATATTTCCGGTTCCGACCGTGGCAGCCAGCGCCGTGCACAGGGACTGGAACTGCGAGATCGAAGCGTCCTTGGTGTGGGCTGTGATGCGCTTCTCGCCGAAGATCTGGCCGATGGTATGGCTGACCCAGTAGCGGAAGTGGGAAATCTGGTAGAACCTGGTGAGGCAGGTCATCAGAACGCCCGTGAAGCCCAGCAGGATCAGGGCCGGCCATCCCCACACGAGACCGTTGATAGTGTCATTGATGTTGGTGATTGCCTGCAGCATAAGCATTTCCTCTCTGATTAAAGCATAGATGAAGAGGTATCCACGTATTTTTGTATGCAAAAATACACTAGACCATTTTAAATCAGAAATATGCAGATGTCAAATAAAGTTCAGGACTCGCCTGCACCCGGCAAAAAACTCCACCCAGGATTCCTTTGGCGTGTTCTTCTGGGAACCGGCGCCGATGTAGAAACGTTGAAACAACAGAACACTCGTTACAGCCTGCTATAGTATGTCTGCTCTCTGCAAGATCCGCGGGTCATCCGTGTGGATCGGGCACACCTTGCGGTCATCCCCGATATTTGTGACCGGCAGACTGGATGCCCGGAACATGCCCGAGTCAAAATATCGGTCGTCCGCGCAGAGCATCATGCCGCAGATATAGTCCTCAAAGGGCGTCCCCTCCCAGACCGTCGGATATTTTCTCTGCCGGATAAAGGGCTGCAGGATCATATCCTGTACGTCCCCGCTCTTCCACAGATTCTCCCAGGTCATTATGTCTGTCAATGGTCCTGCGTACACCTTCTCACTCTTCCCGAGCCGGTGATGTTTGAGGATAAATCCGTCCTTATTGCCGCGTGCCTCCTGCCAGATATCGTCCCTGTCTCCGTACAGATAAGTGGGGATCGCGCGGCTGCGAAGGAAGGCGGTCTCCTCCCCTGTCAGGCACCTGTCCGTAAAAGCATCCTGAAACCAGAGGTTCATAAAACGCTTGTCATGTATGAGGAAAATCGTGCGGAAGTCATTGTACATTCCCGCCTCGATCATGGCTTCGATCGTCCCTTGGGAGAAAGACAGAAGATCCTTCTGGTTCAGGGCGCTGATCACAAATCCCTTTTTCCAGCGGTCAATATTTCTTTCCACATCCTCAGCCTCAAAGACCTCCACGTTTTTCCCAAAGGCCTCATAAAAGGGTTTATACAATGCGATCTCGCCGGTCTTGTCCGCACTTTTGAGCACATAGATCTCTTTTTTATCCCCCGTGATCTGCAGCATGTAGTGCAGGCGCTCATTCAAAGTGGAATAGAGCGGGGAATAACCCGCTTTCCCGTCTTCGTCCTCGATTTTCCGCAGGAATTTCTCCGCCGCGCAGTCCGCAAAATAGGACATGAAGATCCCGTGGCCGAAAAAACGGCTGGTGATCTCGCACAGGAGCAGGTCTCCCTTCTCCGACACCAGATAATCCGGACGATAGGTTCCCGCCCGGAAGGGATACCGGCTCTGCCGGTCCAATATCTCCATTTCCCTGTCGGAAAGGGGCATATACCGGGGCACATACTCCCGGTAGTTTTCCGCCATATAGACAATACATTTGTATAAGACCTGATGCAGCCGGCGCAGTTCATCCCTGCGCGCGGATGTGATCGCCATCGGCCGATCGTGATACCACCGGCCGTAATAGGCCGCTTTCTCTCCATGAAGAGAGATAAAGGCCTCTTTATACTTTTCTCCCATCAAAGTCCCCCGCAAAGATCCGCTGATACATCCCCGATGTGATCCGGGCTGCTGTTGCTTCGATCAGGACGCACCGATCCCGGCGTGATCCGGCTGAAAGTCCCGGCCATTAATCCTGCTTCTTAAAGAGCTTGGACTGATAACCCAGGCACTGGAAGCCGTTCTCGTTGATGATCGGGATCAGATCATTTCCGATGCGGAGCTGTTTCCTGACCCAGTAGCAGATGCTGGTCGACATGCCGATCTGTTTTGTATAATCCATCATTTTGCGGATATTGTCGATGCTCAGTGCCCGGTCTGGAGCCGTGCGCCCGCGCTGTTTCTTGTGGTCGGCATTTTCCGGCATGATGTAATCCTCGTAAAGAGCACGCTCGAGATCTTTGTCAAAATGGCCCAGGATCTGTCCCAGCATGGCAAGATTCTCCATGCAGGCCGTGAGGAATTCCGGCTTGTAGTTGATGATGCCCTCCGCGCGCAGCCTGTCAAAAAAGCTCCGGATATGTTCCGGTGTCAGGTAAGGTGTGAAGATCGGCTGCACAAGGGCGGCCTCCGCGGGAATTCCCTTCTCCCTGCAGAGCCGCACCGCCTTCAGGCGCTCCTCGATGGGGGCGGCATAGGGCTCCAGGATATCGCGGAAAGCGTCCGGCATGATGGATACGGATACGTTGTACTGCATCTTGTCTTTGAGCTGACAGAAGAGATCCAGAATGGTCTCGCCCTCATACTCGCACAGCAGATGTTTTGCGCCCGCCTTGGACGCGACGAAAAGCCTGGCGTTGGAGTCCGGATACTCCTCATAATGACGGATGAACTCCTTCAGGATCCGGTGGGCGATTCCGGTCCGCAGCGTCGGCTCCTGCAGAGCCTCTGTCTTGGGAGAAAAATAGTAATAGTGATTCCAGTTTTTGCCGCGGCTGACCTCTGTGATCTGCCGCTCAATATCCTTTTTTCCGGCGGGGTTCTTTTCGATGCACCGGGCCAGTTCCTTCAAAAGCTCGTCTTTTCTGCGCAGATCCTCCGCCGTGATCTCTCTTGTCGGGGTGCCGTTCATCTCTTTCAGAAGATAACGCACATAGAGGTGATAATTCTCGTATGCGACGAGCTGCTGTTCGTGCACGCCGTCCGTCACCAGACAATACTGGCATCCGACGTTGCATCCCTTTACGGGATTGATCTCAAATGTCAGAGTGGGACAGCGGCCGGTATAGTTGTGGATCTCGGTGTCCACCTCTTCGGGGACAAGGTCTTCCAGCACCAGATGCTGTACCGGTATTACCGTGTGGTTTTTCCAGCGCTCCATAAAGACGCGGGAGCCGGCTTCCAGCTTCGCATATGTCTCCTCCGAAGCATGTACAGAAACACCCAGCTTTTCCAGATACGCCCGGTCTACAATGACCGGTGAAAACCCCTCGAGAGAATAGATATCTGTGTCGTGCTGATAAAAGTTTTCAAACGTCATCTGTTTCATGGCTGACCTTCCTCCGTTTTGTCAGAAACCTGCGGTCCGGTGATCAAATTATACCGGTCCAGCATACTGATTACTTCCTCTCTGGAGTTGAACATGATCAGATCCAGAATGGAAAGATTGGGAATAAATGGATTTTTAAACTGTTTATAGACAATCTCATCCGCGCGCAAAAACTTCAATGTGATCCCCTGCTGCCTGAACTTTGCAAAATCGTATATGCCCATACCGCCGACGGGATTGATATAGGTGTCCGCCCCCAGCCTGCGGCACATATCATAAATGCGCTCCTCACGCCTGTATGCCCTGTTGCCGTCAAGGTCCGAGGTCCTTGCGATCGGCGTGCTGATCTGCAGATAGCGGCAGACCGTCCTGATGGAATGAAGGAGATATTCCGAGAGCACCGTCTCATCGCAGTCCCGGATCTCTTCCATCAGCCGGATCCCTTCTGTGTAAAAAGGCGCCTTGTGATATGCGTCATACAGAATATCCCGCTTCTTTTTCCAATTGACACAATTGACAGGTGCCAGGTGCAGTTCGGTGCATAATCTGGAACATGACGCCTTCTCGATCTCAATGCCGAACCAGACCGGTTTCCCTTTCTGAAGGATCCTGTTGCGGCTGATCCAGCTCCTGGTTTTGTACTGATAGTCATCCCCGATCAGAAAAATATCTGCCGAGCGGATCAGCTGCCAGTAGCCGATGTAAGGGAGAAAATACGGCTGGTTTGCTGCCAGAATCATGGTAGGTCTCCTCATTGTTTTTTCAGCAGGATATGGCAGATGCGGTCGATCTCCTCCACTGTCAGCTCCGGGTACAGAGGAAGGGTGAGTACCTGCTCCGCCGCCTGCCGGGCGGCCGGAGTATCATGCCGTCCGGTTTCTGGTCTGTCTGCCGGAGCCGCTTCTGCCTGATCCAGACCGCGGTAACATGCGGGAGCCGCTTTCGCCCGGCCCAGGCCGCGGTAACATGCGAAATCGCTCGTAAGAGGATAGAAATATTTCCTGGCAAAAATCCCGTTTGCGGCAAGAAGCTCCGCGGCCTCATCCCGGGTATACTGGTCTGTCTCAAACAGGACCGGAAAGTAGGAATAGTTGGACTGCACACCATTCTGCGGATCGAGAAGCCGGAGTCCCTGCGAGCCGCTAAGCCGCTCCCGATAGCGTTCCGCAGCCTTCTTCCGCTCTAAAATACAGCGGTTAATATGACGCAGATTGCAGATTCCCATGGCCGCCTGGAATTCGCTCATCTTGGCATTTCCGCCCACGGCAGCTACCGTCTCCTCATCGCGGATCCCGTAGTTTTTGAGATCCTCCAGCTTCTGCACCATCGTTTCCTCTCTGCAACATGCGGCACCGCCCTCAATTGTGTGAAAGACCTTGGTCGCATGAAAGCTGAAAACGGAAATATCCCCGAAGCAGGCGGCAGATCGTCCATTCAGGCGGACACCGAAGGCATGCGCCGCATCGTAGATCAATTTCAGTCCGTGCCTTTTCGCGATTTCGCCGATTTCCCTTACGGCACACATGTTTCCATATACATGTACCGGGAGTATGGCGACAGTTTTTTCACTGATCAGTCCCTCGATCAGTGTCGGATCCATGGTCAGGTCCTCCCTGCGGATATCGCAGAAGACCGGCACCAGATTGTTGCGCACGATCGCATGTGTCGTGGATGCAAAAGTAAAGGGAGTCGTGATCACCTCGCTTCCCGCAGGGAAGCCGAATGCCCGGATCGATTCCTCCAGGGCAAGATGTCCGTTCGTGAACAAAGTCACATGGGGCACATTCAGGTACGACTCCAGCCGCTTCTGAAATCGATCATGTTTGGCTCCCATGTTGGTGAGCCAGCGGCTCTCCCATAAATCCTTTATCTCCGCACAGTATTCTTCAAAAGACGGCATAGAGGACCTGGTGACATTGATCTGATTCATTTTTCACTCCCCTTAATCATTGCTCCCTGCTGCGGAAGGCTTTTACAGCCGAAATCAGGTAACGGAAGGCCTCCAGTCTTAAGACCGCGGATCCGGCCAAATAGACTGCTGCCCCCAGCAGAATCTGCAGCGCCAGAGTGGCTGTATCTCCCAGGCCCAGCCCGGGAAGCGGCCGGATGCAGAAACCCATGAAGAGCGCCAGGGCAATGCCCGGCAGAATGTCCATCAGCTGATCCTCGTAACCATATCTGAGCAGCTTTCTGTTGGGCATACTGTTGATGATCTGGCCGACAATACTCAGGGCCAGGACGCTCCATGCCATCGCCATCACGCTGATCCGGACAGTGATCAGGATCACCAAAACACTGATCGTTTTTTTAGCAATCTCCAGTTTCAGAAAGAGATCGCTCCGGCCCATTGCTTTGATGGCATTCAGGTTCGCCGTATGGACAGGATAAAACATAAAAGCGATGCAGTAAATGGCCAGAAAGGGAACACAGGGAAGCCATTTTTCCGTCAGGACCAGACGCACAAGGGTCTCCGAGCAGACAGCGAGGCCGATCATCAGAGGTGCCATGATATAGGTGCTTGTCTGGATCGCCCTGCGGGTCATGTTCCTGACCCGTCCGCGGTCATCCTGCTCCCTGGACATTGCAGGAAAAAGCACGCTGTCAATCGAGGTATTGATATTGGTCACGATCAGGGACGGAAGCTGCTGTCCTCTGTTGTAATAAGCCAGATCCGCCGACGTGTACATTTTCCCTATGAGAAGCGAACGGAGACTGTTATAGCCCGTATCCAGAAGAGAGGATGCCAGCAGCTTCCAGCCGTAGGAAAACAATTTCCGCAGCCTTTGCACGGAAAAAATGCGCTCCGGGCGCCACGGCACTGTCAGCCACAGGATCAGGGTATCGACTGCCGTATTGATCAGGTGCTGGGCGACAAGCGACCACACTCCGAATCCCCTGTAAGCCATACAGATCCCGATGATTCCGGAGCCGATAGTCCCGCCCAGGGTGGCAAAGAAAAATTTCCGGAAGAGGAGGTGCCTGGAGACATAGGCCTGCTGGACATTTTTGACACCGGATATGATCAGGATCAGGCTGAGCACCCGCACAATCGATGTCAGCTCCGGCATCCCGTAAAAGGCCGAGATCAGAGGCGCCGCTGCGAACATGACCGCATAGAGGATCAGGCATGCCGCTATATTAAAATAAAAAACAGACGAAAAATCCAGACTGTCCGCATTCTTTTTCTGGATCAGGGCATTTCCCATTCCGCTGTCCACAAAGACCTGCAGAATCGCAGTGAACACCGTAACCAGCGCGACAGTCCCGTATACAGACGGCTCCAGGATACGCGCCAGAAGAACCGTTATCACAAAAGCCGTTCCCTGCGCACAGATCCGCTCCCCGAACCTCCACAGAAAACCGGCTGCCGCTTCCCGCCGGCTGTTTTTTCTCTTACTTATCATAAGGTTCCTTTTTACGAAATGAATCGTTCGGCTTTTTGCTCCCGTGCCGGCCGGAATGTCCGGATATGGCCGCCTTGATCAATGTCTTGATCTTCCTGTCCGTCTTCATAGTATTGAAAATCTCTCTGTACACGGGATTGTTGATGAGTTCCCGGAGAGAGGCATTTTCCAGCATTCCCGCACCTGTTGTCGCCATAAAGGGGAGAAGCCCTCTGTGCCAGGTATAGTCCGTGTACTGATCCAGATCCAATAGCATGCCGCAGTTGCGTTTTGCATCGATCTCCTTCTGTCTGCGGTCCTGTTTTTTCCAGCCGCTCATCATAGAACCCGATCCGCCTTCTCTGTAAACACAAGTCTCTTCATTGATGAAATGCGCATACCCCTGCGAAGTCACAAACAGGCGCAGGCGCAGATCATCGGTGGGGCAGTGGCGTATCCCTGCCTTCATCAGGGCATCGTAGCATTCGGTCCTGAAAAAAAAGGAAGCCGTGGGAATAAATGTCAGCCGATGAAAATCCCTCAGGTCATAATCCTGCCTGCGGGGATCAAACTGCCCGGCGTCTTTCTTTGAATAGGGAATAAAGGTCCTGCGGGTCCGGGCTTCTTCGTTGCGGATCACCGCGTTTGTGAAGCAGAAGGTGCAGTCCGGATGTGCTTCCATATAATCATACTGCTTCTGAAGTTTGCAGGGGTCTGTCCAGTAATCATCCCCCTCGCAGATCGCCATGTACCTTCCGGTGACTCGCGGGCGGATATGGGTCTCCACGATGCTGATGCCCTTGGACCACTGGTTTTCTGTCTGGCAGACCGGTTTAATTATTGCCGGAAATTTCAAAGCATATTCCCGGATGATGGCCGCTGTCGCGTCCGTGGAGGCGTCGTCGTGTACAATGACCTCAAAGTCAAAATCCGTCTTCTGCCGGACCATTCCCTCCAGCGCCCTGCGTATATATTTCTCATGATTATATGCCAGACAATAAACGCTTACTGCAGCCATAGCCTGTTACTCCTCATGCCCTGCTCTGCACTGTTCCGCTTGTGAATGCGATTCCCCAATAAATGCAGTATAGTACATTTTGTGCTTATTCACCAGTCTATACCACAATATCCCCCATCCTTTTGTTTACTTTGCTATATCTCATATTCTCCCCGGAACCAGCACAGGCCATCATTAGTTTCTTCAACTGTGATGTCATCCCCTTCATCCACCATGTAGATATAACCATCATGAAGAAGACAGCTCAGAACGGATCTTCATCAGTATTTTTTCTTCTGGGCCTGAAATGCAGCCTCATTGTTCTGATAGGTAAGTCCTTCATACATAACCGGTGCAATAAAATAATTGCTGAGAAAGAAATATTTTCCACGAAAACTGTCGATTTTTTGTACTGTAGTCATAATGATCACCCCCTGCTAAATTTAAAAGCCAAATTTTAAAAATACACAATCTTTAAATCTCATATATCCTTGACATATTTGGATTCCTATACTAAATTTACCCATAAATCAATTATTTCATTTTCCATTTCTACAACACTATCATAAAGGAGGAAATCCCCATGCCGAGAAGAAAAAAAGAAGAAATCGTTGCTGCTGAAGCCGTTGCCGCTCCCGCAGAAGCTCCTGCAAAGAAGACACGCAAGCCTCGCGTTAAAAAGGAAGCTGCAGCCCCCGCTGAGAAGCCCGCTCGCAAGCCCCGCGCTCCTCGTAAAAAAGCGGTTGTTCCTAATTTCGTGATCCAGAACAATGCAGAAGACAGCATTACCTATGCATCTGTCGTGGAGAAGGTCCAGGCGGCGATCACAGTTCAGGATGTCACTTCTCTGGACATCTATGTCAAGGCAGAAGAAGGCAAGGCTTATTACGTTGTCAATGGAGAAGCTGCCGGCGCAGTGGATCTGTTTGCAGAGTAATCAAACAAATCCTTTCGGATTCGGATGATAAACCATCCTTTTTCTATGTTTCATCTCATATAACAAGAAGAGCCATACTAGCGCACCAATCTCTGACGCGGCCGTGTGTGGCTCTTTTTTTGTCATGAATGATTTCTAAATCCCTGTCCGGTAAGGCGCTTATATCGTATTTCATCAATCATTATTCCAATCAGTATAAAACCCTGCGTCTTTTAAGATCCGGAGATGGTGCGAGACGGAATCCTTTAAAAATGGGGAGTACGGGAATTTTTTTGAGGATCCCCTGAATTTTTCACTGACACAAATGAATGAACCCAGCATCAAGGGCCCCCTGGGCACGGCGGTCTCCCTGGCGGATGCCCTGGTGCTCCAGTATTATGAGGAAGCCGATAAAAAGAAGGCCGCTTTCGGGCATGACCTGAGCGAGGAGGACTGGAAGACCATCGGCTCGGTCCTCCGGGCCAACCTGGATATCCGGTTCGGCACTCCACTTCTGGCCGTGAATGAATCCCACCTGATGCTGGAAGAGCTCTTATCCGAGATGAATGCGAAAGGCAGGAAGTTCACCTTCCTCTGCGGTCACGACTCCACGGTCGCGAGCGTCCTGTCGGCCCTCGGTGTCGAGGCCTACACCCTGCCCGGTGCCATCGAGCCCACCGCTCCCATCGGGGTCAAGGTAGTATTCGAGAGATGGGTCAACAAGGAGGGAGAAGGCTTTTACAAGGTCAGCATGGTCTACCAGTCCGTGGACCAGCTCCGGTCTATTCAGCCCCTGTCCCTGGATACACCCCCAATGATCGTTCCGATTCATTTCAAGGACGCCGGGGTGGGTGAGAACGGCATGATCCCGGAAAAAGACCTGGAGGGCCTGTTTGAGGACAGGATTGATTCTTACTATGAGCTGGAGGAAATCTACCAGGAGGAAGAAACGGAAGAGCTGGACCATGCAGCCTGAGCGTTGTGACAGCCGGAAGAATTATAAGTTTTATGGAAAAAGAAAGTTCTCAGTGAACAAAACATAATCTCTAAAGACGATCCCCGGAGAGTTTTAATTCTCCGGGGATCACATTTTTCCCTTCCTTCTTATGATTGCTTTTGAAGGTTGTAATCTTTACAGGTTTCGTGTGTGTGCGCGGTCGGATATGCCGCGCAGGCTGCGCGCCCGCGTCAGCAGACCCTCTTGGACGACCCGTTTCCGAGGCGCTCGGCCCATGACATCATCAGGTCCTCCCGCCTTCCGAAAATATCCTTCTCCATACCGATGACATCGTCGAAGACCATCGTCTGGCGGTCGTCTCCCGAGAACTGCTTCCACTCGTATTTGCCGGTGGAGGGGTTGCCCGTCCGGGCGAAGTTGGTCCACATCTCCTTTGCGACGTG
>CAMNFJ010000059.1:0-15834 GCA_946536955.1 uncultured Lachnospiraceae bacterium
TTGTGCAACTTGACGAGTCGGGGTTTACTTGACCACCTTTTGACCCTTACATCATGATTATTCTTCTATGATTATTCTTCTATGATCCTGCCCATTTCCCCCAGGGAAATGAAGCGCGCGGAAAGCTCTTCCGGGTCCTCTGCCGCAGCGCCCTCTCTTCCGTCAGGCTCCCTCTCCGCGAGGAGGTCAACGCGGTGGATCTCCAGGGCGTCCTCCGGCAGGTCCAGGCCGCTCCTGCGGAAGGCCTCGCCGATGATCTGCTCCGGCCGCAGGTTCTCCCCGACCCTGGAGCAGACACACATGCGGATCCTGTCCCCTTCACAGGCAAACTCATAGATCAAAGGCTTCATGTCCAGGGTGCGGAAGCCTTTTTTTGTTTCCTTGGTCCAGAGGATCTGGTCCTGCGCGACAAAATCCTCCAGGACCTGCCTCCAGTTCTCCGGGGGGAGATAGCCCCCTGTCCCGCGAAAGCCCACCTCATAGACGGCGGCCGCGACGACAGACATGGCCTTCTGGGGCTTGCGGGCATTGCCTCCGCCGCCCAGGGGAACCGTCTCGCCGATCTGGCGGAAATCCAGGATCTCCAGGCCCTCGGGCATCATGGGCCGCAGCTGGTCCAGGGCATGGGCCGTGCTGACCGGCGACCCGATCTCCATATCCACATACTCCCCGGTGCTGGTGAGGCCCAGGCCCAGGGGCATGGCCGTGGACATGATCATCCGGGGCGTGATCCCGTCGGAGTAGCGGATGTCGATGTCCGTGCGCCGGATACACTTCTGCAGAAAGCGCATGAGCTCCAGGTGTCCAATGAATTTCATGGGGCCGTACTTGGCCAGGCGCATGCGGATCTTGATGCAGATGCCGGTTTCCTCCGCTTCAGTCTCCATGTCTGAAGGCCCGGCCTCCGCTTCCGTACCGGGCCCGGGCTCCCGCGTGTCCGCAGGTCCGCCGGAAATCACCGGCTCCCGCATACCCGCAGTTTCGTCGGAAATCTCCGTCTCCCGTGCGTCCGCAGGTCCGTCAAAAGGTTCCGCCTCCTGTGCCTTCGCAGGCAGGCCAAAAGCTTCCGGCTCCCGGGAATCCGGATGTCCACCGGCAGGCCCGGCTCCCTGCTCCGCACCGGGTTCCGCTTTTGTCCCGGCCGGCCCCCGCAGGCAGACGCCGCAGCCATAGGAGGCCGCGCCGCAGCCGCTGCAGGCCTCCCGGCAGTTGGGCGTGAGCTGCGCCGCCTTTGCCCTGTCCCACTCCCGGCGGAGGAATTCGCGGCGCACGCCGACGTCGATGAAGTCCCAGGGAAAGATCTCGTCCTCTCCCCTCTCCCGCAGGGTATAAAAGTCCATGTCAAAGCCCAGGTCCGCCGCGGCCTGGTCCCACCTGTCGTAATCCCAGGTCTCCAGCCAGCAGTCAAAGACCGCCCCCCGGCGGTAGGCCTCCAGGATCAGGTCCGCCGTCCTGCGGTCCCCCCTGGCCAGGACCCCCTCCAGGTAGATCATGGGGGCGTCATGCCAGCTGTAGCGGATGCTCCGGTGGTTGTGGGAGGCGTAGATGGCATGGTTGACCTGGGCCGCGAAGCCCAGATAGTCCCCCGCGTGGTACATGGGCGCCCACTGAAAGGGGGTGAAGGGCTTGGGGACAAAGAAGGAGGTGCTCACCGTGATCTGGCAGCGCCCGTTCCTCTGGGCCTTGGGGACCTCCTCATAATAGGCGGCCGAGATCTTGTTGGCCAGGTCGGAGATCGCGGTCCGGTCCTCTTCGGTCTCGGTCGGCAGGCCCAGCATAAAGTAGAGCTTGACCTTGTTCCAGCCCCCGCGGAAGGCCTCGCGGGCCCCCTTGAGGATGTCCTCCTCCGTGATCCCCTTGTTGATCACGTCCCTGAGCCTCTGGGAGCCCGCCTCCGGCGCGAAGGTCAGGCTGGACCTGCGGACGTCCTGGACCCTGGCCATGAGGTCCAGGGAAAAGGCATCGATCCTGAGCGAGGGAACCTGGAGCTTGACCCGCTCCTTCTCATAGCGGTCGGAGATATGGTCCACGATCTCATGGATGCAGGAATAATCGCTGGAACTCAGAGAGCTCAGCAGGATGTCATCCTGGCCCGTGCTCTCCAGCATGGCGTCCGCATAGGCCCTGACCGTCTCCAGGTCCCGCTCCCGGTTGGGCCGGTAGATCATGCCGGCCTGGCAGAAACGGCAGCCCCGGATGCAGCCCCGCTGCAGCTCGACGGCCACCCGGTCCTGGGTCACCGTGATAAAGGGGATCAGGGGCTTTAAGGGATAGGGGGCCCGGTCCAGGTCCCTCTCCGCCTGCCGGCGGACCACGGCCGGTACATCCGGGTACTTTGGCCGGAAGGATGCGATCGTGCCGTCCTCCCCGTATTCCACCTCATAGAGAGAGGGGACATAGATTCCAGGGACCTGCGCGGCCGCCCGCAGAAAGGCGGCCCTCCCGGCCCCCTTCTCCTTCATGGACCTGTAGAGGTCCAGCAGGGCATCGTAGGAAGTCTCCCCCTCTCCGATATAAAACATGTCAAAAAAGCGGGCGACCGGCTCCGGATTGCAGGCGCAGGGCCCGCCGCCAATGACGATCGGATCCCGGTCTGTCCGGTCGGCCGCCTCCAGGGGAATGCCCGACAGGTCCAGGACCTGCAGGATATTGGTGTAGCAGAGCTCGAACTGCAGGGTCATGCCCAGAAAATCGAAGTCCCGGACCGGATCCTGGGATTCCAGGGCAAAGAGGGGGATGTTTCGGTCCCGCAGCAGCCGGTCCATATCCGTCCAGGGCGAAAAGACCCGCTCGCACCAGGTGTCCTCCCTGCGGTTGAAAAGCTCATAGAGGATCTGAATCCCCAGGTGGGACATCCCGATCTCATAGAGGTCCGGAAAGCACATGGCAAAACGGATCGGGACCCCCCTGTCCTTGTGGACCGCGTTCATCTCATTTCCCAGATAGCGGGCAGGCTTCTGCACCTGCAGCAGCAGTTCATCCGGCAATGCCAGTTTTTTCATAAGTCAGCAAATCCTTTCCAGACCGTAAAAGTCCTTTGTATTCCGGTGTCCGAAGTGGTACACTGGTCAATGTGCCGTTTTTTATCTATACATTTTTCACCGCGCACATTAAACATTTTATACACTTTCATTCTATTGAAAAGAGGGGCATATGAATCAGAAAGAAAAAAAGATCAGACCTAACCCTGCGGCGCTTCTGCCGATCGCGCTCTTTCTCCTCATCTATCTGGGGAACGGAATCTTTTTCCAGTACCTGTCCAATGACGAGGGGCAGATGGGCTTTTATGTCGTCTCCGTCGTCCTGGCCTTTTCCATCGCGCTAATCGCGGCCTTTTTCCAGAACAGGAGCCGGACCTTTGATGAAAAGATCCACATCTGCGCGGAAGGGATCGGGGACGACAACATCGTCACCATGCTCTTTATCTTCATCCTGGCGGGAGCCTTCAGCGGGATCGCCGCCGAGGCGGGAGGCGCCTCCAGCACCGCCAACCTGCTCCTGAGCATCATTCCCGGGAGATTCGCGGTCCCGGGCCTCTTTCTGATCGCCTGCCTGATCTCCATGGCCATGGGCACCAGCGTCGGCACGATCACGGTCCTGGCCCCCATCGCCTGTGAGGTCTCGAAAAACGGCAAGCTGCTCCTGCCCCTCTGCGTGGGTGTCGTCGTCGGCGGCGCCATGTTCGGGGACAACCTCTCCTTTATCTCGGACACCACCATCGCCGCGACCAAGACCCAGGGCGTGGCCATGAAGGACAAGTTCCGCACCAACATCAGGGTGGCCGCTCCGGCCGCCGCCATCACCTTCGTCATCCTGGTCGTCTACGCCTTCATGAGCCGGGGGGCAGACATCGGAGACTTCTCCTTCAGCATCCTGCAGGCCCTGCCCTATTTCATCGTTCTGGTCCTGTCGATCGTCGGCATCAATGTCTTTGCCGTCCTGCTGATCGGCATCCTCCTCTTCGTCCTGGCCGGCATCCTGACCGGATCTCTGACCTACGCGACCGCCCTCTCCTCCATGGGGACCGGGATCTCCGGCATGTTCGAGACCATGATCGTCACGATCCTGGTCGCCTCGATCGCCAGCCTGATGAGGGAGAACGGGGGCTTCGCTGCCATTCTGGCCCTCATCCGCCAGAAAGCGGACAGCAAGAGGGGCGGCATGCTGGGCATCGCCCTCCTGACAGCCTTTATGGATATCGCGACCGCCAACAACACCGTCGCGATCGTCATCGCGGCTCCGATCGCCAGGGATATCAGCCGGGAGTACGAAGTGGATCCCCGGATGACCGCCTCCCTGCTGGATACCTGCTCCTGCATCATGCAGGGCATCATCCCCTACGGGGCCCAGCTCCTGGTGGCCGCCAACATCGCAAAGCTGGCCAGTATCTCCCTGATCCCCTACCTCTACTATCCCTTCATCCTGGCCGTCTTCGTGCTCCTCTCCATCCTCTTTACGAAGGGATCCAGGTCTGAGAAGAAATAAGCCAATAAGCTGCAGCGCAAAAGAAATGATGCGCGGCTGAAGCCGGGGGTATTGCGCGATAAAGAGTAAAAAAACGCTCGATAGCGTTTTTTTACTCCGGAGGTTTGTGACGGGGCACAAACCTCCTGTGATGTCAACGAGAAATCGTCTTCACGAATTTCTCGTTGACGATGCCTGCGCACTTACGTGCTCCGGCATGCTGCGGAAAGAATAAACATTTCTGACAATACATGGCGCCGCCGCTGTCCGGTCCCGGGCAGCGGCGGCGCTTATTTATGCGCAGGATTTTTGGATGCAGCACGGTATGCGGAACATCTTTGCTTCGCAAAGCTGTTGAGAAGCCGGCTGCCGGTCACTTCAGGACATCCTTCCGGAATGCCGGAAAATGTCTCCGGACCAGGGGAAGGCTCTTACCTGTCCTCTCTTCCCTCTCTTCTGCGGTAATGGCCCAGATGGCCCAGGGCCGACTCGGGAAGAACGATCCTGACGGGAGTCGCGGCAGAGACCACGGACTTGATCACATAGATGAAGAAGACCAGGACCAGGATCGGGATCACACAGGATGTGATGATCATGACCGCGATGGACTCCATGAAATTGTTGAGGACCGTCTCAAGCTCCTTGAGCTTTTCCTCCGAGACCTGGGTCAGATTGGACACAACGTCCGTAGTCCCCTCGGTCACGGCCCGGGGAATTCCCCGGATCTTGTCCCAGAGGCTCTGGTCATCCTGCGTTGCGGCTGTGGAGGCGCTCTCCTCCTTCTGCAGGTCAGCCGTGGACGCCCCGCCGCTGATCTCTTCTGTGACCTCCTCCGAGCTCTCCAGCGCGCTCTCGATCGAGGCCTTATAGGTCGTCTCGATCATATCCGTGATGGCGACACTGGCCGGAATGACAAAGGTCAGGGCGATGCCCAACAGACTGATCTTGAGGGCCGCCGACCGGATCTCATGCTTCTTCAGGGCCAGGTCAATGCACAAGAGCCCCATGGCGATGGGGACCAGGTAGCGGAAGGTCACCAGGCCCATGACCGTCACCAGATATTTTTCCAGATAGATGGCGCAGAGGACGATCAGCAGATACTGGCTCAGGTCAGCCAGCTTGTTGGCGATCGGCGTGGCCGCGTCTCCCGGCAGGAGGGTGATGGCGATCGCCGTGCCCGTCGCCGCCGTGGTCAGCTCCTGCACATCCTTCTTTTTGGCGTCCAGGGATTCCAGCGTGTGGGCATTCCTCTTGGGAGAAGTCACGATGGGCGTCACAACAAAGACCGAGAGCAGGGCGGCAAGAAGATAGACCAGGAGCCGCACCCACCATTTTTTCCAGATTCTGCGGATTTCATCTTCGATTCTTTTTTCCTTTTCCATACCAGCCTTATACCTCCTGTCAAGAATCCTGTCTGTATAACAGCCTTTAAAACCTCCTGTCAAAAGTCCTGTCTGTATAAGAGCCTTAAAACCTCCTGCCGGGAATCCTGCTGTTATTAATCTCGCATTTCCCTGCACTTTCGTTACAGTCCTAAGGCCTCCTGCGTCCGCTGCACCTTCGTTACAGCCTTAAGGCCTCCTGCACCCGCTGCCCCTTCTGCTTATTCGTACCACTCTCCGTGGCGGAGGATCCTGAATTTCCGGAAATAGGTGAAGATGGCCTTGCCCAGGATCTTGTCCTTGCGCACATAGGAGTAGGGCTCCGCCTCCTCCATGGTATCCGCCAGGCCCTCATTCACGGCGTTTTCGGCCCAGTAGCGGGCGTCCTCCGACCAGTTGCGGTTGTCGCCCAGCATGAGATAGCTGTTCTCCGGCACGTGGAATTCGAAGTCGGTATTCATGACTTCCCACTCCTCCTTGAGGTAGCCCTCGGGAAGAGGCTGGTCGGAATCATTGATGTAGATCCCGCTGTCTCTGATGCGGACCGTCTCACCGGGCAGGCCGACGATCCTCTTGATATAGATTCTTTTTTCATCGACCGGATAGTGGAAGATCACGATATCCCCTCTCTCGGGCTCCGCGAACCAGTAGCTGAAGCGGGCCCCGATCAGGCGGTCATGGGTCATGATCGTATCCTCCATGGAACCGGAGGGGATCACGGCGTTGATGATGATGAAGCGGGTGAGGAAGAGGGCGACGCAGAACATGATGACAAAGGATTTGACCCAGCTCACCACTTCCTCTATAAAAGCCTTCCTCTTAGCTTCCTTCTTTGCCCTGCGCCTCTGCGCGGCAGTTTCCTCCCGGTCCGCCTGGCTGCCTGTCCCGGTCTCCGGAGCGGCCCCGTCCATGTCTGCACGGCCGGCACTGCTGCCCGAGGAGGCACTGTCAAGACCTGTCCGGCCGGCACTACTGCCCGAGGCGGCTGTCTCACGGTCTGCCTGGCCTCCTGCACTGCCGCCCGCGGCTCCTGCCTCAGGGCCTGCCTGGCTGCCGGCACCACTGCCCGGGGAGGCACTGTCAAGACCTGTCCGGCCGGCACTGCCGCCCGAGGAGGCACTGTCAAGGCCTGTCCGGCCGGCACTGCCGCCCGCGGAGGCTCCGGTCCCGTCCGGCAGGCCCCCGGCTTCTCTCCCGGAGGTCCGGCCGGCTTCTCTCCCGGCCGGGCTGTCCAAACCGCCAGTCCCGCCTCCCGGAGTGCCGGCGCCCCCCGCAGGGGCCTCATATTTATCTGCAGCTTCTATTTCCGGGATTTCTCCCGGCCGTCTCCTGTTTTCTTCCATGTTCACCTGTCTTCTTTCAGCCGCCCCGCATCCGCTGTCATCCCGGGAGCTCCCGCCGACGCAGGGGTCTGCGCGGCGATTCCTGCCAGGACCTCTGCCATATGGTCCGCGAAAGCGGCGTGTCCCTCCGGTGAGAGATGGACCCCGTCATAGGCAAAGGCCAGGGGCCATTCCGACGCGTCCGCGAACAGGACATTCCTGTAGGCGGCCAGCTCCCCGTAGTACTGCGACAGCTTTTTTCCCTCTTTAAAATAGATCTGCGCATAGGTCCTGTCCCCGCAGACATAGGGCTCAGCATAGGACTGGTCCGTGAGCACGATCTCCGGAGGGGCGATGATCAGGATGGCCGGCCCTGCCGGCTCCCCGGAAGCCTGTAAAGGGTCTTCCTCCCGCGCCGGGCCCTGTCCATGATCTCCCGCCGCCTCCTGCACAAAGCTGATCAGCTCATTCATCCGTCTGGCTGTCTTCGCCGCGTCCGGACGCAGGGTACTGAGCAGGTCGTTGGTGCCCAGCATGACCGCGAACAGGTCAAAGGGCTTGGCCTGCCGGATCAGGCTGCGGAGGTAATTCCATTCATAGCTGGTCACAGGCAGGGCGCGGCCGGGAAGCCCGTCCGCCTCGATCATCCAGGAATCCTCCAGCCGGTCCTGCAGCAGGGTCGTCCACCGCTCCCCGCGGGGGTAGCGGCCGCCCATAAAGCCGGCCGGATCATAGCCATATGTGTTGGAGTCCCCGAAAAACAGAGCTTTTTTCAATCTAGTGATCCCTTTCTAAGGAACTGTAAAAAAAATGAACTGAGCAGATTTCTCAGAATGGTTTTTCTTCCTCTTACAGGGCCTCTTACGAGGCCTGTTTTGCCTTTTTCCGTCTTTTTCTCTTCTTTTCCCCGCCGGGCACAGCCAATTCCGCAGTCCTGGCGGCCACGAGACGGTCGATGACCTTGTCAAACTGGATCTTGAGGAAGGCTGCGACCGGGACCGCAAAGAGCATTCCGACGATCCCGCCGACTGCGCCGCCGATGATCAAAGCCGCGATGACCAGCATGGGATGGACATCGATGCTGCTGCTCAGGAGGCGGGGATTGATCACATTGCCGTCGATGGTCTGGATCACGAAGAGGATCACGATGGCCACCAGGAGCCTCCGCCAGTCACCGGTCAGAAGGGTGACGATGATGGTCGAGCCATAGGCCACGACGGGGCCCAGGTAGGGGATGAGGTTGCCGATCCCGCTCAGGATCCCGATAATGACCGCGTATTTGACGCCGATCAGAGACAGGGCCACGCTGACCAGGACCGCCATGATCAGGGCGTCGATCAGCTGTCCCCTTATATATCCGGAAAAGACCGCGTCCGCGTCCATGGCCAGCAGATGGAATCTGTGCCTGGTCTTTTTTCCGCCGACAGCCGTCAGCACCCGGTTCCAGTAGCGCCGCAGGCCCTTGCCGTCCAGCAGAAAGTAGATAGAAAAGATCACAGCAAACAGGCCGCTGGTCAGCATACCGCCGATGTGGCCGATGGCACCGGTGATCCCGCTGCTCAGACCCTTCGTAAGTCCCGCGAGGAAGCTGCTGATCCCCTTCATAGCCTCAGCGGTCTCCTTGGAGGAAATGTTCAGCCTGGCCAGCCACTCATTGATGGTACTGTTAAAGCTCCTGAGCATGGCCGCGAATGACTCAAAGAGAATGACGATATCCTCGACGCTGGCGATCCTGAGACTGCTCGTGAGAGCCGACGCCGCCAGGGACAGAAGAAGCACCACGACCAGCAGGGCCAGGACGCAGGTGATGGCGACGGCTGCCGTGTGCCGGCGGGCCGGCTTCCTGCGGAACAGGCTGGTCCTGCGCAGCTTCTTTTCAAAAAAGCCGACGGCAGGCGCCAGGATATAGGCCAGGACAAAGCCCCAGAAGAGGGGCATCAGCAGGATGCCAACTGTCCGTATGCCTTTCAGGACAGCCGACAGGATGGGGCCCAGGTTATCCACGGCCCGCAGCAGGACAAAGCAGATCACCGCTGTGAAGATCACATACCTGGCGATCATCGTATAATGGATCCGCCGGCTCCTGTGAAGAGCTTTTTCCTCCTCCGTATAGCCCTTACCTCCTGTATTCCCGGCCGCCTCCGCTCCTTTGGCTGAGGCAGCTTTGGGAACAGAAGAGGCCGCGTCCGCCTCTTTGGATCCCGAAGCCGGCGCCTGGTCCCTGCGGGCCTGCGCTTCCGATGCCCGGTCCGGCGCAGGGCTCTTTACGGCCGCCTGTGCCTCCTCCCTTCCGTTCCTGATCTGGTCTGCCGAAGGCTTAACCCCCATTTTCACAATACTTTCCATAGTCGTGCCCCTGTATGTTTGATCCGTATCTTATTATTTGCAAAAAAAGCCAACTATTATTGTAGCATGCTTTCATCCCTTCCTGCCACCGGTTTTCCATTGTTTTTTCGGGGTTTCCTCTCAAAAAGGGGATTCCGGCAGCCCCAATGGCGGATCGCCGGCATCCCCGAAGGCGATGACACTGCCCTTGTACCGGGGGATCCGCTTTGCGCCGATTTCCTGCTACGGTATGTTAAGACCCTGCCGCTGCCCAGGGGGTGCCCCGAAAGTCCGCATGGAGAAATCAGAAGCGCAGGACTCCGCTCTCCGTGACGGCCAGATCCATCCGGATATCCGTCTCCTCCATGGCAAGGGTCTCCGTCTCCTGGGCATCGAAGGCGACCAGGATCTTCGGGGTTTCCGGGGAGACCAGTGTCAAAAACCGGTCATAGTAGCCCGCTCCGTGGCCGCAGCGGCCTCCCTTTTTGTCAAAGGCTACGCAGGGGACCAGGACCGCGTCGATCCGGGAGGGATCGACTGTCACCGCCTTTTCCGCCACCGGTTCCCGGATCCCGTAGGCTCCGGTCCTCCAGGCCTCCGGGTCGCCCGGGGCTGGAATGACAGCCTTCATGATCCCCTTTTTCAGGCAGAGGGGGTAGCAGACTGTTTTTCCCTCTTCCTCCAGACTCCTGTTGAGCGCATCCAGACAGGCCTCATCGGGGGCTGACGCGTAGGAAAAGATTGTCCGGGCCTTTCTGATCTCCTCCAGGTCTCCGGCCAGGCGGCAGATCCGGGCGCTCTTGCGGGTCCGCTCCTCCTCAGTCAGGCTTCTGCGCCTCTGGACCGCCTCCTTCCGCTGCCTCTTCTTGCAGGAGGTGATATAGCTTTCCCTGGCTGCAGGAAAGGCCGTCCGGACGGCCCCGGCCATATAGAGGGATCCAAAGGAGATGACGGCGGGAAGAGGCCTTTCCGCGCCGGGCTCTTCTGACGCCCTGAGGGCTTCGGCAAGGCCCAGCGCGGTCTCGATCCCCTCCCGGGCGGTCCCGCAGGCTATCGCCTGAAAGCCTCTTTTTTTCAGTTCCGCCGCCAGGTCCTGAGCGGCCAGGGCGCGGGGGGAGTCGGGTGTCAGGCAGACAAAGGCCGCCGCATAGGGAGAGATCGTGTCAATGACGGCCCGGTAGTCCTTGTCCGCCAGCATGCCCAGCAGAAAGACGATCCCGCCCCCGGTCCGGGCTGAGCCGGCCTGATCCGGCAGGTACCTGCGGATGGACTCGGCCAGGGCCTCCGCGCACTGGGGGTTATGGCCCCCGTCCAGGATAAAGAGGGGCTGCCGGGAGAGAACCTCGAAGCGGGCCGGCCACTGGACCCTCTCCAGGCCCAGGCGGACTGCCTCTGCCGGGATCTCGAAGCCGCGCCCGCGCAGGGCCTCGACGACCGTCAGGGCCGTCGCGGCGTTGTGGAGCTGATAGGCCCCGGTCAGGGAGAGATGGAAGAGCTCCCTGCCTTCCTCTGATTCCGAAGTTCCATCCACAGGACCGGGGGCTGCCGCAGGACTTTCCCCGGGCGCCTCCGCGAGATAGTAAAATGTCTGCCCCTCCAGGCTCTCCTCCACGGGGAGGATCCTGTCAAAGCGGGCGATATGCAGGGGACAGCCCTTTTCCATACAGACGCGGCGGACGACCTCCATGACCTCCGGCTCATTTTCATAGCAGACCACGTCCGAACCGGGCTTGATGATCCCGCTCTTGTTGGCGGCGATCTCCGCCAGGGTATTTCCCAGGTACTCGGTGTGCTCCAGGCCGATCCTGGTGATGACCGCGACCTCTGGCGGGTCGATGATATTGGTGGAATCAAATGTCCCGCCCAGGCCCACCTCAAGGACGACCAGGTCGCACTTCTTCTCGGCGAAATAGACCATCCCGATCGCCGTGATCAGTTCAAACTGGGTCGGGTGGTCCTCCATGCCGTCCGCGATGGACGCCACTCTCTCCGTGATCCTGCACAGGTCCTCCTCCCCGATATACTGGCCGCAGACCTGGATCCGCTCCCGGAAATCCTCAATATAGGGAGAGGGGTAGAAGCCGGTCACATAGCCGGCCTCCCGCAGGATCCTCTCCACCATGGCGCAGGTGCTGCCCTTGCCGTTGCTGCCCGCCACATGGACAAAGCGCAGCTGCTTTTGCGGATCCCCCAGCAGGGCAAGAAGGTCCCTGGTCCTGGACAGCCCCAGCTTCCACTGGCTCCATGTGTGCGCGTTGATATAGTCGATCGCTTCCTGTACAGTCATAATTCACTCCTGTATCGCTCATTTTCAAGACTCGCTCAATCCATATGAAATCTGTCAGCATCTGACCGACCGGCAAAAACCGGTCAGCATAAAACTTTCTGACAATAGGGATTATGAAGGCTGTTTTCTTCCATGTAAAGATATAAAGAAGATAAAGAGAGAAAGCGGGATTCCCTGAGATTTTTTTTGCCTGATTGTGCTATACTACTGTCCGGAACCTTCTTACCGGTTCCGGACAAGCAAAAGACAGGAGCCAGCTGTAAAAAAGACTCGCGCGCCGGCCTGCGTGAAGGGTCTGTCAGACAGCCTGCGGCAATCGCCCGGCACACGCCTCCCGCACAGCCTGCGCAATATGGGTGTCAGACAGCCTGCAGAAAAGAAATCCCGCGCAGTCTGCGTGACTGGCAGGGCATACAGAAAGAAGGTTTTAAATCATGACAAAAGCAGACCAGTATCTCGTTCAGGACATCCACAACATCCTGGAGAACGGCTATCCCGACGAAAATCCCCGTCCCAGGTATGAGGACGGGACCCCCGCCCACACGATCAGCGTCAACCATGTGACCCGCAGATACGATCTGAGCAAGGGGGAATTCCCGGTCTGCACCCTCCGCTATCAGGCCTGGAAGACCGGGATCCGGGAAATCTTCACCATCTACCAGCGGCCGACCAATGACCTGGCTGAGATGCGGGACCTGGGCGTGACCTGGTGGGATCCCTGGGACATCGGCGACGGCACGATCGGCCAGCGCTACGGGGCGACCGTCAAGCGCTATGACCTGATCCGCCGCCTGATCGACGATATCAGAAAGGACCCCTACGGCCGGCGCAAGATCGTCGACCTCTGGCAGGAACCTGACCTGCGGGAGACCCCCGGCCTGGCGCCCTGCGCCTTCCTGACCATCTGGAACGTCCGCGGCGATTATCTGGACATGAGCCTGATCCAGCGCAGCGGAGACATGCTGACCGCTTCCGGCGCCGGCGGCATCAACGAGATCCAGTACGCCGCCCTGCTCATGATGATCGCCAGGGTCACCGGCAAAGAGCCGGGCGTCTTCACCCACTTCGTCGCCAACGAGCAGATCTACGACCGCCACATGGAAAACGCGCAGGAAATGCTGCGCCGGGCTGAAGCAGCAGCCGCTGAAGATGCTGCCGATGAAAACGCCGCCGCCAAAAATGTCCCCGCCCTGGTCCTGCACAAGGAGGCCGGCTGCAGCTTTGAGGACATCACGATCGACGATTTCGAGATGACCAACTATTTTCCCATGAAGCCCCAGCTGAAATTTGAACTCGGCATCTGAGACAGGATCGGAAAAGGCCGGTCTTATGACGGACCAGATGCACAAGGATACGAATCCGGTTCCCTCACCGGACCGAATGCACAAAGATATAAAGCCGGTCCCCGAACCGGATCATATGCGCAAAGGATCAATATACCAGGATACAAAGCCGGGCAGATGAGACTCACCTCATCTGCCCGGCTTTTGCTATTTGATCTGCCTGTCTGATCTGCCTTATCTGTTCCCTCACTGCCTTTTATCAGCGCTGTTTTTGTCAGAGCTCCTGCTCCTGCCGTGATGTCAGATCATGCTTTCGCGGAAGCAGGCTGAAGACTATCTGTCCCCACTTTCATTCACAGCCTGCTTTCGTGATTCCATGGCTGCCAGCTGCTTGTCCTCCATGTCTTTCCACAGGTCTCTCTTTTCCCTTTTCCCCCGGTTGATCACCAGCACTGCGATCACAAGTGCCGCGAGGAGGACGGATGCCCCGACGCTTCCTTCGACTCCGAATCCCACATTATAAAAGAGGCCGTTCCTGGCCGATGCCGCGTCCAGCTTAAAGAGGGAATATTGGGAAACGACACCGCTGTTGGGCAGGCCGAACACAATATTCTGCGTGAAATTCCAGCCCGCATGAAACATGATCGCTGCCCAGAGACAGTCATAATAATATACGAAGAGGGACATGAGAATCCCGATCAGAAGGATCTGCAGCAGACTGACCACCGTAAGGTTGTCATTTCCCAGGTGCAAAGCCATGAAGACCAGGGCGTTGCCCAGGACCGCCACGGCCGGATGCCTGTACCTTCTGCGGAGTTTCTGATAAAGGTAGCACCTGTCCACGATCTCCTCGCCTCCCGACTGGACCGTGACCACAAAGAGAAAGGCGAAAAAGAAGACCGGATCGAAGCCGCTCCAGGAAAGCTTCACATCCCCCCGGATGACGGACATCAGGACGCAGAACCCGTTGGCGGCAAAGCCTCCGAAAAGGCCCGCCAGGGCAGCCGGCAGGCTGTTTCCTCCCCGCCGGAAGGCCAGGCAGGACCACATGGGCCGGTTGTCCCTGAATACAGAGATCACCAGGAAAAACATGATCCAGATCCCGATAAAGGTAGAATACAAGAGGAGGAATGCCACAGCATCCCGATTGCCCAGGATACGGGCCAGATGGTTCTCCGCGTCCGTGATCCTGAAAAGCAGCCCGGACAAAAGCTGACCCGCCAATGCCAGCAGAAAGGACAGGATCGCGGAGAGGAGGATCATATCCGTGATTTTCCCGGAAGCCCTGTAAACTGCGCTTTTGATATCTTCCATATCTTCTTCCTTTTTCCTTATCTTAAATGCCTCAATTCCATGAGCGTGAGCAGTGATCGCAGTTCATGCTCAGCAAAAATACGGCTTCCGACGGGATCAGCGAAGTTTGCGGCGCTTTCCGGCAGATCCGCTGGTCCTTCCCTCTTTCCGGCTCCCGGATGCACTCCCTCCGCTGCCGGCTCTCCGTCCACCAGAAGTCCCCCCGGTTTTTCCCCCGGTTGTTTTCCGGGGCGCTTCACCGCCGGCCCGTCTGCCGCCTTTTTCCGTCCTTACACTGCCGGATCTTCCGCCGTCTTTCTCTGTCCGCGCGGCGCCTGGACCTCTTCCGCCTTTTTCAGCCCTCACAGATCCGGAGCCTCTTCCGACTTTTTCCGTCCCTGCAGTGCCGGCTCCTCTCCCGTCCCGTGCGGGCCTGTGCAGGTTCCTGGGCGGGATCAGGCACTTCTCTCCGAAACCAATCAGGTCCTCCCGGCCCTCCCGGAGAAGGGCCTCCTTTACCAGGTCATAATTGGCGGGATCCCGATACTGGATCAGGGCCCGCTGCATGGCTTTTTCATGAGGATCGCGGGGGACATAGACCGGCTCCATGGTCTGGGGATCCAGCCCGGTATAATACATACAGGTGGATACTGTCCCCGGAGTCGGATAAAAGTCCTGGACCTGCTCGGGCATATAGCCCAGCTCCCGGATATACTCGGCGAGGGCGATGGCATCCCCGAGCCTGCTGCCCGGATGGGAGGACATGAGATAGGGGACGATATACTGGTCCTTGCCGGTCTTTTTGTTGACCTGGTCAAAGAGACGGACAAAGTCCCGGTAGACTGCCGCGCCGGGCTTGCCCATCCTGGACAGGACATTGTCGGAGACATGCTCGGGCGCCACCCGCAGCTGGCCGCTGATATGGTGCTGACAGAGCTCCCGCAAAAAGGTCCTGTCCCGGTCCGCCAGCAGATAGTCGAAGCGGAAGCCCGACCGCACAAAGACCTTTTTGACGCCGGGAAGACTGCGCAGCTTTTTGAGCAGGGCCAGATAATCCCGATGGTCCACCTCCAGGTTGGGGCAGGGCTCCGGGAACAGACAGCGCCTGTGCTTGCAGGCCCCCCGGGTCAGCTGCTTTTTGCAGGCAGGGGCGCGGAACTCCGCGGTCGGTCCCCCGACGTCATAGATATTGCCCTTGAAATCCGGCTCCGCCAGCATCTGCTCCGCCTCCCGCAGGATGGAGGCGTGGCTGCGGACCTGGACGATCCGGCCCTCGTGGAAGGTCAGGGCGCAGAAATTGCAGTCCCCGTAGCATCCCCGGTTGGAGGTCAGGCTGAATTTGATCTCTCCCAGGGCGGGTACCCCGCCTGCCTCCTCGTACATGGGATGCCAGGTCCGCATATAGGGCAGGGCGTAGATGTCATCCATCTCCTGCATGGAGAGAGGCTTCGCGGGCGGGTTCTGGACGACGAAGGTGT
>CAMNFJ010000060.1:0-15785 GCA_946536955.1 uncultured Lachnospiraceae bacterium
CTCGTCGATGTTGTTGACGCCCTGGGTGCTCTCGATCTTGGCGATGATCTTCATCTTGCTGCCGTGGGCGTCGAGGATCTCGCGGATCTCGCGGACGTCGGCGGCGGTCCTGGTGAAGGAGGCCGCGATGTACTCATAGCCCATCTTGCATCCGAACTCGATATCGGCCCGGTCCTGTTCGCTGATAAAGGGCATGGAGAGGTCGGTATCGGGGACGTTGACGCCCTTGTGGTTGGAGACAGGCCCGCCGTTGATGATCGTGCAGTGGATGTCCGTATCGGTGACGTTGTCCACGCGCAGTTCGATCAGGCCGTCGTCGATCAGGATGCTGCTGCCCGCCTGGACATCGTTGACCAGGCCCTTGTAGCTGATCGTGGCGCGCTCGGCCGTACCCATGATCTCCTCAGTCGTCAGGGTGAAGCCCTTGCCCTTTTCCAGCATGACCTTGCCGCCCTCGAAGTCGCGCAGGCGGATCTCCGGTCCCTTGGTGTCCATCAGGGTCGCGACGGGTTTGCCCATCTCCCGGCGGATCCGCACAAGGCGTTTAAATTTTTCCCTGTGCTCCTCGTGTGTGCCATGGGAAAAGTTGAATCTGGCCACATTCATACCGGCATTGATCAGTTCGCGGAGCTTCTCTTCGCTCTCACTGGCAGGGCCGATGGTGCAGATGATTTTTGTCTTGCGCATGTCTCCTCCTTCGTCATGGAACTGCCCTTGATAAGCCAGGAAGACCAGCGTGACTCTTCCAGCTTTTTTTCGGGCAGTTCCCAAGCAAGCATTGCTTTCCTGGTTCTCTCCACGGGCTCAAACCCTACCCTTCATTATAGAGGAAAACCTTCCTAAAAGATATGGATAAACCAGCCGAAAGCATAGAATTTAGTCAAAAGGTTACAGCAGACGGAAGACCTGTTCCGCGGTCAGGGCCATATTCTTTTTGGCCGTGAAGTTGTCCATGGCCTCGTCGAGAGTAGTCACGCCGCGGACGATGGGGAAGAAGGCGTCGATGCCTTCGTCATTGCAGGCTCCGGCGTCATCGGTCACGCCGCCGGCAAAGGCAATGACTTTGGCGCCGTATTTTTTGGCAATCCTGGCGACGCCCACCGGAACCTTTCCGTTGGCGGTCTGAGAATCGAGTCTTCCCTCGCCGGTCACGACGTAGTCAGCGCCCTCCACAGCCTTCTCAAATTCTACGGCATCGAGGACGATACGGATGCCGGGTCTGAGCTCGACATTGGGGAAGTAGCTCAAAAAGGCAAAGCCCAGGCCGCCTGCAGCGCCCGCGCCGGGATCTTCGCTGTGGTCCACGCCGAAGCACTCCGCGGTCTTGTTGGCATACTGCCTCATCTGGGAGTCCATGAACACGCGCTCGTCGAGGCGGACGCCCTTCTGGGGGCCGTAGACATAAACGGCGCCGTTTTCACCGCAAAGGGGATTGGTCACGTCGCAGGCGATCTGGAAGTGGCATTCCTTAAGCTCAGGAAGGACGTTGTCGGCGCTGATGCGGGCGATCTTTCCGAGGTTTTCAAAGATCGGAGCCAGAAGGCGGTCCTTCTTGTCGTAGAATTCATATCCGAGCGCGGTCAGCATGCCGATGCCGCCCTCTGTCGTCGCGCTGCCGCCGATGCCGATGATGAAGTTGCGGCAGCCGCGGTCAATGGCATTGCGGATCATCTCGCCCACGCCCTCGGTATTGGCGCGCCAGGGATCCAGGTCATTCCTGTCCACGAGGATGATGCCGCCGGCCTGGGCCATCTCCATGATCGCGGTGGTCTCGTCATCCATGATCCCGTAGCGGGCGGTCACGAAGGGGCCCATGGGGCCTTTGACCCTGGCAGTGACATAGTCGCCGCCCAGGCCTTCGACGAGCGCGTCCACCGTGCCCTCACCGCCGTCAGCCAGAGGCTTGACGATCACATCCGCGGTGGGATGTACACGGAGGATTCCCTCCTCCGCCGCGTGTCCGGCTTCCATGGATGTCATGCTGCCCTTGAACGAATCGATAGCTACTACAACTTTCATCTTCCTGCCTCCTTCTGGTAATGATTTTGTACGCAGTTGTCTGTTCATTGTCTGATCTGACGGATCGCTTGTGTTATATTATTTCAGGTCTTTTCTTTGCTGTATCTATTATACGATTTGTCCATATATATAAGAATATCATCGGACAATGAAAAAAGACAGGTTTTTTGTGTCGTCAGCACAAAAAGCACCAGCTCCCCAAAGTCCCGGGCGAAATCTCCCTGAAGCCGGGCCGGCCCTAGTCCTCCCTTTCTCCGTACCCGCCGGTCCTCAGCAGGTAAGTGTAAAAGAGCTCGATAAAGGCCCGGTCTCCCGCGGAAGCCATGGGGTCTACGCCCAGCATTTCCTTAAGTCCCTTGTATCGATAGACCAAGGTATTTTTGTGGATGAACAAGAGGTCTGCCGCCCTGCCGAAATTATAGTTGGTCCTGATCAGGGCCCCTATGGTCTCCGCACAGGATCGAAGCCTGTGGTCAGGGATGTTTTTGCGATAGACATAAAAGGCGCGCTGCAGCTCCCCGACAGGAAGCATGGACTGCAGGTACTCGTTCAGATGGTCATAGAAAAAAACGGGGTCACCAGTGCCTGTGTCAGATCCTGTGTTCTGCTCCAGCCACCGGCAATGGCGGTAGCCGTAGTAGTACTGAGGATAGGTGTCCTGGAAGCTGCCCACAAAAGCGGTATAAGGGCCCGCCTCTTTCCCGGGGCGGCCGCCCCGCTCTTTGGGGGATCTCCGGGATCCCAGGGCCTTCAGGGGCTCAAGATACTCCCTGACCAGGTCTTTACAGCCCGCGAAGAGGCCCCCGGTCTCCCCGGGCCCGGCCGGCAGGGTCTTATAGACCAGGACATGGCGGCTGTCCAGGGCGAAGCTGAAATCTCTGGAGGAATGGAGGTCCCCGCCCCGCAGCAGATCGAGCGCCTGACCGGTCTCATCGCTGTCCGGCCCGTTGAGGCGCAGCAGGATCGGGATCCGGATGCTCTCCTCCGGGTACCCCAGGTCGCGGGCATAGGACCGGAGCTCTTCGGGATCAGAATGCTCCACCTGGGTCAGAAGATAGATAAAGTGGTCCTTTTTGTTTTCCCGGATCCGCCTCTCTTCCAACTGCTGCTCATACTTGAGCATGGTCTCAAAGGCCATCTTGACCATCAGAGCGACGGGGCGGACCTCCTCCGGGTTCCCGGTGACGCCGACGACTCCCTCCCGCTTTCCTCCGGCTGCAATGATCATGTTGATCCCGGGGAGCACGTTGGGAAAGGACAGGCCCGTCGTATCGATCATCTCCTCTGTGCCCCTGATCAGCCGGTAGGCGACCTCGTGGTACTGGCCGATTCGCTTTTTGTCCCTGCTGGCGATGATAATGCCCCTGTCGTCCATGATATTTACGTTGAAGTCCGTGTAGCGGGTGACCCTTTCGATGAATCTGTCGGCAAATTCCTTATCCAGCATCGGCTTTTCCTCCGGACAAACGATCGGCGAAACAGAAAGTGTAAACAGGTGTTGATACGCGCGATTGCATCAACAAATATATCAGCAAATCATCCTGTGGAGGTCTTATAGCCCTCCTGGAAAGATCTGTCGAAAAAAGCAGGCGGCGGCAGATCGCCCCGGGACTTGCGCCGCCGCGTCTTTTCATCTATTTTAATACAGATCTGCATGAAACAAAAATTTCTTTTTACATGGCACCAGCCTTTTCTAAACCGCCGATTTGCGGTATGATAACAGGTAGCCCGGACACACTTTTCCCGCCTTCCCTTCATTTTACTTTTGGGCAGGGAACTGGTCTGGTCCGGACCGTATCCAGATCTAGTTTTTCAATCACCTGTTGCCACGGTCTCCCGACCGCAAACATGTATGGAGAAAGGTATTTTATGAAGATCACAGATTCTATCAAGTATGTCGGCGTCAATGATCACCAGATCGACCTGTTTGAGGGGCAGTATGATGTGCCCAACGGCATGGCCTATAATTCCTACGTCATCCTGGACGAAAAGATCGTCGTCATGGACACGGTCGACGTCAAGTTCACCGATGAGTGGCTGGGCAATCTGAAGGAAGTACTGGGAGACAGGAAGCCCGATTACCTGGTCGTGCAGCACATGGAGCCCGACCACTCCGCCAATATCATGAACTTCCTCAAGGTCTATCCCGACACGACCGTGGTCGGCAACGCCAAGACCTTTACCTTCATGGGCCAGTTCTTCGACCTGGATCCCGCCATGAAGAAGCTGGTGGTCAAGAACGGCGACAAGCTGGAGCTGGGCAGCCACGTCCTCAACTTCGTCTTCGCTCCCATGGTCCACTGGCCCGAGGTCATGGTCACCTATGACAGCACCGACAAGGTTCTCTTCTCCGCGGACGGCTTCGGCAAGTTCGGCGCCCTGGACGTCGAGGAAGACTGGGCCTGCGAGGCTCGCCGCTACTACTTCGGCATCGTCGGCAAGTACGGCCTGCAGACACAGAACCTGCTCAAGAAGGCAGCCGGCCTGGACATCCAGATCATCTGCCCTCTGCACGGACCCGTGCTGACCGAGAACCTGGGCTACTACATCGGCCTCTATGACAAGTGGTCCTCCTACACACCCGAGAGCGAGGGCGTCCTGATCGCCTACACCTCCGTCTACGGCCACACAAAGCAGGCTGTCGAGGAGTTCGCTGAAATGCTGAAAAAAGAGGGCTGCCCCAAGGTCGTAGTCACAGACCTGGCCCGCGACGACATGGCAGAAGCCGTCGAGGATGCTTTCCGCTATGACCGCCTGGTCCTGGCCACAACCACCTACAACAACAGCATCTTCCCCTTCATGCACACCTTTATCGAGCACCTGACCGAGCGCGCCTACCAGAACCGCACCATCGGCTTCATCGAGAACGGCACCTGGGCGCCCGTCGCCAAGAAGACCATGCAGGGCATGTTCGAGGGCTGCAAGAACCTGACCTTCCTGGAGACCTCCTGCACCATCAAGTCCGCCCTCAAGGACGACAGCCGCGCCACCCTGGCCCAGATGGCAAAAGAGCTCTGCAAATAAAGCAGCAGGGGTGTGACAGAGGGACAGGCACCGCGTCACACTGACGCGCTAAAGCATTTTCCCTTTCCGGGAAATATCCCGATAAATAATGCATCTGATTTTAGGCTCCGCAACTGCCGGAAGCAGCCGCTTACCCAGCGCTGCTTCCGGCGGTTTTTTGTCCGGTTCCGGAACCAGGCGGCTCAGGCAGCCTGCGGGATGTGACAGAGGGACAGGCACTGTGTCACACTGACGCGCTAAAGTTGACTTTCTCTTTCCGGGGAGGCCCTCTGACGCAACTGATCTGAGGATCCGCAACTGCCGGGTCCGGCAGACCTGGTGATCCGGATTCTTCTGCGAAGACGCGCCTGTCCGCCCCTGCAGATTCCGGCTCCTCCCGCCCTGCGGATTCAGTTCCTGCGCGCCTTTGAATTCATTTTTACTCTTGAACATCCGTCAGAATCATATATAATTATGAAACTGCTAAATTATCAGTCATCCACGCTTTTTCCAGAAAAAGCATAAGTAATTCTGTTGTCTATAAACTGAAAGCACTCATAAAACCAGAAGGAGCAATGATATGACCTATAGAACAAAAGGCACCTGCGCCAGCATGATCGACCTGAACGTGGATTCCGATCACATCATCCAGTCCGTGGCTTTCGCCGGCGGATGCAACGGCAACCTGCAGGGGATCAGCCGCCTGGTCGTCGGAAGGAAGGCCGAGGACGTGATCGAGACTCTTGAGGGTGTCCGCTGCGGCTTCAAAAACACCTCATGTCCCGACCAGCTGGCCAAGGCCCTCCGCCAAGCGATCGCAATGTGATCCATGCCAGTCCGGCAGCCGATGTCATGCAGCACGGGCTTTAAAACCCGATAACAGGAACTGAATATGCCTGAAAAAACTATGCCTGAGAATACTATGTCCGAAAAAACAATGTCTGAAAACACTATGTCCGAAAAGACAGCCAGAAAGAAAAAGATCGTCCTTACGGGCGGGGGAACGGCAGGCCATGTGACCCCCAATATCGCTCTCCTGCCCGCCCTGCGGGAGGCAGGCTATGAGATCACCTACATGGGGTCGCTGGACGGGATTGAAAAAGACCTGATCCGGGACTGCGGAATCCCCTACGTCGGTGTGCCGACCGGCAAATTCCGCCGCTACTTCGATTGGAAGAATTTCACAGACCCCTTCCGGGTGATCAGCGGATACGGAAAAGCCAGGAGATTTCTCAGGAAAGCCCGGCCCGATGTCGTCTTTTCCAAGGGCGGCTTTGTCAGTGTGCCGATCGTGCGCGCGGCGGCCTCTCTGAAGATCCCCTGCGTGATCCACGAATCGGACATGACGCCCGGCCTGGCCAATAAGCTCTGCTACGGCGCCGCCCGCAAGGTCTGCTGCAATTTTCCCGAGACCATGGAAAAGCTTCCCAGGGACAAGGCTGTCCTGACCGGCACGCCCATCCGGGCCGACCTTTTCAACGGCAGCCGGGAGGAGGGCCTGCGCCTGTGCGGCTTTGCCGCCTCTTCCGTCGCGAATGCAGACGGATCAGCAGCGTCTGATGCCTCTTCATCGCCGGCCGGGGAGACCACAGCCGCAGCAGAGACCACGACCGCGGCAGCAGTGGCCACAGCAGTTCCGGAGACCACAGCCACAGCAGAAACCGCAGCCACAGCAGAGACCGCAGCCGCAGCAGAGACCAAGGCCGTGGCAGCTGACACCTTCTCTCCCGCAGACAGGGGATCCGGCAAGCCCGTCCTGATGGTCATGGGCGGGAGCCAGGGGGCCATGTCGGTCAACGAGGCCGTGCGCGGACACCTGGACGAGCTTCTGCAGGATTTCAACATCATCCATCTCTGCGGGGCCGGCAAGTATGACGCCTCAAAGGAGGGGATTGAGGGCTATAAGCAGTTCGAATACGTCAAAGAGGATCTGAAGCACCTCTTTGCCGCCGCGGACCTGATCATCTCCCGCGCCGGCGCCAATGCAATCTTTGAGATCCTGGCCCTGCAAAAGCCCAACCTTCTGATCCCGCTCTCCGTCGGAACGAGAGGGGACCAGATCCTCAATGCCCGGTCCTTCGAGGCCCAAGGCTTTTCAAAGGTCCTGGTCGAGAGCGAGGAGGAGGGGATCCTGGACAAAAAGCTGGTCTCCACCGTCCGCGAGCTGTATCAGGACCGTGAAAAATACAGGGCTGCCATGGCCGGCGCCGGACAGCAGGATGCCATCCCCACGATCATGGGGCTGCTGAACGAACTGGCTGGTTTCTGATTTTCATTAAAATGAACACAACAGAGTCTATGAAAGTCTTATAGAGGAGAATACACTTGATCAAACTGATTGCCAGTGACATCGACGGAACGCTGGTCCCGGAGGGGGCCCATGTGCTCGACCCGGCCTATTTTGACGTGATCCGTGAAATGCGGGAGGCAGGGATCATCTTCTGCGCCTGCAGCGGAAGGAAGTATGAAAGCATGAGAAAGCTTTTCGAGCCTGTCGCGGACATGATCTACTTCATCTCTGCAAACGGGACTCTGGTCCGGACAAAAGACCGGATCCTGCACAGCTGGAGCATCGATCCGGACATGTATCCGCCGCTGCTCCAGAAGCTCCGGTCCGTAGGGAGCGGGGAGATCGTGGTAGAAGGACCGGACGACTGCTGGATCGAGGGATCCGACACTCCGGTCACACGGCTGATGCGGGACCAATATAAATATTCTGTCGAAAATGTGACAAATCTGGATGCCCTTGTCACAAAAGATATCATCAAGGTCTCTTTTTACTATCCTGATGTGGAGGAGCTGACAGAGGATTTTTACAATTCACGCTTCTCGAAAGACCTGTCCATGACGATATCCGGCAAGACCTGGCTGGATTTTACAGCTGCCGGGACAGGGAAAGGGACTGCATTGGCTTTTCTGAAACAGCATCTCGGCATTCATTCCGAAGAAACCGTCTATTTCGGGGATAATCTGAATGACCTGTCCGCTTTTCAGGAAGCCGGCGTGAACGGGACTGTGCAAAACGCGCGTCCGGAGCTGCACGAGGCGGCGGATATCGTCGCCCCTTCATTCACTGACCGGGGTGTCCTCCAGGCCCTCCGGCATCTCCTGGACCTCAAAAAACAGGTCCAGGCCGCGAATGACGCCTGAGATCTGTGCGTTCTGAGAACTGTGCGCCGACATATCTGAGTCACGGAGACGTTTCACCTGATTCATCGAACACACTGAGTCAGGTGAAACGTCCTTTTTAATTCATCGAACACAATGAGTCAGATGAATCTTCCCTTTTGACTCATGAACACAATGAGTCAGGAGAACCGTCCCCTTTGACTCACACTCACCCTTTGACTCACCCTTTGACTCAAAAAACTCCCGCCGCTGCCTTTATGGCATGCGGCGGGAGTTTTTCAGTCTGTTCAGGTTCTGTCAGGCAGTCTTACCGGATCATGGCAGACAGCCTCTTCAGAGCCCGGCCGGGGTCTGTCTCTTATTTGGACAGGTCCACGCTGCGGATGATCTTTCTGAGCGGAAGGACGCTCTTGGCATTGACGGAGAGTTCGTCGACGCCCATGCGCAGGAAGGTCTCGGTCAGGGTGGGGTCTGCGCCGAGCTCGCCGCAGATGCCTACCCAGGTGTTGTGCCTGTGGCCGGCTTCGACGGTCATCTGGATGGCCTTGAGGACAGCCGGATGGTGGGTGTCGGAGAAGCGCTCGAGTTTGGCGTTCTGGCGGTCGATGGCGCAGGTGTACTGGGTGAGGTCGTTGGTGCCCAGGGAGAAGAAGTCGACTTCCTCTGCCAGGTCATCGGCGATGAGGACGGCTGCGGGAGTCTCGACCATGATACCGATCTGGTAATTGCCGACCTTGTGGCCTTCCTTAATCAGTTCCTGCTTGCACTCTTCCATGAGGGCCTTGGCCTCGACGACCTCCCACTTGCTGATGACCATGGGGAACATGATGCCCATGTTGCCGTAAGCGGAGGCGCGAAGAAGGGCGCGGAGCTGTTTCTTGAAGAATTCCTTCCTGGTCAGGCAGATGCGGAGGGCGCGGAAGCCCAGAGCGGGGTTCTCTTCCTTGTCCAGGTTCATGTAGTCGATGGTCTTGTCCGCGCCGATGTCGCAGGTGCGGATGATGACCAGCTTGGGAGCCAGGGTCTCGACGACGCGCTTGTAGGCCGCGAACTGCTGCTCTTCGCTGGGCTCTTCCTTGCTGTTGAGGTAGACGAACTCGGAGCGGAAGAGGCCGACGCCCTCTGCGTCGTTTTCTTTCACGCTGCCCAGGTCGGAGGGGCCGCCGATATTGGCATAGACGTGGACGTTGCGGCCGTCCAGGGTCGTGCTGGGCTTGCCCTTGAGTTCCTGGAGCAGGGCATCCTTCTTGAGGTCCTCGTCATATTTGGCCTTGAGGGTCGCCATCAGATCGTCGGTGGGATCGATGTAGACGCAGGAATTGTAGCCGTCCAGGATGGCCATCTTGCCGTCCCAGCTGTCGTCGATGTCCTTGCACTGGATCAGGGAAGGCAGGTTCATGGAACGGGCCAGGATCGCGGTGTGGCTGTTGGAGGAACCCTCGCGGGTGATCATGCCAAGGAGCAGGGACTTGTCGAGCTTGACGGTCTCCGAGGGAGCCAGGTCCTCGGCGACCAGGATGGAGGGCTCTGTGCCCTGCATGCTGCCGACGTCGTTGCCCATGAGGAAATCCAGGACAGCGGTCTCAACGTCGATCAGGTCGGCACTTCTGGCCTTCATGTAGGGATCGTCCATTTCCGCAAACATCTGGGCATAGTTGTCAAAAGCAGTCTTGGTCGCATATTCGGCGCTTCTCTTCTGCTCCGTGATGATCTCGCGGGTGGAATCCTGCAGGTCATCGTCCTCGAGCATGAGCTGGTGGGCCTCAAAGATCGCGGCGCTCTCTTCGCCTGCATCCTTCAGGGCCTTCTCATACAGGACGCCCTGCTGGTCGATGGCCTTCTGCAGGGCCTCTTCGAAGCGCTGCAGCTCTCTCTCGGGGTTCTCGACGATCGCGTCGCTGATGTTATAAACGGGAGCTTTATAGATCTTGATTCTGCCGATTCCAATGCGGTTTAAGATACTTTTGCCGGTTGCAACTACCATAACTTGCTTCCTCCTGAATCTATCTATAAAAAATTACTGTTTTCGCAAAAGAAAAAGAGGCGCGGCTGTTCGAAACCCCGAACAGTCGCCCCTCCGGTCAGTCTGATTAGAAGTTCTCTTTCAGGAATTTCTCAATTGCCTCAGCGCAGGCAGCTTCATCATCGCCCTCGACCTGGACAGTGATCTCATCGTTCTGCTTGACAGCCAGGCCCATCAGAGCAAGGAGCTTTCTCATATCGCAGCTCTTGTCGCCCTTCCAGACTGTGATCTTGGAGCTGAACTTCTTTGCCTCTTTGACAAGAATTCCTGCGGGACGAGCGTGGATTCCAAGCGGATCAGTTACTGTGAATTTGATTTCTTTCATGATCTTTTTTCTCCTTCTCTGATTTGATTATATTGGGCACATAGTCCATAGGGAGTATGCCGTTTCCCAAAAGCTATGGGTATTATACTACGATTTCCGCGAATAAAAAACCGTCTTTCTTAACTTTTTACAATTTTTATGCCTTTAAAGGCGTGTATTTTGGCACTTTTTTTCATGTAGCTTCAGGTGCCTGAACATATGCGTCAGTAAATCGCCGCGCCCGCAAAAGCCACAGGCTGTGCGCCATAGATCCGGACGCCTGGACAGCTGCGCCAGTGTGCAGCCGCTCCCGCAAGACTTCAGGCCGCGCGCCATAGATCCGGACGCCTGGACAGCTGCGCCAGTGTGCAGCCGGGCCCGCAAAAACCACAGGCCGCGCGCCCCGGCAGCCGGACCGCGGTAAGCAGAAGCGGCAGCCCGGACATAGCGCAGACTGCCGCTTCCTGTATTACATGATCACTTTGCGGGATGCATCAGGACAAAATGTCAGACGCCTCCCCGCGGTTATGCTCTTACTGGTTTCCGCACACGACATCCTCGTAGTCGTCCGCGTTGGTGAGCAGGACAACGACTGTGTCGGGGTGGTTGGCGGCTTTGATCTTGTCAATATCAAAGTTGAGCAGGAGCTGGCCGGCCTTGACCTGGTCGCCTTCGGCAACCTGGGGATCGAAGCCGTCGCCGTTCATGGCGACTGTGTCGACGCCGACGTGGATCAGAAGCTCCATGCCGGAGGGGCTGGCGATGCCGATCGCGTGCTTGGAATCAGCGACGGAAGTGATCTCGCCGTCGAAGGGAGCCACGACATAGCCTGCGGCGGGCTTGATGCCTACGCCGTCGCCCAGGACGCCGCTGGCAAAGGTCTCGTCCTCGATGTCCTCTCTGGCGATGACCGCGCCCATGGCGGGAGCCTTGACGGTGCCTGCGGAGCAGCTGATGACAGTGTTTTCGGGAACCTTGATCTCAACAGCGGGAGCCGCGGGAGCTTTCTTCTTCTCTTCCTCTTTCCAGAATACCCATGTGCCCGCGAAGGCGATGCCGCCTGCGATTAGGAGAACGATGGTGTACATGGCAGGGTTGGAGACAGTCAGGTAGCCGGGGATGCCGGTAACGCCGTAAGCAGTTGCGCCGAAGCCCATGAAGGCAGCAATCAGGGCGCCGACAGCACCGCCGACCATGCCTGCGATGAAGGGCTTGAAGAAGCGCATGTTGACACCGAAGATGGCGGGCTCAGTGATGCCGAGGGCCGCGGACATGGAGGACGGGATCGCGACGGATTTGGTCTTCTGGTTCTTGACCTTGAGACCTACCGCAAGGCAGGCGCCGAACTGGGCAAAGTTGGCGGCGGAAGCGATGGGCATCCAGGTGTTGAGTCCTGTCTCGGCCAGCATGCCGGCCTCAATGACATTGTACATGTGGTGCAGGCCCATGACGACGGTCCAGGGATAGATCGCGCCCATGACACCGGAACCGATGGGGTTGCGGACCAGGATCTTTGCGCCGGCCAGAACGTAGGTCTCCAGAGTGGAGAAGACGGGGCCGACGATCCAGAGGGTCAGGAATGCAGTTGCAAGGACTGTGCAGAGAGGGGTCACGAAGAGGTCGATCATCTCAGGCACGTGCTTGTGCAGCCATTTTTCGATCACGCTCATGATCCAGACGGCTATGATGACCGGTATGACGTGGCCCTGATAGCCGGACCGCTGGATCGTGACGATGTTGCCGATCAGGTGCCAGCGGGGGATGACGCCGTCCGTGACGCCGAAGAAGGCGTTGATGGCGTCGGTGTTGGCGACATTCCAGCCGTTGAGGAAGGCGGAGTGGATCATCAGAAGACCGATGACGGCGCCCAGGAAGAGGTTGCCGCCGAATACCCTGGCAGCGGAGACCGCTACGATGACGGGCAGATAGGCAAACGCAGTGTTGGCGACGGTATCAAGGAAAGCAAACCAGTCGCTCTCGCCGAAGCCCAGGCCCGGGATCTTGGCCAGCGCTTCGACCAGACCCATCATCAGACCGGAAGCGACGATGGCGGGCAGGATGGGAACGAAGACATCGCCGACGGTCTTCAGGGCCTGTCTCCAGATAGGAGCCTTTGCCGCGGCTGCAGCCTTGACGTCATCCTTGGTACCGGCTGCTACGCCGGTGATCGCGATAAATTCATCAAAAACCTTGTTGACAGTGCCGGTGCCGATGATCAGCTGGAGCTGTCCGTTGGACTCGAACATGCCCTTGACGCCATCGATCTCCTCCAGCGCCGCCTTGTTGACCTTCCCGTTATCGGCGATAACGAGACGCAGTCTTGTCGCGCAGTGCGCGGCGGAGACCACATTTGCGCCGCCTCCGATATTATCGGAGATCTCCTGCGCACATTTGCGGTAATCCAATGCCATAGTATTTTCCTCCCTCTTGTGTGTGAGAAAAACAAGTTGAACAGTTACTGAGTATTTTTTGTAAACGTTTTCACTCAGACTTTATTTTATTTTAATTTTTTCTCTTTGTAAATCGGATATTTTCCCCAATAGTGCCCTTGAATTTTGTGCATATTGACAGGAAGCTCTGCCGATTCAGAGAATCCCCCTCAAAAGTCCTTTGAAAACGATTCCAAAACATTGCTGCTGCCGGCCCGCCGGTTCTCAGTCGCACAGGCCGAGGTCCCGGAAGGCTTTGGCAAGTCCGTCCTCCGTGACGGCCGGGCAGACGATGTCGCTCTCCTCCTTGAGGGCTTTGCTGCCGTTTTCCATGCAGACGCTGGTGCCCACGGTGCGGATCATTTCCAGGTCGTTCATGCTGTCGCCGAAGCCGACCGTGTCTTCCACCGGAACCCCCAGGTGCTGGCAGATCCGCAGGATGCCGCGGCCCTTGTCGAAGGCCCGGTTGATCAGCTCGCCGTTGAGACAGGGATGGTCGGGGTCGCTGATCTCCTGGATCACAAAATCGAAATCCTTCTCCAGCTTTTCCCTGGCGGGCTTCAGCTGGTCATCCTCCATGCACATGATGACGACCTTGTAGACCGGGGTGGTCCCGTCGTATTCGGAGAGGGGGTGGATATCAAGAGACTCGGCCAGGGCCTTTCTCCAGCGCTCGATCTCGCTGTTTCCCTTTGCGCCGGCATTTCCCTCGAGAAAGGCGTCCAGGTTTTCATCGCCGTAGGTGATGTCCTTTGTCTCCACGGTGCAGAAGACGCCCCTGCTGTGGAGGGTCTCGAGCGCCGTCCTGGCCTGTTCCTCCGTCATGGGATGATCGTAGACCACCTCGTCGCCGACCGTAATGTAGCCGCCCGCGCTGGCCACGACTCCGTCAAATCCATAGCGGAGCAGGGGGGAGAGCATGGCGTAATTTCTGCCGGAGCACAGAAAGACCAGGTGGCCCTTTGCCTGAGCGCCGCGGATGGCCTCGAGGGCGCTGTCGGGCGGTGTGTTTGATCCCGGCTCCGTCAATGTTCCGTCGATATCAAGAAAAATGAGTTTTTTCTTCATTTGTTACCAAGTCCTTCCTGAGCATGTTGTCTGTAAAATCCTTCGGGACACGGGACGATCCTGCCTTGTGCATGGTCCCGTCAGATGGAACCGCGTTCCACGATCCTGTACTGGAGGCAGATCTGCCGGATATGCTCTTCTCTGGATCCCTTGTCGATGAGCTCCAGAAGAAGCCGGGCCGCCTCCTCTCCGCACTGGTGGAAAAACAGGTGGGCTGTCGTGAGGGCGGGTATGGACACCTCATCGAACCAGCTGTCCCCGACGCCCGCGACAGAGACGTCTTCGGGGATCCTCCTTCCCGCTTCCCTGAGGGCCAGCATGGCCCCCATGGCCATGGTGTCCGTCGCGCAGATGACCCCGTCCAGATCAGGGCGTCTTTGCAGGAGGCGTCCCATAGCCTCCCTGCCCCCCTTGACGTCAAAGCTGCTGGTCTCTGTAAGCAGGGAGGCGGGGGCCAGGCCGGCGTCCTCCATGGCCTGCCGGGCTCCTCTGCAGCGGTTGAGTCCGACAGCGACATCCTCTTCGGGCGCGCTGACCATGACCAGGCGGCGCCTGCCGCGTCTGATCAGCAGATTGGTGAGGTCTCTGACCGCATGAAAATCATCGTGATAGACGCAGGGCACACCGGCGCAGTTCTGACCGGTGATCACGACAGGCACCCGGCATTCGCGGGCCGCCTGGCGGATCAGGGGCGTCAGGACCGTGCCCATCAGAATGATGCCGGCGACCTGGTTCTCCTGCATGAGATGGAGATATTCGTGTTCGCCTTCATGCGTCTGGTTGGTGCAGCCCAGCAGGGGCATAAAGCCGCGCTCCGAAAGCTTCTGCGTCGCGGCAGCCACGATCTGGCTGACGGAATCCGAGTGGATCCTGGGGACGATGATCCCCACCTGGTTGATCCTTCCGGTGCGCATGGTCTGCGCCATGGGGTTGGGTCTGTACCCGGTCTCCTCGATCGCCTTGCGGACTCTTTCCTTTTTTTCCTCACTGATAGAGCCACCGTTCAGATAACGGCTGACTGCAGCCGGCGATACTCCTGCCAGCTGTGCTACTTCCTTGATCGTCATTTCCTGTATACTTCCCTGAAACAGTTTTTCCCTTCCATGATGTCCCCGGGGATCCCGGACCGGTCAGATCTGCCGGCCCGGGATCCCCTGCCGGAAAAAATATTCTGCTCCTGCGTGTCAGGCGCTCTCAGTCATTCCGCTTTCGCATCCGGTATCTCAGTCCTTCTGCTCCTTCGAAGAAGGCGTGCCCAGGATCGTGGTGATCCTCTCCGGAGGCGCGCTCTCCTTTTTCCTGCCGGAGGCCTTTTTCGTCCCGGCTTTGCCCGCGGCCTTTCCAGCTTTCCCGGAAGCGGCTTTGTCCGCGGCCTTTTCTGTTTTCTCTGAAGCAACCTTGCCGGCGGGGGCTTCCGCTGCCGGCTCTGCGGCTTTTTCAGCAGGAGCTTCTACTGCTGCCTCTGCAGGCGCTTCCTTTTGAACTGGCTCTGCCTGTTGAACTGGCAAGGCCTGTTGAACTGGCTCTGCCTGTTGAACTGGCGAAGCCTGTTCTTCCTTCTGCGCCTTGGTCTTTCTTGTGCGTTTTTTCTTCTCCACAGGCTTTTCGGCCTCTGCGGGAGACGCTGCCTCTTCCTTCTGTGCCTTTGTCTTTCTTGTGCGCTTCTTCTTCGGCGCGGGCTTTTCGGCCTCTGCGGGAGCTGCTTCTACGGCCGGAGCAGGTGCTGCTTCCGCCGTCTCTGCAGGTGCCGCTTCCACGGCCGGAGCAGGTGCTGCTTCCGCCGTCTCTGCAGGTGCCGCTTCCACGGCCG
>CAMNFJ010000061.1:0-15715 GCA_946536955.1 uncultured Lachnospiraceae bacterium
GGGACAGGCACTGTGTCACAGCAGTGTGACACAGTGCCTGTCCCCCTGTCACACCAGTCCCCCAGTCACACCCGGCCCGTCCCCTCACCTCGACAAACCCTAATTTGTAATAAAGGAGTTTTTTAATAATGCAGAAGCGACTTGACAGAATCAATGAACTGGCCCGGAAGCACAAGGCCGAGGGCCTGACCGAAGAGGAAAAACAGGAACAGAAGAAGCTGCGTGAGGAGTATCTGGCTGAATTCCGCAAAAAATTCCGCGGGCAGCTGGACAGTATCACGATCGTGCGGCCGGACGGGAGCCGGACGCCCCTGCGCAGAAAGAAAAAATGAGCCGGACTGAAACGTCCCCGGTGGCTCGTTCCAGGTGGCTCATGGCGACGCATGGAAACAGGTGTGCAGAAAGAAAAATGAGTCAGACTGAAACGTCCCCGGTGACTCACCCGGCGACATACGGAAGGGCAGAAGATGGTTTTGAGGGAAACGAAGGGAGCCGGCGGGGGAACCGCGGCGGCCAGAAGGATCCGGTACGGCATGGTCTTTGCGGCGCTGGCAGCGGCTTTTTTTGTCATCATTGTATTGAATATCAATACCGGTAGTGTGCAGATCCCGGCGGGGAGGATCTGCAGGATCCTGCTGACGGGGCAGGGGGAGGCCAAGGAGGTCAGTATCATCTGGAAGATCCGCATGCCTCGTATTCTGACTGCCGCCGTTCTGGGCGGGGCGCTCGCCCTGTCAGGATTTCTGCTGCAGACCTTTTTCGGCAATCCGATCGCGGGGCCCTTTGTCCTGGGCATCTCTTCGGGGGCCAAGATGTGTGTGGCCATCGTGATGATCATCTGGATCGGCCGGTTCGGCGCGGTGTCCTCGTGGACGCTGATCCTGGCGGCCTTTGCGGGGGCCATGCTGTCGACAGGCTTTATTCTGACGGTGTCCCGGGCGGTCCGCCAGATGGCGGGGCTGCTGGTCGCGGGCATCATGATCGGCTATATCTGCAGCGCGGTGACGGAGTTTCTGGTGACCTTCGCGGAGGATGCCGATATCGTAAACCTGCACGGCTGGTCGCAGGGAAGCTTTTCGGGATCGGACTGGTCGGCGGCAGGAACGGCGGCCCTGATCGTCGGGGCGGCCTTTGTCTGTGTATTTCTGCTGGCGAAGCCGATCGCGGCCTATCAGATGGGGGAGGCCTATGCCCAGAGCATGGGCGTGAATGTGCGCCGATTCCGGGTGCAGCTGATCCTTTTGTCGGGCATCCTGTCCGCCTGCGTGACGGCCTTCGCGGGTCCGGTCTCCTTCGTCGGGATCGCGGTGCCCTTTCTGATCAAAAGGGCCCTGGGAACCTCCCGTCCGATCGTGGTGATCCCTGCCGCCTTTATGGGGGGAGCGGTCTTTTGTATGATCAGCGACCTGATCGCCCGCATGGCATTTGCGCCGACGGAGCTCAACATCAGTACGGTGACCTCCGTCCTGGGCGCGCCGGTGGTGATCTATATGTTGATCAGGAGGAAGAGATAGCCTGTTCAGGTGTCAGGAGACAGGTGTGCCCGGCGGATTTTTGGTCTGGCGGCACAGGGACACCGCTCTGACAGGCGGCATAGTCGGAAAGAGGGCAGACGGAATGCAGGATGAAAAAAGACCGGCAGGCCAGATATATCTGAGTCTGGAGAACACAGCGGTCGGCTATAATGGCAGGGCCCTGATCCACGGGATCAGTATCGGCGTGCGGCGGGGGGAGATCGTGACCCTGGTCGGCCCCAACGGATCCGGCAAATCCACGATCCTCAAGAGCATCACCCGGCAGCTGAGCCTGATCGGGGGCGAGGTCCTGCTGGATGGAAAAAGGATCGCGGACTATACCCCGCAGAGCCTGGCTGAGCGGATGGCGGTCGTCCTGACCGGGCGGATGCAGCCCGAGCTCATGACCTGCAGGGATGTGACCGCCATGGGCCGCTACCCCTATACGGGGCGGCTTGGGATCCTGTCCGCGGAGGATGAAAAAAAGGTCGATGAGGCGCTGGAGGCGGTCCACGCGCAGAAGATCGCCGACCGGCCCTTTGATGCCGTCAGTGACGGCGAGCGGCAGCGGATCCTCCTGGCCAGGGCCATCTGCCAGGAGCCGGAGATCATCGTGCTCGACGAGCCCACCTCCTACCTGGACATCCGGCACAAGCTGGAGCTTTTGTCCATCCTCCACACCATGGCCCGTGACCAGGGAATCACGGTTGTGATGTCCCTCCATGAGGTCGACCTGGCCATGAAGATCTCGGACCGGGTGATCTGCGTGCGCGGCGAGGAAATCTTTGCCTGCGGCGCCCCGGAGGAGGTTCTGGGCAATGAGGAGATCCGCGCCCTCTATGACCTGGACAAGGGATCCTTTGACGCCCTGACCGGCAGCATCGAGCTGCCCGCCCCGGAGCTTCCCGCCGGCGCGCGGCCGGAGGTCCTGGTGGTCTCCTCGGGCGGGACGGGCATCCCCGTCTACCGCATGCTGCAGCGCAGGGGGATCCCCTTTATCGCCGGCATCTTATATGAAAATGATCTGGACTGCCGCGCGGCGAAGATGCTGGCTGCGGAGGTGATCACCGAGAGGCCCTTCGAGGAGATCGGAGACCCTGCCTTTGCGCGGGCCATGGAATGTGTTCACAGCTGCCACCGGGTCATCGACGCGGGCGTGACCATCGGAATGACCAACCGGCGGATGGCGGACATTCTGGCAGAGGCCGGCCGGCTGGGAAAGCTGGAGACCCAGTGAGTCAGTGGGGACGGTTCTACTGACTCACGCCGTCCACCGGACTCGGAACCGTCCCCGGTTCGCAGTTCCTGCTCCGCTGATCTTCCGACTTGGCTGCCACGACCTGACAGACAAAGAGAGGTGCCAGACCATGGATATAAAGAAAAATATTTCCTCCATTCCGCGTTTTATGATCGCGGCGCCCTCCAGCGGGAGCGGCAAGACCCTGGTGACCTGCGGGCTCCTGCGTCTGCTGCAGAGGAGGGGATTGAGGCCCGCCGCCTTCAAATGCGGGCCGGACTATATCGATCCCATGTTTCACAGGCAGGTACTGGGCATTCCCTCCCGGAATCTGGACACCTTTTTCCTTCCGGACGGGGGCGTGCGGGAGGTCCTGGCAGCGGGAGTCCGGAAGCATGGAGCCGGCCTTGCCGTGATCGAGGGGGTCATGGGCTATTTTGACGGGACGGGCCGGTCAGGCATGCAGGCCTCTTCCTTTGACCTGGCCCTGCAGACCCGGACGCCGGTCATTCTGGTCGTCAACGCAAAGGGGATGAGCCGGTCGCTCCTGCCCCTCCTGCAGGGCTTTTGCGAATATGAAAAAAAGCACGCCGCGGCAGTGGCGGGAAAGGACGCCGGCGGGGAGGCATCCCGCATAAGGGGCGTTATCCTCAACCGAGTCTCCGCGGGCATGTTCCCCATGATGAAAAAATGGATCGAGGAGGAGACCGGGCTTGCGGCCCTGGGCTATCTGCCTCAGAGCGATGACGTCACCTGGGGAAGCCGCCATCTGGGCCTGATGCAGCCGGAGGAGATCAGCGGTCTGCAGCGGCAGATCGACCGTCTGGCAGACCTGCTGGAAAAATCGCTGGATCTGGATGCGCTGCTGGAAATCGCGGGGGCTTCTGAAAAGCTGCAGGGCAGAGATGAGCCTGCAGATACAGCGGGGGCCGTTGAGAAATTGGCGGACGGACAGGCTCCGCGGGAAGCAGCGGAGTCTTCTGCAGAGGAACCGGACCAGGCGGGGCCCGCTGAGAAATTGTCGGACGGGCAGGTTCCGCAGGAAGCAGCGGAGTCTTCTGAGGAGAAACCGGCCCAAACGGAATCCGCTGAAAAAAGACCGGGAATGCCTTCTCTTATTCCCTCGGAGAAACCTCTTCGCATAGCGGTGGCCAGGGATGAGGCATTCAGCTTTTATTATGAGGAAAATTTTGACCTGCTCCGGGCGCAGGGGGCCGAACTGGTCTGTTTTTCCCCCATCCGGGACAGGACCCTGCCGCAGGCGGACGGACTGATCCTGGGCGGCGGGTATCCCGAACTGCATGCGGCCGCGCTGGCCCAAAATGAGGCGGTGAAAGACCAGATCCGGGATCTGGCCGGGGCCGGGATCCCGATCCTGGCCGAATGCGGGGGCTTTATGTATCTGCAGGACAGGCTGGAGACCGGGGGCAGCGCCTACCCTATGTGCGGGGTCCTGCCCGGCACCTGCCATATGACAGACCGCCTGGTCCGCTTCGGCTATGTGGAGATCGGGGCAAATCCGGAGGCTGAAAAAGGCGTGGAGGCGGCCCTGGGGTCAGAGGCCGCGGAAGGTGGAAACCCTGCCGCATCTTCGGGGACGGGCTATCTTTCTCCCGGTCACCGGATCCGAGCCCATGAGTTTCACTATTTTGATTCCACAGACAATGGAAGAGCCTGCCGGGCTGTCAAGCCGGCCGGCAGCCGCAGCTGGGAATGCATGGTCGTCAGAGGAAATATCATGGCCGGATTTCCGCATCTCTATTATCCTTCGGATCCGCAGTTTATCGTGAATTTCCTGCGCAGATGCAGGGAGTGGAAGCATTGACGGAAGGCTGCCCAACCTGTTCCTGCTTTTTCCGCGTGGACGCGGGGTGTGCTGTCATTGGCGCATATCCACCGCTTCAACTCGCTTTTTCCGCGTGGACGCGGGATGTGCAGCAAAAGACAGCCACCTGTAGGATAGTATTTTGATTTTCCGCGCGGACGCAGGCAGCGGCAACAGAGTTGAGGCCGGACCTGGCGACAGGACGATAGATCGACAGGACGATAGAACGGCAGGACGATAGAATGACAGGCCGCCCGGGGCCGGAGGGCCGGGAATTTGGCGGCGCAAGTCCGCACAGGGAGAGAAGTTATGGATTTACTGGCGCAGACTGCGCAGAACAGAATATGGGTCCTGCTGATCGCGGCGGCAGTGGATCTCCTGATCGGCGACCCGCCCGGCCTCTGGCACCCGGTCCAGGGAATCGGGACGGTGATCAGCCTGGGGGAAAGCTTTTTCCGGAGGCTCTTCGGGGTACCCTTCAAAAAAGAAGCGGATCATGCCGGGCGTGAACGGGCGGAGGGCCCGGGCGCACCGGAAGTCTCAAAAGACAGCTCAGAGGCAGAGGACCCGAGCGCACCGGAAGCCCCAAAAGACGGGACAGAGGCGGAGGGCCCGAGCGCACCGGAAGCCCCAAAAGGCGGGACAGAGGCAGAGGCCGCGAGTGCCCGGAAGACACAGAAGGGGCAGACGGAAGCGGGTCCGGGAGCCTTTAAAAACCGGGAGCGGGCCGCAGGCGTCCTGACGGCCGTCTTTGTCCTGCTGGTCTCTGTCGGTCTGACCGCCGGGATTCTGCTCTTGTGCAGGCGGAACCATCCCTGGCTGGAAATCGCTGTGGAAGGCCTGCTCTGCGGACGGCTGCTGGCCCTGCGGAGTCTGGCGGAGGCGGGCTTTTCCGTCCGGGATCCGCTCCGTGAGGGGAGGATCGAGGAAGCCAGGAGGGCTGTCTCCATGATCGTCGGCCGCGATACGGAGAGGCTGGATGCGGAAGGAATCGCCAAGGCCGCCGTGGAGACAGTGGCGGAAAACACCTCCGACGGAGTGACGGCGCCCCTTTTTTATATGATCCTTTTCGGAGGGCTGGGAGGCGCATTTTACAAGGCGGTCAATACCATGGATTCCATGCTGGGCTACCGCAATGACAGGTACCGCTATTTCGGGACGGCGGCCGCCCGGCTGGATGACCTGATGAATTTTGTACCGTCAAGGCTGACGGCCCTGCTCATGATCGCAGGGTGTTTTCTGCCCGGCAGGGAAGCCGTGCCCGTGGAAAAAGTCTCCAGTGCGGGAAAGGCAACCATTACGCTCTATATTCCGGACGGCGCTGCTGCCTTCCGGATCTGGCTCAGGGACCGCCTGAAAAGCCCCAGCCCCAATTCCGCCCAGACGGAGTCTGTCTGTGCGGGAGCCCTGCACCTGAAGCTGCTGGGGGATACCTGGTATTTCGGGGAGGTCCACCACAAAAAAGAGATTGGGGACGGTGAACGAAGGATCGAGGCGGAAGATATCACCCGGGCGGTGCGCCTGATGCGGAGGGGGGCGGCCCTGCTCTTTGTCATCGGGATCCTCTGCCTGGGGCTGCTGGCGGTGCGCTGACCGGGGGCGTCCCCGGCTTCCGGCTCTGTAAAGCATATCTGACAGGAGAAGAATCTATGCTTGACTCATTCCTGATGGCGTTTTCGCTCTATTCGCGGATCCCTGTTCCCCAGGCAAAATGGAGTGACAGGTCCATGCGCTACTGCATCTGCTTTCTGCCCCTTGTGGGGGTCGTGATCGGCGCGGCCCAGTACGGGCTTTTCCGCCTGCTGGGGATCCTGCAGGCCGGCCCTGCCCTGCGCGGGGCACTGCTGGCGGTCCTTCCGGTCTTTTTGTCGGGCGGGATCCACATGGACGGTTTTCTGGATACCTGCGACGCGATCCATTCCTGGAAGGGACCGGAGGAGCGGCTGCGGATCCTCAAGGACCCCCATGTCGGGGCCTTTGCCCTGATCGGAGGGCTCGTCTACTTTGTGCTCGCGGCCGGGATCTGGTCGGAGACAGAGAGCGCCGGCCCGCTTCAGCTGCTTTCACTCTGTCTGGTCTTCGTGCTCTCCAGAGCCCTCAGTGCCTTCGCCGCCCTTATTTTTCCCAAGGCAAAAAAGGACGGCATGCTGGTCCAGGAGACGGATCCCGCGGCGAAGGGCGCGGCCAGTGTCATGGCCGCGGTCTCTGTCCTGACAGCGGCTGCCATGGTGATCACGGGAGGCGTAGGGGGGGCCTGCGGTGCGGCAGCCTGCCTGACCGTGCTCCTTTATTACCGGCATACGGCGGCCAGCATGTTCGGAGGGACCACCGGAGACCTGGCCGGCTGGTTTCTCCAGCTCTGCGAACTCCTGGGCCCGGCGGCCATGCTGCTGGCCTGGATGATACAGTACAGACTCATCTGAAAGCTGAGACGCCTGCTCACATGCCTGCGCCCTGCGAGGGACCTCCCTGCTGATGCATCTGGCATGCCGTTCATGAGGACACATGCCCACGCCCTGCGAGGGACCTCCGCTTTCTTTTTTGACAGGTTCCGGTCAAAAAGTGTACAATCGATATGCTTTTGAAAAAAAGGCAGGCGCGGCCTGCCGCATGCTATTGTCAGTGAGTTGGCTCAGATGATGAAAAATGGTCGTCTGTGATGGAGGAGAAAAACAGTGAGTGAACAGATGCTGGATATTTTTTTGAAAAGACGCAGTGTCCGTCAGTATACAGGAGAAAGTGTTCCGATGGACAAGCTCAATCAGATCATTATGGCTGGCCTGACATCGGCGTCCGGCAGGGCGATCCGGCCCTGGGAGCTGATCGTGGTCCGTGACAAGGACAAGCTGATCGAGATGTCCGGCTGCCGGCTCAAGGGCTCCTCGCGGATGCTGGCGGGGGCCGATGCGGCGATCGTTGTCGTCGCCGACGAGGAAAAATCAGATACGTGGATCGAGGATTCCAGCATTGTCATGACCAATATGCAGCTCATGGCCTCGGCCCTGGGTGTGGGCAGCTGCTGGATCCAGGGACGCGGACGCGAGGCAATCGACGGGGAGACGACAGAGGACTTCCTCCGCAGGATCCTGCAGTTCCCGTCCGAGTGCCGGCTGGAGGCCATCCTCTCGCTGGGCATGCCTGATGAGGACCTGCCTGCCAGGACAGTGGAGAGCCTGGCCTTTGGCAAGGTACATATCAATAAGTTCTGAGAATAGCGGGTAAAAATAGCGGGTGTATTGCCTGCCCTGTGACAGAAAATAGTCTGTTCTTGTAGAACCAGGCGCCGGGCGCTGATTTAGCAGGTGCTGGATCTGCTTATGGAGGCGTCAGGCTTTGTTTTACAGGCGCCAGGCTTTGATTTAGCAGGTGCTGGGCCCGGAATTAGCAGGCGCCAGGCTTTGTTTTTTCCGCCGCCGGGCTTTGATTTTGCAGCCGCTATGGATGAAGCCGGTAAAAAAACTGCCGCCGGAGGTGCCGGGCTCTGATGCCCCGGAAGCCCCTGCCGGCAGTTTTTGTGTTTTAGTGAGGAATAAGAGATGTTCAGTCTGGAGACTTGGAATGCGCGGATCGATGCCTTTATCGAAGAAGAAAATCAGACCGTCGGGCGGGAGGTGCCGGTCTACAGGATCTACTGTCAGGACGGGAACGACCGGTCCGGCGGGGGCCTCTACAATGAGACGGTGACGGCGGACACCATCGGGAGGTTTGCGCGTGCCCTGGGGGATTCCAACCCCCTCTATTCGGATCCCTCCTACGCGCGCCTGCGCTATGGCGCAGGGGACGGTCCGGCCATTTCGGCGCCCGGCGCAGCGAATCCCGTGCCGGCTATTTCGGCGTCCGGCGCAGCGGATCCCAATCCGGCCATTTCAGCGCCCGGCGCGCCGGTTTCCAGCGCTGCGTGGCAGCAATATGGCGCAGCGGATGCAGTGGATGCCCCGGCTTCCGGCTTCCGGGCCCTGCGGGCAGCGGCCGCTAGCCCGGCCGGCATAGCTGCCCCGCCGCTTCTGGAGTGCTGCATCTGTTCCACTTTTATCGGGGGGAGGCTCCCGCGGCTGCGGGGCGTGACTGTCTTCGATGCCGGAACAAAATGGGAGCGCTTCGCCCCGATTCTTGCCGGCGACACATTTTCCGCTGTGACAAGGTCTCTGGGCGTAAGGGAGATCACAAAAAAAGAAAAGATAAAAAAAGAGGCTGTGGACCGTCTGCTGGTCCGCAGTCATGAGATCGACCTGAAAAATCAGCGGGGAGAGCTCGTGTCCAGGCTTACCGCCCGGTCCATGATCCGGTGCGCTGCCCCGCAGGCGGACCAGGAAAAGTCTGCATTCGGAAAAAATGAAAGTCCGGACGTCTGTGAGAAAACCGATTCCCTGGCTGACCGGGAGGAGGCAGGTTCATCAGCGGCAAGCGGAGCGGCTGACCGGGAGGTGGCAGGTTCATCAGTGGCAAGCGGAACGGCTGTCCGGGAGGCGGCCGCTTCGGCGGCGGGAGCCAGGCCCCGCTATACGCAGGACCAGCTGGACCGGATCTATGCCAACCTGGACGCCCAGTTCGACGGAAAATTCCGGCGCGGGGATCAGATCAGGTACTGGGAGGATGTGGAGACAGGGGAGGAACTCCCGGACCAGGCCGCCGGACCCTATGATGAGTCCGACGGGCAGTCCCTGATGGCTGCCATCGGGGTCTCCAATGCCTTTGCGACCAAGTGGGGGACTCTGCGCGCCCGCAGGGGAGGTCAGGTGACCGACCCGGAGACCGGCGCCAGGCGTCTGCCCATCGACCGGCACAACAGTGACCTGATCGCCCGGACCCAGGGCCTGCCGCGCGCCCTCGTATCGGGGATCCACAGCCAGACACTGCTGGCCAAATCGGTCGGCGACTGGATGGGGGACGCGGGAATGTTGAGGTCTCTGGACTGCCGCTGCAAAAAGCCCCTCTACTTCGGGGATGTGACGACGCAGAGGGGAAGGGTGACCGGAAAATATGTAAGGGACGGGCGGTTTTTTGTGAGATTGAAGATGGAGGCTGTCCGCCAGGACGGGGTCATCCACACGGAGGCGGAGGCGGAAGTGGAACTGCCCCACTGACTCTGTGGCAAGGCCAAAATGAGTCAAACTGTTACGTCCCCGGTGACTCACAAATGAGTCAAAAGAACCGTCCCCGGTGACTCGCGGGGGGCTTATCCCTTGTATTCCAGGCAGAGCATGGTCAGGTCGTCGAATTGTTCGGCGTCCTTTACGAAGTTATCCACGGCTTTCTGCATGTTCTGCAGGATCTTTTCGGGCGGGGCCGAGGGTTCCTGGTTGAGGGCCTGGATCATGCGGTCGGTCCCGAAGAGGGTCTCGGTTGCGTTGGTGGCTTCCGGGACTCCGTCTGTGTAGAGGAAGATCTTGTCGCCGGGCTTGAGGTGGATCTCATATTCCTTGTATCTGGAGTTTTCCATGCCGCCGATGACCAGGCCGTGGCGGTCCTTGAGGAGGGAGAAGCTGCCGTTCTGCATCAGGGCAGGATATTCGTGGCCGGCGTTGGCGGCCCGGATGATGCCTGTGCTGATTTCGAGGATGCCGACCCAGACAGTGATGAACATTTCCAGCTTGTTGTCCCGGCAGATGGCGTTGTTGGTCTCTTTCAGGATCTCGGCGGGGGGGATGCCCAGCATGGCGTAGTTCTGGAGGACCACCTTGGAGACCATCATGAAGAGGGAGGCGGGGATGCCCTTGCCGGAGACGTCCGCGATGCAGAGGCAGAGGTGGTCGTCGTCAATCAGGAAGAAATCGTAAAAATCCCCTCCGACCTCCCGGGCGGGGTCCATGGAGGCGTAAATATCAAATTCACTGCGGTCAGGGAAGGGCGGGAATTCGCTGGGCAGCATGCTGTCCTGGACGCGGGAGGCCATCTGCAGCTCGGAGCTGATCCTTTCCTTTTCCACCTGTTCCCGGTGCTTTTTTTCTATAGACGCAAGCTTACGGCGGATGTAGAGGTTGACGAGCATTCCGACAGCCGCAAGAGAGAGGAGAATGTTCAGGGCATAAAACGTGGGGTGCTCGAGCAGGGTCTTCTCTTTGACGATCCGGACGGAGGAGGTCCGGTTTTCCCGGCCCATGGAGTCCCGGAGCCGGATCGTGAATTCGTAGCTTCCTCCGGGCAGATTTGTGTAGTCTATGGGGTCCAGGTCGCTTCTGCTGACGGTGGTCTCTTCCCGGTCAAATCCCTTCAGCTGCCAGGATACCTGGGGATTGGTCAGCGAATAGTTATAGACATAGCTGTAGATCGTTATTTTCCGGATTCTGGACGGAATCCGGAAGTTTCCGCTGTCGTCGGGGTAGACCCGGACGCCGTCTGTATCCAGATAGGGGACGGCGACCTTGAGTGTGTTGACATTTTCAAAAGGCGCTTCGATATTGACCTTGGCGACTCCGCTTGTCCCTGAGATGTAGAGGTCCCCTGTTTCGGTGAGCTCGCTGTAGGAATTGGCTGTCGTGATACAGGGAAGTCCGTCGGACCGGCTGAAGTGGAAAGGGTTCATTTTTCCATTTGCCAGCAGGTCCTTTTTTGCGGAGACGTAGATCCCGTTGCTGCTCAGGATCCAGAGGTCGCCCCGGCTGTTTTCATAGAGATCAAAATTGTTTGAGTAGGGGAAATTATTGAGGGTCGTCAGCTCATAGTCCGCGTTCAGGCAGGCGATGGAGGTGCCGGTGATGACCCAGAAGAAGTCCCCTTCCCTGTCCCGCTTGATGCGTAGCACCGCTTCCGAGGTCAGGCCCTGGGCGCGGCCGATTCGGCGCGTTATCCCGTCTTTGCCCAGGATATAGATCCCGTCTCCGTCCGAGCCCAGGAGGAGATCTCCATTCATTCCCTCCTCGATCGTGAGGATCTCCGTATTGACGATCCCGTCCTTTTCGGTGTAGGAGGCTGTGACCCGGCCGTTCTTTATGATATTCACACCGCCGGTATTGGCAACGATTATCGAGCCGTCCTTTCGCTCGTATACCATCCGGACCTGGTCGGAAAAGAGCCCGTCCTCCGGAGTGAAAGCCTTCGCCCTGTCCCCGTCATACATGACCAGGCCGCAGCCGCGCCAGGTGCTGATCCAGAGGCGGCCGCGGCTGTCGCGGATGATGGACCGGATGCGGACTCCGGCCAGCAGGTCCAGCAGGTCTGAGGCCCCGAGATCGACGCCGCCGGCCGTCACGGCTTGTTTCAGGGGGACAGAACTTACGACAGCTTCCTCGTTTACAACTGTAAGCCCCTGGTCAGTGCCGATAAAGAGACGGTCTTTATACATACAGGTGGAATTGACCACTGTCTCCGGCAGGGAATAGCGCTCAAGGAGGCTGGAAAACTGGTTGGGCACGATCTTCATCACGCCCTGGCGCGTGGAGCTGAACCAGAGATTGCCGGCATAATCGGTCATGACATTCACGATCGTATTATCCATCGGAATGTTTTCCAGCTGCGTAAATTTTCCATCCTGGATGACGCCGATTCCGTTTCTGCAGCAGACCCAGATCCGGCCGTCGATGTACTCAAAGTGCTGGACCTGGTAGAGGGGGGAGATATCGATCGTCCTCACCTCCTCCAGGGAGGTCTCACCGCAGCGGCAGTGGTAGACATGAGAATCTCCTTTCGCCACGTAGAGGCTGCCGGGAGCGGCCGGGTCGGGAAGGATGGAGTTGATGTCGCCGTGTTCGCCCTTTTCAAAGCGGAAATAGCGGTCCGGCCGGCCATGGTCCAGAGTAAAGACCGCGCCCGTATTATCCACGCCGTAGAGGAGGCCGTCACTGCCCGGACGGAGCTCATGGACGAACTTTTCCTCCAGTCCGGAATTGTCCGGCTCCCGGATCATCATATCCGGACCGACGGCCGCGATTCCGTTGGTCGTGGCAATATAGACCACGCCGTCCGCGTCCTGGGCTATAGATCGCACGGAAGAGGCGCCCAGGCCGTTTTCCTCGTCCCAGTTCCGGAACTCCCCTTTTTCCATGACAAAAACACCGCTGTCATTGGTGCCGATCCACAGGCGGTCCTCCCGGTCGACATAGAGGCATCTGACGCTGGCGATCCCGGTGGAGGAGTCCATCCGCACAAAGGAATTGCCGTCGTAGCGGATCAGTCCGCTGTAGCTGCCGATCCAGATGAAGCCATCTCCGGTCTCGGCGATGACGTTGGCCTCTGAGGTGGGAAGTCCGTTTGTGCTGTCATACAATACGGCCGTATAGCCTTCCCGGTGCCCGACAGGATCGACCGAGAGGGGGCCGTTGATCATACCGGATGCATTCCGGGCCTCGACAGTCCCGGATCCCGTGGCTGCTTCATCGGAAGACTCTGTCGGCCCGGCGGACTTTTGGGCTTCGGCGGCAGCATCTTTAGCCGCGGCGGCAGAGTCTTTGGACGCGGCAGCTGTCATGACTGCAGAGGCAGGGGCCGTGCCCGTCATCAGGACTATGGTCAAAAAGGCCAGGACCTGCGGTATGATAAATCTTTTATTCAGTCTCATTCTTTTATTCCAAAGCTGTGTCATGGCTGTGCCGCAGCTGTGTGCCGCGGGAGCTGTGCTGGTTCCCGTTTTATTTCACTGCTGTGCGTCGCGGCAGCTGTGCTGATTCCCGTTTTTTCACTGCAGTGTGCCGCGGCCGGTGCCCTGACTCAGGGCCTGTCTGCCCGGCGGATCATCCAATCATATGGTTAATTGGTCATATGATTATTTCTTTCCGGAGAGCAGGAAGCGGAAGCCGCGCTCGAGCCCGTCCAGGGTCAGGTCGTACATGTCAACGATGTCGGCGATGGCCCGGTGGGTGTCATCCGGACCGTTGTTGTAGTCGGGCATGGGGACCGGGTTGAGCCAGATCATGTGGGGAAAATGCTGTTTCATCATCCTGAGGACCTGGGAGCCCGGCAGGCCTTCCCTGTGGTCGTAAAAATTATATTCGGTTCCCTCCAGCTCGTAGGGGTGCATCTCCGCGTCCCCGACAAAGATCACCCGGTATTTTCCGTCGCATTCGTTCATCAGGTGGTCGACGGAGATATAGTTGTCGTCCTTCATTTCCAGAGTGGGGTCCTTGAAGAGGAGGGAGTAGACGACGTTGTGGAAGTAGTAGGTCCGCAGTTCCTTGAGGTGGCGGGAGGCGGAGGCCGCCTGGAAGAGCTCGGAGCAGAGGCGGGCAAAGATGCTCATGGATCCGCCGCTGTCGATCAGGAGGATGACCCGGATGGTGTTGCGCCGGGGCTTTCTGTAGCGGATCTGGAGGAGGCCGCTCTTGCGGCAGGTCTCCTCGATGGTCGCGTCGATGTCAAATTCCTGCTCGCTGGTCTCCAGCTGGGTGGACAGGTTGCGCAGGACCCGGAAGGCCATCTGAAACTGCCGGGTGTCCAGGGTGTTGTCCTTGCGGAAATCCCGGAATTTGCGGGCGCCCGGCGCTATGATGGAGCTGCGGCCGCCGCCTGACCCCGCGCCCGGCCCGGGCGCGTTCCGGCCCTTGCCGGGGGTTCCCGGCAGGCCCTCGAAGCCCGTGAACTGGTCCCGTCTGCCGGGGTCTCCCGCAAAAGTCGGATCCGCCTTTTCCAGAAGATCCATCCACTCCTTGGGGAGGGGCCTGTCCCCGGGCATGCTGTCAAAATAAGCCGTGAAGGCCTGGTCGAAGAGGTCGTACTCGGACTCGTCCTTCAAAAGGACTGCCCGGCAGAGCTGGTAGAAGCCCTCCAGGGTGGATCCGTGCAGGCCCTTCTGCATTCCCTCCAGCAGGACCATCCACTCTCCGATGGAGACCTTGAGGCCATGGTCTCTTAGAAAATAGAAGAAATCAATAAACATATCCACCTCAGTGCATCAGGGCTTTTCTGACCTGCAGCAGGTCCTTGTCCTTTTTGATCAGGACGCCGGGGTAGGGCAGGTCCGAGGCGATGGAGGCGGGATCCACTCCAGCCGCGTTCAGGGCCCGCAGCCAGTCCAGCAGCTCCGAGGTGCTGGGCTTTTTGGCCAGGTTGGGGACCCGGCGGATATTGTAGAAGGTGAGCACGGCCTGCTGGACCAGCTCGGCATCGATGTCTCCGAAATGGGCGCGGATGATCTCCTTCATCTGGGCCAGGGAGGGAAATTCGATATAGTGGAAGATGCAGCGGCGCAAAAAGGCGTCCGGCAGCTCCTTTTCCGCGTTGGAGGTGATGATCACGACGGGGCGGTGTTTGGCCCGGATGGTCTCTTTGGTCTCCTGTACGTAAAATTCCATCTGGTCCATCTCCCAGAGCAGGTCATTGGGAAATTCCAGGTCCGCCTTGTCGATCTCGTCGATCAGCAGGATGGTCTGCTCGTCGGAGAGGAAGGCCTCCCCGATCTTGCCGTATTTGATGTACTGGTGGACATCGTCCACATTGCCCCCGAACTGGCTGTCATAGAGACGCTGCACCACATCGTAGGTATAGAGCCCGTCCTGGGCCTTCGTGGTGGATTTGATGTTCCAGATCAGCAGCTTTCTTCCCAGGGCGTCCGCGATGGCCTGGGCCAGCATGGTCTTGCCGGTGCCGGGCTCTCCCTTGACCAGCAGAGGTTTTTCCAGTGTCATGGCGATGTTGACAGTCTTCAGCAGGTCCTCCGCCGCGATATAGGAAGTGCTGCTTTCCAGTCCGGATGATTTGATCATAATAGGTGTTTCTCCTGAAGCAAAAAGGGTGGTACAGAACATGGCTCAGTTTCAGACCCGGTCGGGGAGCGGCCTGCCGGAAAGGGCAGGGCACTTCGCCGGTCCCGCCGGTATTCCGGTGAGGGCAACATTGCCGATTCAGTGGCATTTTGGAGCAGGACACTTCGCCGATTCCGCTGACGTGCCGGCGCGGGACACTTTCAAATAGAAGGAGGCCTGAAAAAAGCATCAAATTTTATTATCCACAGAACGTACAGGAAAATCAAGAGAATCCGTTACGGCACAGGCCTTCCGACAGGGCTTCGGAAAGCCACCGGGGAGTTACAGTTCACGCCCCCTCGAAGGGCGTGAACAGCGATTCCAATGCGCTTACACAATGCGAAGCATTGTTGACGCTTGAACGCCGTTAAACTCGGGTTTTTTCGCTGAAAACCGCTCAAAAACGCCTCGCGTTTCAGGTGGGTCTGAACTGTAACACCGGGGATACTTTATTGTTGCTGAGAAG
>CAMNFJ010000062.1:0-15655 GCA_946536955.1 uncultured Lachnospiraceae bacterium
CAGCAGGTCCTTCCGCAAAAGGATCCTTCTGCAGACTCCAGCCCAGAAATACCAGCTCTGTGTCTGTGGCCGGAACAGGGAGGTTCCCCTTTATATTTTGAAAGGACTCCCCTTTTGTCCCCTCGACCCGGACCGACTGGATCCGGCCGCCATTTTCATCAATAAAATACCCATCCGTTCCGGCGTCCAGAGTAATGGCACAGCCTGCAGGGTTTTCCGGCGCATCTGCTGACCCGTCCGGAAAAACCTCCTGCCCGGGCACCTGAGCCGCCTCGCCGAAGGCATTTTCGCCGGCGGCCTCCGCTCCTGCAGAAAAAGCCGACTCTCCGGCAGCCTCTCCTGTCTCAACAGCAGGTTCGGCATTGAAGACTTCCGTTTCTGCAGAAAAAGCCGACTCGCCGGCGGCCCCTCCTGTCTCAACAGCAGGCCCGGTGCCGAAAACCTCCGACTCCGCGGAGAAAACCGGTTCCCCCGTATTCTCCGTCTCTGTGCCTGACACAGCCTCCTCTGCGGGCTGCGCGGCCGCCACAGCCGGAACCGCAAAGCTTCCCGCTGCCAGGGCTGCAGCCAACAGAATTGAACACAAACGGCTGACCACCATACGCCACCGCTTCCCGGATAGATATCTCATCTTTTCCCTCTCTTTCGGATCAGAGGGCACTGCCCCCTTTTCCTATCTGCTTTTTTGACAGTATCCGGTCCGCCGTCTCATTATTCACCTTTATAAGTATATAATGCCAGATTATTGTAACATATTCTTAATAAAATCACTCTCCGCAATTATTATTTTTTTTTATAAATCCAGAGAAAAGAGGCTGCGCCCCTGGCTGCAGGGACAACACAGGGGGCAGACCGGCTTTTTTCGGAACCCATTGAAAAAGAGCTGCGCACATAGCTGTGGGGACAGCACAGGGCCGGCTGAGCTCATTTTTTTCAGAGCTCGCTGAAAAGAGCCGCGCCCAGCACCAGGACCGCGCCGGCCAGCCCCGTCCAGGTCATGGGCTCCCGCAGGACCAATGCTGACAAAATAAGGGCAGATACGGGATCGATATAGCTGAAAAGCGCGATCGTCTGCGCCCTCAGGCCGTCCGTGCTGCCAAAATACAGGGCATAGGCAATCCCCGTGTGGACAATGCCGACGATGAGCAGCATGAGGATGGAAAAGCCGCTCACCTCGACCCGGACAAACTGCCCCGTCACAAGCAGGTAGGGGAACAGGCATGCAGCCGCCGAAGCAAGCTGCAGGATCGTCTTCTGCCAGGGATCCACATTCCGGATCCACTTGTTCAGGATGACGACCGACGCGTAGAGGACAGCCGCCCCCAGGCCATAGAGGATTCCCCGCAGCGCGTCGCCCCGCGGGACTCCCTCCCCCGCAGCCCCGGACACCAGGACCATCCCGGCCAGGGCCGCCAGAGTACAGATTCCCTTCTTCAGAGTCAGCCGTTCCCGGAAGACCAGGGGAGACAGGAGGATCACGATAATGGGTTGCATGTAATAACACAGGGTCGCCGTTGCCACGGTCGTATAATTGTAGGCCTCAAAGAGCAGGATCCAGTTGATCCCGATCAGGGCACCGGAAAAAACCAGGAGCCCGGCCGGGAGCTGCCGCCTCTCCGTCCCCGGACCGCCGGCCTCCCGGCTCCCGAGTCTCCGGCAGACCAGTAAAAAGACCGTGCCGATCAGCCCCCTCGCGAAGGCGAGCACCCCCGAGGACAGGGGAATATATCTTCTGAAGATCCCAATCGTCCCGAAGATCAGCATGGAAGCCGCAAGCATCAGCATCGACCGGGGCTGATTCCCATTTTTATCCATAACCTGGTCCATCCTTTTCACAGCAAATGAGTCAGGGGACGTATCTCCTGACTCATTTCTTAGCAGTTTTTTACGACGTACGGTGTCAAAATAACATTTTCCGGGTGGGGTGTCAAATGGGGTTGCAGAGAAGCATTTTCATATTGTTTTCACAATACAGAAGCTTTGGTGAGCCAGACGTGCGTTTGGCTTTGCGGTGCGCGGGCTTGATGAGTCAGACTGTTGCGTCCCCGCTGACTCACGGGCAGGTGCATATGGCCGGCCCAAGGGGTGTGGCAGGGAGGGTGTGACAGAGGGACAGGCACCGTGTCACAGCAGTGTGACACGGTGCCTGTCCCTCTGTCACACCTCTGTCACACCTCTGTCACACCTCTGTCACATTGCAAGGTATGTCTCCACCTGTCTCATCACATCCTGCAGGATCTGCAGGTCGCGGATGGGGTCCGCCGCCAGTTCCAGGGAATGGTTGGTGTCCGGGACGTTGACCAGGGGGAGTCCGCAGGCGCGGCAGCCCGCCTCGATCTCTTCATCCGTCGCCCAGGGGTCGGCTGTTCCGTGAAAGACGATTCCCTCCTGCGGGGCAAAAGAGAAGGTGGCCGCGACCGGCGTGAAGTAGATATTGCGGGTGCGCAGGCCGTGCCGTCCCGCGAAGGCCGCCGCGACAACGGTTCCGACACTCTTGGAGATAAACAGAAGTCCGGAGTAGTCCTCCCAGCAAACGTCCCCCAGGATCTTCTCCGTCTGGTCCATCGCCATCTCAAAGCTCCTGCGCATTTTTTCGGGATCCCCCTTCACGCGGGCGGGAAAGCCCTGATAAGGGACCTCGCGGATCTCATAGCCGCAGGCGGCAGCGATCTTTTTTGCGTGATAGAGGAGCGGCTTGTCGCAGTGATATCCGATCCCGGGAAAGATCACAGCCAGTTTTTTCTCACTCATAAATACCTCCCTGAGCAATGTTTTCTCCATTCAGGTTCCCGGCAGAGGGCAGCGGACAATTGTCTTCAGCGTATCTATGCCGCATGCAGGACGGACTTTACCGGCCCGCCTCTCTGAGCAGCATGATCGCTGAGGGGTCCACTGTCAAGGCAGCCGGAAGGCGGTCCGAAAAGTCATGGGTCCGCATTTCCTTGGGCGCCTTCCACCACAGGTTCTGTTTCAATATAATGTACCACTCAAATGGCAGTTCTGTTAATACCGGATCGATCACCGGGATCCTGTTTATATTTGCGGTTCCCCCTTCGAAGAGGTCCGCCGTCTGCTCTCCGGCCCTTTCGGCTTCCGGCAAAGGCTCCGGCAAAGATGTCGACAGAGGCGCCTGCAGAGATTCCTGCAGAGGAACTGAACGGGGCGCCGGCAAGGGATCCGGCAAAGATGCCGGCAGAGGAACTGGAACTGGATGAGGCTTCGGCAAAGGCGCCGACACAGGCGCCGGATGGAAGTCATGGGCGCGGATCCCGGCGTGGGTGATCTCCCCGGTCACCCTGGCCTCCGTGGTCAGCTCCAGATTACCCCAGTCCAGGGCCAGGATCCGGTGATCCCCCAGGGGCCGGATCCGGGAGATATTTTTACAGCCCGTCAGGCGGGCGGCCTCCACCGTCTCCGGGTGGTCAAAAAGGTCTTTGGTCGGCCCGGAGGCAATGATCCTCCCCTCATGCATGAGCAGCAGGTGATCGCAGAGCTGGTAGGCCTCGTCGCGGTCATGGGTCACCAGGACGGAGAGCCCGCCGTACCCCCTCAGGACCTGGGCCAGTTCGAGGCGCAGCCGCTCCTTTAGAAAATTGTCCATGGCGGAAAAAGGTTCGTCCAGCAGCAGAGCCTGCGGCCGGCAGGCCATGCTCCTGGCCAGGGCGACGCGCTGCTGCTGCCCTCCCGAGAGCTCCCCCGGCCGGCGCTTCTCCAGTCCCTCCAGCTGAAAGGCCCGCACCATCTCCTGCGCCCTGCTCTCCCTCTCCTGCCTGGTCCCGCGCACCCCCGCCATGATATTCTGCTCGACGGTCATCGTGGGAAAGAGGGCATAATTCTGAAAAAGATAACCCACCCGGCGGTCCTGAGGCCGCAGGTTGATCTTTTTTTCAGAGTCAAACAGGGCGCGGTCCCCCAGCAGGATCCGCCCCCGGTCGGGCTTCTCGATCCCGGCAATGCTGCGCAGAGTCATGCTCTTTCCACAGCCGGAGGCCCCCAGGATACCGATCCCGGGAGCCTCCCCCTCATAAGAGATCTGAAGTTCAAAACCATCCAGTCTTTTTTCAAAATCCAGCTCAAGTCGCATGTGTGTACCTGTCCTACCAGCGCTTCACATTCCGCATGGCCTTTCCGGAAATCAGATTCATCAGGAAAATAAAAACAAAGGCGATCAGAATGACGATCAGGGTCCAGATTCCGGCTGTCAGATAGTCGCCGTCCTGAATGACCATGGCAATCCTCTGGGAGACCGTCGCCGTCTTGCCGGGAATATTGCCCGCCAGCATACTGGTCGCGCCGAACTCCCCCAGCGCCCGCGCAAAGGTCAGGATCGTGCCCGACGCGATCCCGGGGCCCGCGGTCGGCATGACCACCGTCCAGAAGATCCTCATCTCCGACATGCCCAGCGTCCTGCCCGCATAGACCAGATTGGGATCGATCTGCTCAAATGCCGCCCGCGCGTTGCGGTACATCAGGGGAAAGGCGATCACCGTAGCCGCGATGATACAGCCCAGCCAGGACTGCACGACCTTGATCCCGAACTGCTCATACAGAAGGATCCCCAGCGGCCGCCGCCGGCTGAAAAACAGGAGCAGAAAAAATCCCGCGACCGTCGGAGGCAGCACCATGGGCAGCGTCAGAAGACCATCCGCGACCGCCTTGACCCGGTCGGACGCCTTCACCACCTTTCGCGCCGCGAAAATCCCCAGAAAAAAGGAGATAAACGTGGCCACGATCCCCGTTTTGATCGAAATATAGAGCGGACTCCAGTCCAGCTTCGCCAGAATCTGCAATATTTTCTCCATAGCCGCCCTCCATTGCAAGAGTCGCCGGACTCCCTGCCCCCTGCTCCACCCGGATTTTACTGAATGTATACATCAAATGTCTGTATCAAAAACATTTCCTGAATGTCTCTATCAAATGTCTCTATCAAAAAGATATTTACTGAATGTCTGTATCAAAAAGATAGGAGGCAAAAATCTCTTTCGCGGTATCGGACGTGATAAAGGAAACAAAATCCGCAGCCGCCGCCTTCTCCGCGTCCGAGGCCTCATCATTGACCACCTGGCAGACAGGGTAAATGACATTGCCTGTTAAATCATAGCTTACGAACTCCAGAATGTCGAGTTCATCCTCATAGCCATAGGTGTCGGAGTAATAGGTCGTACCGACCTCACAGGATCCCTCGGCGACGGCCGTAAGGACCTGGGACACATTGCCCTGCTCGGAGATCTCCACTCCGCCCAGCGCATCGGAGACCTCGGCCGTCGTATAGACGGATGCGTCCTCAACCTCAGGGAGAAGTCCCAGATTCATCAAAGCAGTGCGGGTATAGCGGCCGACCGGCACAGAACCATCCGCCAGCGCGATGCTGGAAGCCTTGCCCAGATCGCCAAGACCGGTCACCTGGCTCTCCGTATCCTTCCGCTTGACCACAACGACCTGATTATTGACAACATCCGCCCGGGTCCCCTCCACAACGAGCCCGTCCTCCTCCAGCTGATTCATCTGCTTCTGGGCTGCGGAAAAGAAGACATCGCAGGCATAGCCCTCCTCGATCTGGGTCAGAAGCTTGCCGGACGAGTCGGCGTTGAAAACAATCTTCACATTGGGATGGTCTTCATTATACTTTGCAGCCACCTCCTGCATGGAAGTATTGAGGGAAGCCGCGATAAAGACCTGCAGCTCGACTTCCCCATCCCCCGGCTCAGCCGCGGTCTCAGCCGCAGCACCTGTTGTGGAGTCTGTTGTGGGATCTGTTGTGAAACCTGCAGCACTGCCGCTGCTTTCGCTGCTTTCCTGCCCTTCCGCAGGGGCCTCTGTCTCCTCACCCGGATCCTGGGCTTCCGCAGGAGCCTCTGCCTCCTGTCCATCCCCGGTTTCTTTCGTCTCCTCAGCTACATCCTCCTCTTTTTCCGAGGCGGGAGCAGCACTTCCCGAGGACGAGCCGCAGCCGGCGAGAAGAGCAGCCGCCAGCATGGCGGATACGATGACAACAATTCCTTTCTTTTTCATGCTTTCCTCCAATCTTTGATCTTTGACAGTTATCTTCTTTTCGTTAGGTACAAAAAAACCGAACGGTGTCGCAAATGAGGGTTTATTGAGGTGAGGGGACGGGTGTCACACCTCTGTCACACCCGGTTGTCCCAGCCTCTATAAACCCTGATCCTTCAGCGCGCGCACTCCCCCGCGCTGCCGCGCAGAATGCGCAGGCCGTGGTCCAGGCCGTGCAGAATGAATCCCAGACTCTCCCTGACTGCCTTGGGGCTACCGGGAAGGTTGATGATCAGGGAGCCCTTGCGGATCACAGAGACGCCGCGGCTGAGCATGGCGCGGTCCGTGATCTGGGCCGACTGCATGCGGATATATTCCGCGATGCCGGGGGCGTTGCGGTCCGCCACCGCCATGGTGGCCTCCGGGGTCTGGTCCCGCAGGGAAAAGCCGGTTCCTCCGCTGGTCAGGATCAGTTCCACCTGCCGCTGGTCGGCGAGCCGCATGAGTTCTTTTTTCAAAAGGAGAGGTTCGTCGGGCAGGATCAGGGTCTCGACGACTTCGTAGCCTGCCTCCTCCAGCATCTGTACGGCTGCCGGGCCGCTCTCATCCACGCGTTCCCCCTTTACCCCCTTGTCGCTGAGGGTGATCACAGCCGCGGTAAAGGGCCGGTCGGGGTCAGGAAGCTCCGCCATGACCAGGTCTCCGGGCCGGATCGTCCCCTCTTCAAGGACCTCCGCAAAAACTCCCTCCCTGGGCATGATGCAGTCGCCCACGCGGTCGCGGATCGCGCAGCTGGTGTGGCATTCCTTGCCGATCTGGGTCATCCGAAGAACAACCGCGCCGCATCGGAAGATGGTTCCGACCGGCAGACTGCGGAAATCAATGCCCTCCACCAGAAGATTCTCTCCAAAATCCCCGTCCTGGACCTGGGCACCGCGGGCATTAAAAGCCTCCACCTTGTCGCAGGACAGAAGGCTGACCTGACGGTGCCAGTTTCCGGCGTGCGCGTCCCCCTCTATCCCGTGATTTTTTTTGAAAAAAGCCTGCGGAACCGGGCGCTTCTCCGTTCCCTTGGCAGGACTTGTGCAGACTGCGCGGACAATACCTTTCATAATATGATTCGCTTCCATTTCAATCTCCAAATTTTTTCCTTTGATCAGTCGATACAGTTGAGACATCCCCTGACTCATCCGTCTCGCTGCCGCCCCGCTCATCGTTTTTGTACAAGATGGGAAAATGAGTCAGAAGAACCGTCCCCTTTGACTCAAATTTTTCCTTTGACTCACCCGCCGATGGCGTTCATTCCGGCGTTCTCGGTGATCTGGTCCGGTTTTTCAAAGCAGTGGGCATCGGGTTTGCGGTAGATCGCGTCCCGCATGGCGGCAGAGAGGCGGCGGCGCATGTCTGTCTCCGTGGCCTCCATTCTGAGAATGTCTCTGAGGTCGGCACCCTCGTTGTAGCAGAGGCAGGTCTTGAGGAAGCCCTGGGAGGTGAGGCGGACTCTGTTGCAGGAACCGCAGAATTTGCCGTGGATGGCACTGATCAGGCCGATGCTTCCCTGATATCCCGGTATGGTGTAGTAGACTGCCGGGCCGTATCCATGCCGGCTGAGGTCCTCTTTGAATCCGGGATACATGGTCCTGAGCTGTTGCAGAAGGTCGCTGTGGTTCATGACCCCATACATATTTTCACTGTCTTCATAAAGTTTCCTGCTGCCGCAGGGATTTCCGGGGTGGCTGAGCCGGCCGGTCCGGTCCCGGGAGGTGCCGGGCGGAAAGAACTTTCCGTATCCTATGGGCATCATTTCAATAAAGCGGACATCCACCGGCATGTCGCGGGCGATCCCGATCAGGGCCTGGAGGTTGTCCCTTCCCAGGTCCAGGGAGACCGCATTGATCTTGACGCGGAAGCCGGGGCAGTCCAGGCTGGTCTTTGCGGCCGTCCGGATCGCGTCCATCACGGTCTCCAGCAGGTCGAAGCCGGTGATTTCTCTGTACTGTCCGCGCTCTGTCGTATCCAGGCTGATATTGACGGCGTCCAGGCCGGCCTCCAGGAGCCCCGGAAGTTCTTTCTTCAAAAAGATCCCGTTCGTGGTCAGGGTCACTGTCTCGATCTCGGGCACACTCTTCAGTTCCCGGACCAGAGTGGTGATCCCCGGCCGGATCAGGGGTTCCCCGCCGGTCAGTTTGATATGCCGGATGCCGAGCCCCGCTGCCTCTTCCGCGACCGTCCGGATCTCCTCGTAGGTCAGGATCTGTGACATGGGCAGGAGCCGGATCCCGTCCGGCATGCAGTATTTACAGCGCAGATTGCATCTGTCCGTGACAGAGATCCGCAGGTAATCGATTTTTCTGCCGTTGCGGTCGATCATGAAACTCTCCTGAAAAAGATTTGCGGTATACAGTCCCGGGTCTGCACCAGGTCTGCAGGAGCTGCCGCGTTTGAATATCGTATTATAAAAAAATCTGTGGTTACAGGTGCCGCATCTGCGGTTTCGAGCCCGGAAGAGCCTTCTCCGGGAGACCCGGAAAGCCTTCTCCGGAAACCCGGAAAACCTTTTCGGGAGAACCCGGGCAAACTTCTCAGAAAGACCTTTCTCAGGAGCCCTTGCCGAATCCGCAGTTGGGGAATGTACAGACCGGGCAGTTGAGACAGAGGCCTCCCTCTCCCAGGGATGCCAGATCGTCCGCGGTCACCCTGTCGTCTGCCATGACATGGGGCAGGACCAGGTCAAAAATAGTCCGCTTCGCGTACATGACACAGCCGGGCAGGCCCATGATGGTGACGGTGCGGGGGCGGGGGCCATCCTTCACCTGATAATAGGCGAGGAGGAACATGGCGCCCGGCAGGACCGGAGCCCCGTAGGAGACGATCCCGGCGCCGGTGTTTTTGATGGCCAGCGGAGTCTTGTCATCCGGGTCCACGCTCATGCCGCCCGTACAGCAGACGATGTCCGCGCCCGCGTCGATCATTCTCAGGATGGCGGCCGTCACCTTTTTGTCGTCGTCGTTCCAGATTTCATGGCCGATGACCTCCGCATCATACTCGGCAAATTTGGCCTCGATCACAGGCGTGAAGGTGTCCTCGATCCTCCCGTAAAAAACCTCGTTGCCGGTCGTCACGATGCCAACCTTTTTGTGTAAAAAAGGAAGCAGCTGCAGGATAGGCCTTCCGCCGGTCGCCGCAAGACAGGCGTCTTCCGCCTCCTTCATCTTTTCCTCCTCGATCACCAGAGGAATAATCCGGGTGCCGGCCAGCTTGTCACCTTTTTTTACCGCAAAGCCGCCGTGGCGGGTGGCGATCATCATCTGCCCGAAGCTGTTGACGGCCTTCAGGCCGGCGCGGTCTACCTTGAGAAGACCGTCGCGGGCAGCCGAGACCTCGATCTTGCCCTCTTTCGCCTGTGACCGGGTCATGAAAGAAGTGCCGGTCTGCCCTGCATTTGCAGGGGATACAGACACAGCCTTGTTCTCCTCTGCATCTGGTGCGGAGACACGCGCGGCGCCCTCCGCCTCTGCATCTGGTGCGGAGACACGTGCGGCGCCGTCCGCCTCTGCATCTGGTGCGGAGACACGTGCGGCGCCGTCCGCCCCTGCAGCCGAACCTTTCATGCACATGCGGCAGAGGATCTCCGCCGCCTCGTCCTCGTGCAGCATCCCCTCCTGCTTTTCCCACACATACAGCTGGTCCTTGCCGACCGATAGAAGGACCGGAATGTCCTCTTTGGTCACAATGTGTCCCTTGCGAAATACGGCATCCTTTGTGACGCCCCTGATGATCTGTGTGATATCGTGACAGAGGACCGCGCCCTCCGCCTCTTCTGTTCTGATCAGTTTCATCCTTCCACCTCTGTATTTTTCCCGGTCCCGTAAAGCAAGTCCCGCTGCCACAGGCACGCCTCCAGTCCCTCTGCCTCTGTTTTTCCCCGGTTTCGCAAGACCTACGGCCCTGTCGAAAAATGCAGCCGCAGTCTGAGCGGCAGCCTGGTCAGACTATGGAACGGATCCAGCATCCGGGGATATGGTCCTTCAGGCCGACAGGCATCTGCACGGAAAAGGTCCCGGCCAACTTTCATTGTCCGTATAACAAAAAGATTCGGGGCTTCTTTCACTGTCCGTAAAATATTTCCTGGAATACCCGGTCCGCCTCTATCTCCACCTGTAAAGCAAATTCCTTGTATTTTTGCAAGAGGTCGCTGCCTTCCTTTGTCAGCCGGGATCCGCCGCCGCCATACCCGCCTGTCCAGCGCTCGAGCAGCTTGTACCCCAGTTCCTTCTCCGCTTTCTTGATCATGCGGGTACCCTTGGAATAAGACAGCCCCATCTCCTGACAGGCCTCCTGCACGGATCCGGTTTCCCAGATATACTCCAGCAGTCTGGCCTTGCCGGGTCCGAAAAAGATATCCTCCTTTTCCAGACGAACCTGTATAGAAGGACGAAGCCTGGCACCGGTCCCAGCCCGAAGATTCTTCATTCTCGTTTTTATTCTTTTTTCCATCTTTAGCTTTCCATTTAAATCTGTTTCAGCCCCTGTAACAGCAGGGGATGTTCTCAAACCTGTTTCAGCTCCTGAAACATACATGGGTGTTCCGAGCTGGAATGGTATTTTTTGACCGTTCGGTTTTCAAAAACCAATCGAGCCAAAAATATTATAGCACATCTTCTTCAAGTCTGGAACCCCGGCTCAAACGGAATTCACATGCGGTATTCACACGTGACAGGACAAAAGCGACAGGCAATGCCCTTCTGGTTCCCCGCCTTAAACGGAATTCACATGCGGTATTCACACGTGACAGGACAAAAGCGACAGGCAATGCCCTTCTGGTTCCCCGCCTTAAACGGAATTCACACGCGGTATTCACACGTGACAGGACAAAAGAAACAGGCAATGCCCTTCTGGCACCCCGCCTCAAGCAAAATTCACGGGTATTCCCATCGGGATATCGCTGCATCTTTTTTAGTGAGGAATTCAAAAAAGTAATGAATTCAAAAAAGCCCTGTAGAATCTGCACATCATCGTTCAGAGTTCTACAAGGCTTTAAGGAGTTCTACAGGGCTTCGAGGATGTTCCCCTTTAAAATCTGTTTCTTTCTCAAATCTGTTCTCTTTTCTGTTTCCTCCGCATCCGTCTTACCCGGTTTATATGGCGTTCAAAATCCCCGTTTCTTATCAGTTCCGCGATAACAAGCTGGTCGAGAACCGGAACCGTACAGGAATAAAATCCAAGTTTTTCGTTAAACGATTTCTCCATCTTTTCCGGAAGGATCATGTATCCGATTCGGATGGATGGGGCAACGGTTTTTGAAAATGTGTTGATATATATCACGTTTGAGGCTTTTGTCATGGAGAACAGTGACTCCTCCGGCTTTCTTGAAACAGTAAGCTCCGAATCGTAATTATCCTCAATCAGTATGCCTTCCCTGTTTTCTGCCCATCTCAGGTATTCGTGTTTTTTTGATATGCTGGCTGTAATGCCACTGGGGTAGCTGTGGAAGGGGGTCACATGTAGATACTTTGCTTTCGACCTTTCCAGTTCTTCCGTCAGGATGCCGTCACTCGAAAGGTCCAGCTGTTCAACTCCGGCTCCCATCGCATTGTATACCTGAAGAATCTTTTTATAGCATGGATTCTCAGCCGCATATAAATGGTCCGTCCCGAGAAGCTGCACCAGCAGTCCATAAAAATATTCGGCACCGGAGCCGATAATAACCTGTGAAGGCTTTATCAGGATTCCTCTGCTGCGGGCGAGATAGGCGCAGATTTGTACACGAAGCTCCTGGCAGCCATGATTCGGGGATTTCACCAGGATCTGTTCTCCGTAATCCTGCAATACTCTGCGAATCGTCTTCGCCGCAACGGAATATAGTATTAATGAATCGGCTGTCCGATGCGTTCCGGAGTTGAAGTCTTCCGGTTGTTTCACTGCAGGAGACTTCACTTCCGATTGCTTCATTTCCGGTTGCTTAGTTGCCGGTCGTTTCTGTTCCGGTTGGCTCACTGCAGGAGACTGTCCCAGGAATTCACTGCTTTTGTATATCACATAGTAGCCGCTTCGCTCCCGGCTTTCTATGTACCCTTCGTCGCAAAGCAGGCTCATGGCATGCTCCACTGTGATCACGCTCACGCCTGTATCCGATGCAATTGTCCTCTTAGAGGGCAGCTTTGCTCCATAGGGGTAAATATTCAAAACAATGTCTTCTACGAATTCACGGTACAGCTGAAGATAGGCCGGTTCTTTTGACAGGGCGTCTAATCTGAAATTCATCTGGTCATATAATTTCTTTCAATTTTGATTATTTTTGTATTATCAGTTTCATTATAAAATGTCCCCATCTTTTCGTAAAGGAGTTGTATACGATGAAGCAGGAAATGAAACAGACATCTGTAATCAGGCTCACGATCACCGCTGTTTTTATGGCCATGAATATTGCTCTGTCCTCTTTTGGGATCCCGGTTCCCGGTGGACACCTTTATCTTTGCGACGTTGTGATCTGTCTGGCATCCATTCTCCTGAATCCTTTTGAGGCCTTTGTTGCAGGCGGAATCGGATCTTTTCTGGGGGATATGCTTTTTTATCCTCTCCCCATGTTTGTATCACTGGTTACTCACGGGTTGCAGGCTGTTGTTATCTCTCTGGTTTCCCATCATATTCTGAAATCCCGTCCTGTCGCCGCATCCGGGATCGGTGTCACGATTGGCGCAGTCATTATGGTATGCGGTTACACATTGGGAAAAATATTCATTTACAGCACTTTTGAATATGCGATGATAAAGCTTCCTTATGAGATCGCGCAGGCTGGCCTCGGGGCTGTCCTGGGTATGGTTCTTTGCTGGAAATGCGGCATACACCGGCTTTTTGACAGCATCATCTCGGACTATGAATAAGTGTCAAAAAACAGGAGAGCTCTCAAAATCAGGAGGGCTCTTAAAATCAGGAATGCTCCATGGTTATAGATATTAGGGAGCAGGGGCAGGCGGCAGGCAGCGGGATTCAGACGACCCTGTACCCGGCCTCTGCCAGGACCCGCATGGCTTTTTCGAAATTTTCCTCTTTGACTAGGATATAGTCTGTGTTGTAGGTGGAAACGGCAAAAATACCGATCCTGTTGCGGGCCAGGATTGCTGAGAGTTCTGACAGGATTCCGATCAGGGAAAAGTCAAGCTGTCCCTGGATCCGGAAGCCCTTCCAACCGTCATCCCGGTCCGTTGTCATCGCGGGGGTGTCCTCCGTCCTGCAAACCAGCGACAGTTCCTCGTCGGTTTTGCCGATAAAATAAAAATCCTTCTCTATATCGATTTCCGCTGTGGAAGGAACCTTGCACACGGTCAGCCGGCCGGGCAGTTTTTTCAATTCCATGCCCCGGTCGGTCGACTCCCTCCTCTGCGCAACTGTCTTCGCGCCCACGGCGGCCGTCTCCTTGCTCTGCGCAACTGTCTTCGCGCCCACGGCGGCTGTCTCGTTGCTCTGCGTGGCCGTCTCCAAACTCTGCGCAGCCGTTTCCTTGCTCCGGTCGGTCGTCTCCGTCTCTGCAGAAGAGGGCTGCGGTCCAGGGCTTTCTGAACCGGGAATTTCCGCTGCTGAGTCAGCTGCTACAGGTCTGACGAATTCACCGCTTTTTCCGCCGCTCTTGCGCAGCAGGGCGATCTGCCCGATCTCCATGGTCTTGTCAACCGCCTTGCACATGTCATAGATGGTCAAAAGGGCCGTGGACACGCCGGTCAGGGCCTCCATTTCCACGCCGGTCCTGCCGGTGGTCTTCGCGGTGCAGAAGGCCCGGATCTCGTGTCTTTCTTCATGCAGTTCGAACTCCACCGAGAGTTTGGTCAGGTTCAGGATGTGGCAGAGGGGGATCAGGTCGGAGGTCTTTTTGGCCCCCATGATGCCGGCGATTCGGGCCACGCCCAGGACATCGCCCTTGGCCATGCCGCCCGTCCGGACCTTCTCAAAGCACTCGGCGCTCATAAAGATGCTGCCTGCCGCGACCGCCTCCCGGACCGTATCCTTCTTTTCACTGACATCCACCATCCAGGCGTTTCCCTCGCCGTCAAAATGTGTAAATTCCATATTTTTTGAACCTCCCTCAAATATCATCAGGCAAACCGAAGCAGACTTCAGCGGGTTCGCAGTCACGGGTACATATCCGAAAACACCGGCACAAATCCGCAGTCACGAATGCTGAGCCGGAACCACCGGCACAAATCCGCAGTCACGAACGCTGATCCGAAACCACCAGCACAAATCCGCAGTCACGGATGCAGCTCCGAAACCACCGGCGCGAATCTACCGTCGCGGATACCGGTACTCCTCCATTGCTCAAAGGACCGGCATGTTTCACCAGAAGCATGCCGGTCCGCTGTTTAAAATAGGATCGTTATAGAGTTTTATTTTGATGCTTTCCCTTTCCTGCTGTTGCGGGCTACGACCTGCAGGGCGATGCCGGCTGCGATGAGGGCGAAGCCGATGAGGTCGGTCAGGGTGCCGGGATAGATCATCATGAGGCCGCCGATGATGAGCAGTAAGCGGTCAAGGATGCCCATATCCGTGAGCAGGAATCCCTCCAGGGCTGCTGCCACAGCGAAGATGCCGACCAGGGAGGTGATCGAGATGATGACGACGCTGAGGACGTTGGTCTCGATCAGCAGCATGGAGGGGCTGAAGCAGAAGACGTAGGGGATGATGAAGGCTGCGATCGCGAGCTTGGTCGCGTTGAAGGCCGTCTTCATGGGGTTGGACTTGGCGATGGCGCTGCCCGCGTAGGCCGCCAGGGCGACGGGCGGGGTGATGTCCGCGACAATGCCGAAGTAAAAGACGAAGAAGTGGGCCGCCAGGATCGGGACGCCCATGCGGGTCAGGATGGGGGCGCAGGTGGCCGCCATGATGCAGTAGGTCGCGGTGGTCGGGACGCCCATGCCCAGGACGATGCAGCAGAGCATGGTCAGGAAGAGGGCGATGATGAGTTTGTCGCCCGCGACGGAGACGATGGCGTTGATCATCTCGTTGGCCAGGCCGGTCATGGTGATGGTGCCGGAGATGATGCCGGCGACACCGCAGGCCGCGCCGACCGTGATGGTCCCCTTGCCGCCCGCTTCGAGCGAATCGAAGAATTTTTTCACGGTGAAGCAGTTGCCGGTGTCATGGTCCGCGCCGATGATGGCGTCCCTGACAGGGTTGTCGGACCCGTCTTTTTTGAGGTTCCTGACGGCTTCCTTGTAGCTGCCGTCAAAAATGCCGTCCACGATGCCGACGGCGATGGCCGCGATGATGGAGTAGGCGGCCGCCCTCTGCATGGTCATCATGTTGTTGGAGACCCAGATTACGAGCAGGACCAGGGGGGTCAGCAGGTAGACCTTGCGGATCAGCTTCGTGAATCTGGGAAGCTTCTCCTCGGGAATGCCCGTGAGGCCGTATTTTTTTGCCTCCAGGTGGACAGCGATGAAAATGCCCGTGAAATAGAGGATGGCGGGCAGGATGGCGCGGATCAGGATATCCCTGTATGGCACGCCGATGATATCTGCCATCAGGAAGGCCGCGGCGCCCATGATGGGGGGCATGATCTGGCCTCCGGTGGAGGCGGCCGCCTCGACGGCGCCGGCAAACTCAGCCTTGTAGCCGGTCTCCTTCATCATGGGGATGGTGACGGAACCGGTCGTGACCGTATTGCCGA
>CAMNFJ010000063.1:0-15254 GCA_946536955.1 uncultured Lachnospiraceae bacterium
AACTCAGGGACAATCAATCAGAGCTATTATTTGTTATACAAAGGAATCAACAACAATAATGATTATGAAGAAGAATACTAAATCTTTTTCTAACAGAATAGGCCGGCAGAGAATACATGTCGGCAGGAGGCGGAGCCTGCGGCAGAAGCTGGCAAGCCTGCTTTCTGCTGTCATTGTCTTTGTGACTGTCTATGCTATGATTCTTCCTGCCATTACACTGGAACACACGGTGGCTGATGTTGAACCGGGCATAGATCTGTCTGAAGGCACAGATCAGGTGCCGCTGCGGGAGGATCCTGTGAATGGCGTTCTCACGGATGATGGATCTGTGCAAAAGGTTCTGGACTGTCATGTACTGATTCATACACATACGGAGGATTGCTGGAAGACTGTCAATGATGAGAAGATTCTGATCTGCGGGAAGTCAGCGATGTAGAGTTCGAGCATGACGGCGACGCGGTGGTCTGGGGAATCGGGCGGTAAAGAGGAAATACACCACAGGTTAATACCTATGCAGAAAGACCTTCGGTAGCGAAAAAGGGCAACTCCGAAGGCCTTTTTGTTATCACGGGGATATTGGCTTACTGCTTCAGCCATTCCTCGTAATCGTACATATCCAGTTCTCCTGCTTTTGCCTGATCACGCTTTTCCTGCGCCTGTATTTTCCATATCTCGAAGGCATCTTCGCTCATCTGTCCGCGCTGTACGGACCATACTGTGACAGGCACTTATGGCGAGATGACTTTCACAAATGGAGTGTCGACTTTTAATCTGAAAGATGGAGAGGAGAGAAAGGCAAAAGGATTGCCTGCAAACGTTACATATTCGGTAACCGAGGAGATCCTTCAAGAGTTTTCAACAAATTCGATAGGGGCAGCAGGAACCTATGACCAGACCAAGTCCTACACAGCGGAGTTTACAAATACCAGAAAAAAAGCCGATGTGACGGTGAAAAAGCAACTGACTGACACCACAGACAGCAACAAGTTTCCATTTACGGTAACATTGAAGGATGGCAGCACCACGATTTCAGATTATGAAGTGTGGAAAAACGCTCAGGACAGCGGCAGGAAACTGGTTACAAATGAACAGGGGCAGGTAACTTTTGAACTGCACCACAATGAAGAACAGAAACTGACTGTTCCAGTCGGAACAACTATGATCATTGAAGAATCCGCAGACGGGTATACAGCCACTGTAGAAGCTGAACATGTTACCGGTGTTCAGGATGGGAAAAAATACACTATACAGGTTCCCGCAGAAGAGGCATCTGTCACATTCACCAATGCGATCAGTGCCAAAAAGCTCCGCATCCGGAAGACCGGCGATGATGCTCCGGGCGGTCTTGCAGGGTCAGTTTTCAGCCTGGAAGCAGATGAAAGCATAGAAGGATTTACTGATCTGACTGGAGTGGAGTCCATGAACGGGGACCAGGATCCCACAAAGAAGGGATATCTTCCTGGAAATGACCCGGATGATTCAAAATTATTCATTCTTCCGACAGGTGTTTATAAGCTGACAGAAACAGAAACGCCTGATTATTATGAGGGTCTGTCAGATTATGTGACGATCAATGTCACGGCGGAGGATATCAATGTTATGCCCTCTGTATCAGATCGGGATCTTATAACACTCAGTGCACCGGATATTGATGGGATTCGAACCTTAACTGTGCAGAACAGTCGCAAAAAAGCCTCCGTCACCGTCATCAAAAACGTCGCCGGCACAGAGGCAGATAAAGATTCACAGTACTCCTTTAATGAAACAGGCCTAACGTCATCCCCTGAGACATTTAAATTATATGGCAGACAGAAAAAGGAGATGGTTGACGGCGCCGAGACAATCGTGCAGGATAATACCAGGACCTATGCGGAAATTTCATGTGGATCTTCCTGGTCGATCTCGGAAATTATAGATGATAACGGTGACTTCAGCACGTCTGTCGATGTCAGTTATGTGGACGAAAATGGTGACACACAGAAGACAACTGTGGAAGGCAGCGGGACGGGACAGAAGATTCTTACTGCAGATACCACCGTTACCTTCACCAACACCCGTGTAAAACATCACGTCTCCATCTGGAAGACAGGACTGGAAACTTCCACCAGCCTTTCTGGGGCTTCGTTTGTTCTTTACCGGGCGGTTGATTTTGACGATAACACCAATACTCCCCGGAAAGATGCGCAGATTGTCGCACAGGGAATAACTGGAGTGAACGGGATCCTTGACCTCGGAAAGCTGACGGTCGAAATGCCGGACAGCCAGACAGGAACAGGACCGGGGGCTGAATCCGGCACGGAATACCGGCTGGTCGAAACAGCAGCTCCTGCTGGCTATGACATGCTCGAAGCGCCCGTTAAGATTATTGTTTATCCAGGCAGGATCACAGCCATGCAGGGTAACAGCAGCGCTGAGGTCTCGGTAAAAGGAGATACATACTGGGTGGGAGGCCAGGAGGACGATACCCTTCAGATCCGCATCTGGAACAATCCCGGCGTTGTACTTCCCTCCACCGGCGGTCCCGGCACCACCCTGATCCACCACCTCGGCCTCCTGCTCACAGGCCTTGCGGGCATTGGGTTATTGTTGAAGAGAAATGGACACAAAAGGAACGCGTAAAACTGTCAGATTGATATGACTGAATAGCAAGCAGCAGGCGGCAGTGTCAGAGAGGCCGCAGCACATAAACACGATTGGCTCCGTGAGGATTAAAACCCATGGAGCCACGTCTTTTGATGGATATGAAACCTATGAAAAATACGACTGCCTTCTCCCATCGTCCCCATACATCCCCCCGGCGTGTCCTCAGGATCCTGCTGCTCGCAGCCGCAGGCCTGGTCCTCGCCGTGGGGATCGCTTTTTTTGCTTATGTATCGATCTATTATCATCCGGAGGAAGCTGCCGCGGAGGCGCTTGTTTCCGATGCGGCCGTCCGGGTGGAGCCAAGGGACGACGGCTGGTTTTTCGACGGGCCTTCGGAGGAAAGGCTTCTGGTCTTTTATCCGGGGGCGAAGGTGGGGGAGACTGCCTATGCGCCTTTTCTGCGCCGGCTGGCAGAGCAGGGGATGGACGCCTGTCTGGTCAAAATGCCCTTTCGTCTGGCTGTCTTTGGTGCCAGGCGGGCGGCGGAGGTCCTGGAGGATCCGGCCTTTGCCGGTTACACGCAGCGCTATGTCGGCGGGCATTCGCTGGGAGGCGCGATGGCGGCCTCCTTTGCTGCATCCAATACATCCTGCACCCCCAACCTGGACGGTGTGATCCTGTTTGCGGCCTATCCGACGAAGAAGCTGGACGACTCCCTGCAGGAGCTCAGTATTTACGGGTCGGAGGACCGGATCCTGAACAGGCAGGCTCTGCGGCAGGGGCGGGAGTATGCGCCTGCGGATTTTACGGAATATGTGATCCGGGGCGGCAACCACGCCGGGTTCGGAAATTACGGTTTTCAGAAGGGAGACGGGGAGGCCACAATTTCCGCAGAGGACCAGCAGAAGGAGGCTGTCAGGGCGGTGATGAATTTTGTTTCCGCCAGGGGAAAAGCCTGCCGGGAAAGCGGGAAAGCCTCCTTTTAAAAGAGTATTGGAAGTGTTAAAATCCATTTGATGGATCACACCGTATTTTCGCGCATGAGCAGGAGGTCTGCGGGATGGCAATCAGAATCGCTGTCGGGGACGAGAGTTTCGACGAGATCAGAAAAGCCGGTCTTTATTATGTGGATAAGACAGACTTATTATATGATCTTGTGGGGCAGACGAATAATAAGGTCACTCTGTTTACCCGTCCCCGCCGCTTTGGCAAAACGCTCAACATGAGCATGATGGAAAGCTTCTTTGATAGAAACCGCGATAGCAGGACTGTGTTTGAGGGACTTGATATCACCCGGCATGAGGATTTCTGCGGGGAGTGGATGAATCAGTACCCTGTTTTGTCCTTGTCATTTAAGGATGTGGACGGTCTGACTTTCGAAAAAGCTTATGCGAAGCTGGCAGCAGTGATCGCTGACCTGTGTAAAAAACTGGATCGACTGCCTTCACACAAAGAGGTCAACGGGGCTGACGCGGAAGTTTTTGAACGGCTGATGTATCAGAGAGCAACGGATGCGGATCTGCAAAACTCTCTCAAAACCATCATGCGCATGATGCATGCAGTATATGGCAGGCCGGTGATCCTGCTGATTGATGAATATGATGTTCCGCTTGCAAAGGCGAGCGAGAAGAATACTGATGAAAACAAGTATTATGTGCAGATGCTTGACGTGATCAAGGGAATGCTCAGCATAAGCCTTAAGACGAATGAGTATCTGAAGTTTGCTGTGATCACCGGATGCCTCTGTATAGCCAAGGAGAGTATCTTTACCGGTACAAACAATTTTGCATCCTATTCTGTGCTGGACGAACGGTTCAGCAGTTATTTCGGTTTTACCCGGGAAGAGGTGGACCGGCTTCTGGCCGCCGCCGGCCTGGAGGCTCAGGCGGATACTTTCGAGTCATGGTATGACGGCTATTTATTCGGGACCACATCCGTGTACTGCCCATGGGATGTGGTGAGTTATGTTTCCGATTTGCTCTTTAAACCGGCGTCGAACCCTAAAAACTATTGGAAAAACACCAGCAGCAACGGTGTGATCAAAGAGTTCGTTGGCCGTTTCAGAGTATCGGGTAAGTTTGAGGCCCTGATGAACAGGGGGACTATCAAAGAGACGGTATCTGATGAACTCACCTATGATATTCTGCACGAAACGGAACAGAATCTCTGGAGCGTGTTGTTGATGACCGGTTACCTGACCAAAGCGTATGCAGAGGAGGTGGGAGACACAGTCACACTGAAGATTCCCAATATGGAAATAGCCGCTATTTTTCAGGATGCTGTGGCAACGCATTTTACAGAAACCTTGGATATCTCAAAACAACAAGCTCTGATGGATGCCCTGTGGGCCGGCGAGACGGAAACAGCGTCCAGGCTTATGTCAGATCTTCTGTGGAAAACGATCAGCTACATGGATTACCACGAGGATTATTATCACGCTTTTATGGCGGGCCTTTTTGTGGGCAGGGGATATGAGACGGAGTCAAATAAGGAACGGGGACTTGGCAGACCGGATCTGCAGCTGACTGATATTGATGGCAGAAGAGCCATGATCATCGAGGCGAAGAAGTCTGACAGTGCGGCGCAGATGGAAAAGGACTGCGAAGAGGCTTTAAAACAGATCGTGGATGAGGAGTACGCAAAAAACCTGGATGACGGCTATGAGCAGATCCTCTGTTACGGGATCGCCTTCTACCGGAAGTCCGCGATGATCAGGAAACTGTGATGCGCAGACGGGCGGGAAGGACACATTTTCCCCTTCAGGCTGCACATTTTATCGACTATTATTCGGATGTACAGGACGTCAAAATATTACATATTTTGCTCATCCTGTGCCTGCTCTTTGACGTCTTTATTGAGATGCTGTGTGGTAAGATAAAGCATAAGAACCTGTTTCTGCGAAGGATTCCCGGTTACAGGCCTTTGCGGCTTGTGCGGCCGGGCCTTTATTCCTGGCAGGAGCTTGTCTCTGTCAGGGGCTTATTTCTGACAGGGTTTTATCCCCGGCATGGCCGGGAGAGAGATGAAACGTACTATCACGAGGCTGAGATAAAGACCTATGAAAAAACGAAGAGATTTCATGAAAAAATTCTTCAAGCAGGGGATCGCGGTGCTGCTGGCACTGGTGGTCGTTATTTCCTATGGCCTTTATCGCTTTTCAGACAGAACTCTGCAGGCCGGAAACGTCACCAGGGAGATGTCTGCCAGCATGTACGACAGCGATTCTGAAGACGGCGCCGAGGAGGAGCCGCTTGAGGTCGTCCTGGGAGATCCTTTCCCAGGCCAGGAGGAAGAGGACAGCTTCATTACCTCTGAGGAATCCGGAGACGGCGGGCTTGATGCGGAAGCGGACAGTCTGCAGGATGCGGAAGACGCCGGCGGGAACGCGGAAGCGGACGGCCTGCCGGACAGTGACGCGGAAGGCTCGGGAGAGAACGCGGACGGTCTGCAGGAAGATGAGACGGAAGGCGCAGGGGAGGCTGCGGACGGTGAAGAAGGTCTGCAGGATCCCGATGCGGAAGGCGCGGGAGAGTCCGCTGCCGGGCAGGCGCCTGAAGAAAATATGGATGGGACAGAAGGCTCTGACGGCGGATCCGCCCAGGGCCTTGAAGGCATGCAGGAAAGTAGTACTGCGGGAGATGACCCGCAGGAATTTACGGGCATCGACGGCAATGGGGCACCAGATGCCTTTTCGGACTCCGCAGGCGGTTCCCCGGACAGCTGGGCCGATCAGAGCGGTGCTTCCGCGGACTGGGCAGAGGAGTCGGCAGGAGCTTCCCACGATGCCTTTTCTGACGGCGGGATCACCTTCCACGACCCGGCGGCCGGCAGCGGGGAGCCTGATGGTTTTTCCACGGACCAGTGGGGCGTGGAGGAATGGAGCAGCGAGACCCAGTTCCAGAACGCGGACGAGGCGGGAGACCACAGCACCGCGGAGACAGGCGCCGGGCAGGATCCCATGCAGGGATTTTCCGCAGGACAAAACCATGCTGCCGGGCAGGATCCGGTCATAGAGAATGCCGGAGAGGAGAGCGCCGCGGAGGAAAGGCAGACCTTCTTTACCACGGAGGAGGAGAACGGGCACGAGTCGCCGGGCGGAGCCTCTGAGGCGGCCGGCGATCCGGCGGAAAAAGATCCGGCAGAAGAGGATCAGGGAGAAAAAAATCCGGCGGAAGAGGATACCGGAACCGGGCGGACTCTCTACATCATGTCAGAGGGACAGGAGCAGGTTCGGGAAGGAGCGCAGGACGGAGCGGCGGAGGATTCCTCCACCGAGAAGACAGACGACGGCCGGGAAGCGGACAGAGACAAGGAAGAGAATACAGAGACCGCCGGAGAGACGGAAGCAGGGACCTCTTCAACTGCGGATGCCGGGGCGGGCTCCTCGTCCACCGCGAAAAAGGCAGTAAATGCCACAGAAGAAGCTGAATCCGGAGAAAAGAAATCCGGAGAAAATAAGTCCGGACAGGAAGGATCCGGGGATAAGAAAGCGGACGAAAAGACGTCCGGAGAAGACTTTGCGGCCGGATCCACGAAAAACGGCGCAGGGGACCAGGCTGACGCAAAGAGCAGCACCGCTCAGGCGGCAGGCGAAGCCGGCACAGACTCCACCGCATCGGCAGCAGCCTCCGGGTCTGCGGCATCTGCTGCGGACAAGGCCGGTGAAGGCACTGATGACAGCAAAGAGGCCGGCCCTTCCCGCGTCTATCAGGGAGTCGCGGACACCCTCAAATATGAGGGAAAGGATTTCACAGTGACCGTGTCTTACGGAGAAGAGGCAGGCATCCCGGCGGGTGCCTACCTTGACGTGCATGAAATCAAGGAGAACACGAAGAAATATGACGGTTACCGCGAGCAGGCGGAGGCAGCGGTCGGCACTGCGGATGCCGGCGCCGCGGATGGGAGCGCTCTGACGGCCCGCGGAAGGCTTCGCAATCAATCAAGAGCCGGCAGCAATCAAAGCCTGGCCAAAGCAGACAGCAGGGAAACGACCGGAACGCAGACCGGCAAAAATCCTGATAAAAACGGCAGGAAGACGACCTTAGACGTCCCCGAGGCCGGAGTCCCTCTGGCGGATCCTTTCGCAGATGCTGATCCTGCCGGGAACGGCGCGGCGGATGAAACGGTCTTCACGGAAGGCTTCTCTGACGGGGATGCTTTCGCGGAAAACGCCGGCTCTTCGGATCCCTTTGCAGATGCCGGCTCCGCGGGACAAGCTTCCCCGGAAGAGGATTTTACAGCCGGCGGCCCTCAGACCGGGGAAGCAGCCGGTCAGGACTCGTTTACTGGAACGGCTGACTCTGACAATGAAAAAACATCCGGAGCAGACCCCTTCACGGACGGCAATTCCGCAGACAAAAACAGCGAAGCTGCCGGGGAAGATCCTTTCACAGGCGGTAATTCCAAAGACGAGGACGCCCTTTTCACGAACAGCGATTCCGTGGACAAAAACAGCGAAGCTGGCGAGGACGCCATTTTCACCAACAGCGATTCCGCAGACAAAGACGGCGAAGCAGCCGGGGATGGTATTTTTACAAATAGTGATCCCGGGGACGAAAACGCCGGCGCGGGCAGCTCCGCCGGAACAGATAAAACAGATGAGGCAAAAGCCGATACCACAGAAGCCGGCGGGGAAAAAGCAGACAGGACAAAGACCGGTGCCGCGGGAGCGGAGACCTCCGGCGCGGCTTCCGGGGGGACGACCTCCGCGGAGTCGAACTCCGCTGCTGCTGCCGCAGCTTCGGCCGGGACCTCTACGGTCAAGAAGGTCACCCAGGTCAGGCTTTTTGATATCAAGATCATGGCGGACGGGGAGGAGGTCCAGCCCCAGGGGCCCGTCTCGGTCCAGATCAGCTACCACGACCCCATCGAGTACGGCGAAAAGGAGGAGGTCAGCACGGTCCACTTCGAGGGCAGCGAGGAGACGCCCAGGGTCCTGGAGACCCAGGCCGAGGCGGCCGACAATACCCTGGACCAGGTCACCTTTGAGACGGATGGCTTCTCGGTCTTTGCGGTCGTTGTGACCGTCATCGAAAAATACATCCTGGCCAGCGACGGCCACAATTATATGATCACCGTCTCCTGTGATCCGGAGGCGGGCATCCCCGGAGACGCGGGCCTGGAGGTCACCGAGCTGGACGGGGAGGAATATGAGGATTATCTGGGACGCACGGCCCTGGCCATGGGCGCGGGCGGGTTTGATTATGCCCGGATCTTTGACATTTCCATCGTGGACGCACAGGGAAGCTATCTGCAGCCCAAACGGCCGGTCTCCGTGGAGGTGGAGCTCCTGGATACGGACGGGGGAACAGAGGACTTTTCCGTGGTCCACTTTGTGAGCAGTGACAGGACGGACGCCGAGGAGACAGAGGAGATCCGGACGCAGACGGACGGCAACATCGTGACCTTCGATACGACCGGTTTCTCCGCCTATGCCATCGTGCAGGGCCCTTCCGCCGTGCCCGCCGGCTGGGAACAGATCGGGACCATGGAGGACCTGGATGCCCTTGCGGTCCGCGGGCTCTACATTGGCACGACCAGCGGCTATTATCTGACGGGGGAGACCGCCATCGGGTCCCAGGACAAAAATACCACCGGCATCGTCAAGACCAAGCCCGCCAAAAGCTATCCGGCCGATGAGGCTGTGCCCTATTATTTTGAGCCTGTCGAGGGACAGGAGGACTACTACTATATCTACTGCCTGGATGAAAACGATGCGAGAAACTATGCCCGCAATACAGGGGACGCCAATCTCTACCTGACTACGATCCAGGACTACCGGACCGCCTTCCATGTCCAGGTGGACAACAGCGGGCGCTTCCGCATGAACAACGGCAACCGTTACTGGAACATGTGGAACGGGGCAAACGGCAATCACATCGCGGCCTGGACCAGTGCCAATGACGGCAACAACTATTTTTATCTCTGGAACAGGACCGACCTGGACGGGGATATGTACGGGCTTGACGGCAAGACCTACGGCCTCATGCACTGGACCGAGGGTACGACGGGCAAGGCCATGATGGGGGCCGCGGAGGACGACCATCTGGACGCCCTGGCCCTGACGGTCATGGCCAGGGCCGGCAATGACGCGGACAAGCTCTTTGTGCCCGACGACAGCGAGATCACTCAGTGGACCTTTGAGTGGGAGGGCCAGGATTACTATTCCCTCTCGACCGTGATCGACGGGGTCCGCCACTATCTGAAGGTCCAGTCCGGCAGGATCTCCCTGACGGCGGAGAAGAATGCTTCCTGCCGCCTCCGGGTGGTTCCGGGCACGGGCGCCCACGAGGGTGAGATCAGCCTCAGGGCCGGAAGTACCATCCTGTCCTATTCCGGCAATATTGACACCGGCTTCAAGGCCGGCTCTGCCGCAGGCGGCAGCGAGTGGCTCCGCCTGGTGGAGCTGTCCGAGCTGACGGCCGACTATTTTATGACCTATTCGGCCGGCAAGGTCAGCGTCTCGGATCAGGCCGTGACCAACGGCTCCAGGATCATCGTCTACACCCGCGTCTGGAACGACGCGGCCAAAAAATATGAATTTTACGCCGTGGACCACGACGGGAGTCTGGTGCGCTGCTACGAGAGCGGGGATTCGATCGACTGGGTCGGCTCCCGCCTCAACTCCCTGCTCTGGAACTTCGTGGAATATTACTGGGAGGGGACCACGGATCCCAACCATTACTACGAGCTCTATAACCAGTACTCGGAAAAATACATGGCGCCCCAGGCCTCCGAGGGGCAGATCCTCTCGGACAAGACCATCGGCATCAACCTCAACGGCCGCCGGGACGGCCAGTATTATTCCACCATCCTGGCCTGGGATGACGCCCACTATTCCTATATCGGGCTCAGGGCCGACCGGGAGACGGGAAGGATCGTCGCCTGCCCCCAGGCCGAGGCCGACGACTTCTATTTCGCGGTCATGCAGGACATCCCCGTGGACGATGAGCTGACCGTCGTCAAGACCGTCGATCACACGCAGCACGGCATCACCATGAAGATGACCAACTTCAATGACAGGCAGGCCATGAGCACCTTCCTGGGCAGCGACAACGGCTATAAGAACGGGAACACGGAGCAGAAGCTCCTCTCCACGGCCCTTGCGGAAAACGGCTATCCCGAGACCAAAGGCGGCAACAACCTGTCCGAGTGGTTCGGCAGCGCGCAGGAGGTCAACCATCTCTTCATAGACAGCATCTATGAGGGGACCGGCTACTACGAGTACGACAGCGTCCAGAACTTCGCCCACCTGGACCAGGAAAGCAACAATTTTGTCGTCTACAAGGAGATCGGCACGACCGACGGCGGCAGCGGCAAGTTCTACACCCACGGCCAGTTTTTCCCCTACAACGACCTGAAGGCGGGCGTTTTTTCCACCCAGAAAAATCTAACGACCGCCCTGGGCGGCAATCTGCCGGACACCGACCCCAGGAAAAACGAGCAGCTCCACCACATCCAGAATCCGACGTCGCCGGATTATTACCTGGGCATGGAGGTCAATGCCTCCTTCACCCAGACACCGGACGGCCTGGACGACTGGGGCCACGACATCATCTATGAGTTCACCGGAGACGACGATTTCTGGCTCTATGTGGACGGCGAGCTGATCATCGACCTGGGCGGCATCCACGACGCCCTGGCCGGCACGGTCAACTACAGGACCGGCGAGGTCGTGGTCAACGGAAAACGCACGACCCTGCGCGACCTCTTTTACAACAACTACAAGGGCCGCGGCCATACAGACCGGGAGGCCCAGGCCTATGTGGAAGGCATTTTTACACAGAATGCCGACGGCCAGTATATTTTCAAGGATTATACGACCCACACCATGAAGATCTTTTACCTGGAGCGGGGCGCAGGCGCCTCCAACCTCCACATGCGCTTTAACCTGGCTTCGATCAAAGCGGGGACCGTGGAGCTGTCCAAGACCCTCTCCGGCGTGGACAAATCGGAGTCCGTCCTGGCCGAGTTCCCCTATCAGATCTGGTACACCAGGGACGGAGAGGAACACCGCCTGACCAATCTGGTGGCGGAGGACCCCATGCGGACCGACGACTATGTCTTTTACAAGGGGACCAAAAATCCCGTGACCTACAGGACCTCCCTGACCATCGGCGGCATCCCCTATGAGGATGTCTTCCTGCTCAAGCCGGACGAGGCCGCGGAGATCAACTTCCCCGACGGGATGACCGAGTACCGCATCGTGGAGTGCGGGGTCGACACGGATGTCTACAGCAAAGTCGAGGCCAACGGGGAAGAGCTCGGGGGAACAGTCGGAGACGGCTATGCTGCCAACAGAAAGGACTTCGGCCTTGAGAACGCGACGACGGCGGACCGGGCCAGGGTCGCCTACACCAACGAGGTCGACCCGGATGCCCTGCGGAACCTGACCATCAAAAAGAAACTCTTTAAGGAAGACGGCGTCACTGAGATCACCGCGGACCAGGACAGCACCGAATTCAGCTTCCGCCTGTCCTTGGGCACGGAGTTCGCGGATGCGCCGGCTCCCGCCGGCATGCACAAATACCGCGTCAGGGATGCGAGCGGCAGCTACTGCGTCTGGGACCCCGCCGGGCAGAAATTCACGCCGGTCGGCAAGACCAGTTACGATGACCTGACCGAGGAGGAAAAGGCCGCCACCGTCTTCGCCACCTCTCCCAACGGCTCCATCTCCAGGATCCCGACCGGGTATACGGTCGAGGTCCGCCATGTCCTGGCCGGGACGCAGTTCGGGGTGGTGGAGCGCCCCGCCGAGATTCCGGACGGCTATTCCTTCCAGAAATATGAGTATAACGGAGAAGGCTACAGCGGAAATACCGCGGACGCCATGACGGGCGTCACCGACACGGTCTCCGCCGCCGCGGACCCCCACGTGGATGTCTGCAACCTCAAGGGCTGGGGCCTGCGCGTCAACAAGTCCTGGACCGACGCGGACTATATGGCCGACCGCGCCCCCACGTATTTCGCCGTCTTTACCGGCGCCGCGGAGGACAGCCTGACCCTGGTCCCCGATACCGTCCGCCGGCTTAATTACGGGGAAAAGACCCTCTACTGGTACTTCCCCCACCTGCCGGTCAACGTGCCCTTTGACCAGTATGAGATCCGGGAGGTCACCCTCTCCAACAGCGACCCGGCGGTCAGCGAAGAGGGCCTCGTGACCGATCCCGGTACAGTCACCCCCATCGCGCAGGGCGGGGACCTGACCCTGACCGGCCGCCAGAAGGGCGAATCCGCGACCTCCCCCTTCAAGTACACCGTCACCTATGACAAGGGGACCGTGGAGGACAACACCAACGTCCGGGTGGACGCCGTCACCAACGGCCGGCCCGGCATCGTGATTAGAAAACAGGACTGGGCCGGCAAGGCCCTGGCCGGGGCCGTCTTTACCCTCAAGTCCGACGAGGGCGGGACGATCGGCACCTTCACCTCCGACGAAAAGGGGTTCCTGACCGAGGCCTTCCTGCGCGACGGCGCCGCCTACACCCTGACCGAGACAAAGACCCCCGGAGCTTTCCGCGGCCTGGAGGCTCCCGTGACCCTGACCCTCACCGGGACCAGGCTGACGGTCGAGGGCGTGGAGCCCGACTACTACACTGTAGAGACCATTGACGAAAAACAGACCCTGACCCTCAAAAACCGCCCCCTCACCTTCAAGGCGGTCAAACAGGACGGGGCCTCCTCGGAGCCCCTCCAGGGCGTGACCTTTGCCCTCCACAAGCAGCACACCGTGGACGGCGTCACCCAGATCTCCCCCACCCCCATGGTGGGCTATGAAGCCCTCGTGACCGGAGCCGACGGCGCGATCCCCGGGATCGACACCACCCTGGCCGCCGGGACCTACGAACTGCGGGAGAAGGAGACCCTCGAGGGCTACAGACTCCTGCCCGCCTACATCCGCCTCACCATCAGCGAGACCGGCATGATCACCCTGGGCGACCACCCCGACCACGTCTCCCTCCTTGAAGAGACAGACGAAGACGGCACATACCGCTATTCCCTGGAGATCCTCAACTACCAGTCCAAAAAAGTCAGCTTCAAAAAGGTGGACATCTCGGACACCGCCGGATCCGGCCTCGAAGGCGCCGTCTTTGACCTCTACCGCCTCGAGACCGCGGACGGAAAAGAAGAGCGCCAGGAACCCGCCCTCTACACCGGCCTCACCTCCGGCCCCGACGGCCTCCTGCGCGACGAGACACAAAACAGCGTCTTTGAACTCCTCACCGGCAGATACCACCTGGTGGAGACAAAGGCTCCGGAAAACTACCAGATCAAGACTACCCCCGTCGTCATCACCGTCACCGCAAAAGACGTGACCTACGACGAAGGCACCACCCTCTCCATGAGCGGAGCCGGAAAGACAAAGGGCGAGACCACAGAGGTCTACACCCTCAGGATCTCCAACTCCACCGGCTACGCCCTGCCCGCCACCGGCGGCCCCGGCACCACCCGCGCCCTCCTCTACGGCGCCGCCCTCGCCGCCATCGCCCTCATCCTGCTCCTCCTCCGGAGTGAGTCACTGGGGGCGTAACAGATTGACTCATTTTGGGGAGTCACCCGCAACACATTATTTTGGCGCATTACGGAGTCGCTGAAGCCATCGGCACAGTCACCCGGCATGTTACAATTTGATCGACTTTGCGGGGAGATATACAGCGAAAGAGTCACGGGGAGACCCGTGACTCTTTCGATATGTTGTAAACGTCAGAAAAAAAGGTTAGGATTATAGATAACAGATGAGTTGATAGAACAGGAGTGCTTTCTTATGATGATAATCAAAACATTTCTCGAAGAACTGCAGCAGGCCAAGGAACACCGGTACGCCATCGGAGCCTTCAACATTTTCAATTACCTGTCCGCCCGGGCGGTGGTCAAGGCCGCCGCGGAGCTGGACGTGCCGGTCATCCTGCAGACCTCTGTCGCCACGGTGAAGGAGTTCGGCCCTGACGAGCTGGGCGGTATGCTGCGCCAGCTGGCGGTGGAGGCCCCCGTCAATGTGCTCATCCACCTGGACCATTGCCAGGACATCAGCCTTGCCAAAGCCTGCGTCGAGGCCGGCTGGGATTCGGTCATGTTTGACGGCTCCAGACTCCCCATCGAGGAGAACATCGCCGGCTGCCGCGAAGTCGTTCAATACGCCCACAGCCGGGGCGTCCAGGTCGAAGGTGAGCTCGGCCGCATTGTCGGCGTCGAGGACGCAATAAGTGTCGCGGAGGACGACGCCTCCCTGGCCGGCCTCGAGGACTCCGTTTATTTCGTCCGCGAATCCGGCATCGACGCCTTCGCTCCCGCCATCGGGACCGCCCACGGTGTCTACAAGGGGACCCCGAAGATCAATTTCGACCTTGTCGCGCAGCTCCGCGAAGCCATCGATGCGCCCGTCGTCATCCATGGCGGCACCGGCTTATCTGAGGACACCTTCCGCAGGCTCATCTACAACGGCGGCGCCAAGGTCAATGTCTCCACGGCCATCAAGCACGCCTACCTGGACACCGCCAGACAGTACTTCCAGGACTACCCTGACAAGATCGACCCTGTCGGCTTTGACCATATCCTGGAAAACGCCATCCGCGAGACCACCCTCAGACATTTGAAGATTTTCATGGGATGAGTCAGTAGAACCGTCCCCAATGTGGGCAAGCAAACATCAACCTTCTGTCAACCTAAGCCAG
>CAMNFJ010000064.1:0-15129 GCA_946536955.1 uncultured Lachnospiraceae bacterium
ATTATATTAAAATATTTGAATGAATATTAACATTATTAATATATTTCATAACGTAAACTCTGGGAAGCATTGGAAACTGCAAAGAAGATGAAATGGGTCGAACTCTCCCACAGCCTGAATAATGACAGTCCCTACTGGGCGGGAATCCCTGAGGGCAGCGTGGAACTGTGCAAGGTGGTCTTTGACTGGGGCAATCCCATGCTGGACTGCCGGATCCATACTTTTAAATTCCCCGGTCAGTTCGGAACCCATATTGATTTCCCCGGTCACTTCGTAAAAGACGGTGCCCTTTCCGAGGAATATGGCATAGAGCATGGAGTTTATCCGCTCTGCGTCGTGGATATCACCGACAAGGTGGCAGAGGATGTCCACTATGCGGTGACCGTGCAGGATATTAAAGACTATGAAGCCAGGTACGGCGCAATCCCGGACGGCGCTTTCGTGGCGCTCAGGACCGACTGGTCCAAGAGGTGGCCGGACATGGATGCCCTTTCGGGCATTGCGGAGGACGGCAGTGAGAATTTCCCCGGGTGGTCCATGGAAGCACTGAAATATATTTATGAGGAGCGCAACGCCGCGGCCAACGGCCATGAGACGCTTGATACCGACGCGTCCGCGGAGGCGGCCAAAGCCGGGGACCTTGCCTGTGAAAGGTATGTCCTTGCAAAGGGCAAGCTCCAGGTGGAAGTCCTCTGCAATCTGGATCAGGTTGCGCCCGCAGGAGCGGTCCTTTTCGCAATCTGGCCCAGGATCGAGGGCGCCACAGGACTTCCCGTCCGCTGCTTTGCCATAACAGAATAAGAACCTGCTTTTTATGGAAAGTACCCCTGATTTTCATTATACAGCGAGCTGATCAGGATATGCCCTGAGGAAAAGGCCGGACAAAAAAACACAGGAAAACACAGGGAAAAAGGACCGGGGAGAGGTCGAAGGCCAGGACCCCGTTGCGTCCGGACGCCGGATTGTTGTAGTATTTATATGGCAGGAGGCCCAAAGCAGTAGTTTTTCCTGCTCACAAATCGTGAAGGCCCTGTCAGATCTATAAGGAAAAAGGAAGTATATCTATGACCATTAAGGAATTTTATGACAAGATCGCAGCTGATAATGAGATGAAGAAGAAAGTCGCTGAACTCGTCAAAGCCGGCAAGAGCCTTGACGATATCATCAAGGAGTTCGGGATCGATGCGACGGCGGAGGATCTCAAGGCTTACGCGGGAACGATCGCGGAAGAGGGAAAGCTTGACAAGACCCAGCTCGACGAAGTCGCCGGCGGGACAACTCCTGTCACAACGATCACAACCGTGGGCGTTGCCGCGGGGGCATATTCTCTGGCAGCCTGCTGACGACCTGTCCGCGGCCGCCTTGGCAGAGGCCTTGCAGAGCTTGGGATTCCTTTTGTAATGCAGGTCCAAAGCGAAAGAAAAGGGGTTCCTGGGGAGTGATCTTCAGGAACTCTTTTTATGAGAAATAAGATGGAGAGAGTATTCGATTTTATCAATCCCTATATTGAAGCGGAGAGAGCCTATATGGCGCAGAAGGACCTGCTGACGGAGGAGGGAGTCGGGTCCGCTCTGGAGATCCTGGGAAAGAGACTTGCCGACCTTGCCAATCCGGTCGTTTCCGAGATCTGCAGGGAGGAGCTGGAAAGGATCGCCCCTGCTTCTGTGCTGGGTCCTTCCTTCGTGAGTCCGGAGCAGAGGGAGGAGGCCCGGGAGGCTGTGGCCGGAAGGCTGAGGGGGCCGGGGGATCCCTTTTTAAAATACGAGGAGCTGGATCGCTGCCGCCAGGCAGTCTGCCGCAACTTCAGGGACTTTATCGACCGCTTTGTATCCAGGGTGGAAGCCGGCAGGGAAGGGATCCGGCGCGGGCTTTTGGAGGGCTGGGACATGGGACGGATCTGCCGCCTGTCCTCCTCGGGAGCTGACTGCCATCTTCACGGCTCGAGCGTCCTGCGGGTGGAGACCGAGGGCGGGGCCTTCTATTACAAACCCCGGGACTGCGGTCCGGATGAGCTGTTTGCCAGGCTGGCAGCCTCTTTTTTTGATGGACAGATGCGGGCGCCCTCTGTCCTGTCCTTTGGCGGGGACTACGGATTTGTCGAGGCGGTCAGAGCCTTTGGCCTGGAGGACGAAAAGGACATCGGGACCAACTTTTACCGCTTTGGCATCCTGCTCTCCCTCTTCCGGAGCCTGGGCAGCAATGACATGCACTTTGAAAACATTGTCGCGTCCGGGGGCTTTCCGGTCTGCATCGATCTGGAAACCCTGATCACGCCCATTCGCAGCCCCTTTGAGGGAACGGACTACCGGGACATGGAAGAGCTCGACCCTGTCATAAAGAGGATTCTTTTTTCCTCCGCCAATACCATGGCTCTGCCCATGCTCCTGCAGGGCAAGGCCCAGATGAGCCCCCTCTATGAGAAATCGGGGGAGTCCCTGCCTGTCTACCGGGGACAGAAACGGACTGTGGTGGGATTTGAAGAAAGACTGGCGGACGGCTTTTCCCGGGGCTATGATATCATCAGGGACAAAAGGGAGGAGATCGCAGGCCTCTTAAATGAGTACAGGGATATGGCCTCCCGCTTTGTGCTTCGCTCGAGCTCCTATTATGCCCTGACCCTGCGGGACCTGCATTCACCGGCATTCCTGGAGGACTCAGCCAGAAGGGAGAGGGAGCTGGACCGGCTCGGGGACAGGCTCAGGGACCTGAAGACGGAAGACGCCGAAGCCCTGGTCAGATGGGAAAGAGAGAGCCTGGAGGAGGGCGATATCCCCTATTTCTCCCTGACAGCCGGCGGCCGCGACCTCTGCGGGGCCCCTCACGCAGACTCCCTGGTCGGAGACTTTTTTGAGATCACGGCCCTGGACCATGCCGGCCTCTGCCTGCAGCAAATGGGAGAAGAGGAAAAGCGCTTTGAAACCGATTACCTGAGGGTCCGCCTCAGGCAGGCGGCAGACCTTACGGAAAATTTTAAGGAAGATCTTTCAGCGGGTTCCGCGACCTCTGCCTCCGCCTTATCCGGGGACACCGGAGAAAAAGCGGATTTCCCGGAAGGCCTTTCCGGAGATTCCGCGGCCTCTGCCCCTGGCTTATCCGGGAACACCGGCGCGAAAGCGGAAGAGGCGCAGAGGCAGATGACCTGTGAAGAAGCCCTTCTGGCTGCCGTCGGCCTGCTGGAAGAGATCAAAGAACTTGAGGTCCGCGTTTCCGACAGGGACTGCGTTTTTCTGAGCTTCGATGAGAACCTGGTCCCTCAGTATTCCCAGGGGATCGGCAAGGGTCTGCAGGGGATGGCCCTGTTTTTTGCAAAATATGCAAAAGTCCTGCCGGACAGGGGGGAGGAAGCGGAAAAGCTGCTGGAAATGAGCAGGTCTGACACCCTGAGACTGATCAGGCGGCTGTCCCGCACGGATCTCTCAAAAGCTGGAAAGGGGACCGCCGGCCTCCTGACGGGGATCGGGGGGCTGTTTATGTCCCCGGCCCTCTGCGGACCGGATCCGGAGGAACCGGGCGCCAGGGAGCCGGATCGGAGAGAGCGGGCTCTGGAAATCCTGCTCTCCATGGCCGCCTCACTGATCCGGGAGGATAGGACGGATCCATACGCAGACCTGACTCTGGCGGCTGACCTCCTGCACGAGGGATTCAACTACCGGATCAAGGGCCTGTTCGGGATCAGGCAGAACATGGAGCTGTTCGGGCATCTTTTGTGTCTTCCCTTGGATTTCTTTATGCAGAGGAGTCCGGCCGAGCTCATCGGGAGGCTTTCTCTGACCTCCTCCGTCACCCAGGCTCTGTTTGACAAGATCGTGCCCGCGGCGGTTCAGATGGTCATGGCCGTCCTGTATTTTCTGGTCATGTTCAGGGCCAATCCCGTCCTCGCCCTTCTTGTGACCGCCCTGGTCCTGATCAATATCCTGGTCAACCGGGCCGCATCCGCATTCACAGTCCGCTTTATGCAGCAGAGAATGAACGCATCCATGCAGATGGACGCCGTCATGGTCTCCGGGATCGATATGGTCGAGACAATCAAGACATCGGGAGTCGCGGGAGGATACTTTTCCAGATGGGCCTCCTGGCAGGCGGCCGTCAATTCGGGCAAGACCCGGGAAAACATGACCCTTTCCCTGCTGACAGGCTTTTCCCTCTTTATCCAGGACCTGACGGCAGCTCTCGTTCTGATGATCTGCGCCCTCCTGATCATGAGGGGAAATTTGACGATCGGTATACTCCTGGCCTTTCAGATCCTGGTCGTCAAATTTGCCGAGCCCGCTAGGAATATCGCCGATAACTTAAAGACGGCAAGAGAGCTCACGACCTCCGTCAGCAAGATCCAGGATGTCAGGCGCTATGAGCCGGAGGCGGTCTTTTTGAGACCACAGGACGCCGGGGAAGAGCGGCAGGACCTCCTGACCGGGGACATAGAGATCAGAAATATGACCTTCGGTTATTCAAGGGCCGTCCCGCCCCTGTTCGAGGGCCTGAGTCTCTCCATCAAAAAGGGGGAGAGCATTGCTATTGTCGGGAGCTCTGGAAGCGGCAAATCCTCCATGGCAAAGCTCCTGGCGGGCCTTGTGCAGCCCTGGGAGGGACAGATCCTCTATGACGGGAAGCCGCTCAGCAGGATCGACGCGGATGGTTTCCACGCCGGCCTTTCCATGGTCAGCCAGGACAGCGCCATTTTTCATGACAGCGTCCGCAACAATATATGCATGTGGGACCGGACGGTCAAGGGAAGCGACATCGCGGCAGCGGCGTAAGAGGCCGCCATTCATCCGGATATTCTCAACATGTCGGGGGGCTATGACCGCATCCTGGCCTCAGGGGGGAGCGATCTCTCCGGCGGACAGAGACAGAGGATCGCGATCGCCCGCGCCCTGTCCGCCAATCCGCAGATCCTGATTCTGGATGAGGCGACGAGCGCCCTGGATGCCATGACGGAACACCAGGTCATGGAAGCCATAAGACAGAGGGAGCTGACGACGATCATTGTGGCCCACAGACTGTCCACCGTCAGACAATGTGACAGGATCCTTGTCTTTGACCGGGGCCGGGTCGTTGAGACGGGAACCCATGAGGAACTGATCGCGAAAAAAGGAAAATACTACGAGCTTGTTTCGATGGTTTAAACGCTGCCGCTCTGACGGGCGGCATGGCCGGAAAAAATAATGGAAGACAGGATTAGTACAAGAAAGAAAAACGACGAGGAGCGCCTGGCGAATGCCTACACGGCTTTTAACGATTCCTTCAGCAAACCGGACAAGGAGATCACCTTTAAAAGCGACGATACCAGGCTGGACCGGTCGATCGCGCTCAAGGCGATCTGCGGTCATCTGAGGATCGATGCTCCCGACTTTGATCCCTACAGCGCGAACGGGGAAAGCTATATGGCAGAGGTCCTCAGGAAAAACGGAGTCATGCAAAGACCCTGCAGGCTGCCCCGGGGCTGGTACAGGAACGCGGTCGGCGCCTATCTGTGCACCCTTGAAAGCGGCAGGATCACTGCCGCCCTGCCTGACAGGCTGGGATACTATTACTACATGGACCCGGCGAGCGGGGACAGGGTGGTGATCAGCAGAAGGAATGAGAGCCGGATCAGCGGCGAGGCGTTTATGTACTACAGGCCCCTGCCGCAGAAAAAGCTGGCTGCCCTTGATCTGTTCAGGTTCATGATGGGGACCATCAATCAGGGAGATATCGTGCTTGCGGTCCTGTCCGCGCCATGCCGCTGGGCATGTACACCATCGTCAGTGACGGCACGGGGACCCTGTCGGGCGGGCAGAAGCAGAGGCTTCTGATCGCGCGCGCCATAGCCCAGAAGCCCTCCCTGCTGATCCTGGACGAAGCGACCAGCGCCCTCGACAATGTGACCCAGAAAAAGGTCACGGATGCCCTGGCCGCCCTTCACTGTACCAGGATCGTCATTGCCCACAGGCTGTCGACGATCAGGGACTGTGACCGGATCGTGGTCCTGGAAAAGGGGACGATCGCCGAGGAGGGGAGCTATGAGGAGCTGATGGAGAAAAACGGGAGATTTGCTCAACTTATGAGATATCAGCTGATGGATTGATAAAGGAGGTTTGAAATGGCAGTTTATACAGTTGAGAAAACCTATCACACAAAAGGAAATATGGGGATGATCGACGTGACGGGGGATTTTCAGGACGCCGTCACGCGGGCCTGCGCCGAAAAGAAGATCAGGAGCGGGATCATCACCGGCTTTACCACGGGCGGGGTCGCGGCGCTGACGACGCTGGAGTTTGAGCCCGGCCTGGTCCGCCATGACGTGCGGGAGGCCTTCCAGGGGATCGCGCCCTACCGGGACGAGCGGGGGAATGTCATCCACTACCGCCACCACGACACCTGGCATGACGACAACGGATCCTCCCATATCCATTCCCTGATCCTGTCCCCCTTTATCACGATCCCCTTTGTAAATGGAAAGATCACGATCGGGCCCTGGCAGAATCTGACCCTGGTCGAGTGTGACACCCGGGACAGGGTGAGGGATATCGTTTTTCAGGTGATGGGAGAATAAGGGTGCCTGTGCCGCGGGACGACCAAAATGACACAGAAAAACCGGAGAGGGATCCCTCTCCGGTTTTTCTGATGCTGCCGGTCTGCCCTGCAGGAACATCCCAGAAGGATCATTCCAGGGGGGCCGGCGGGGCAGTGGACTTTATGATCTCATTGAAGGGCACGGCCTTTTTGCAGTGGGGGCAGTGCATCTCTCCGGTGATCTGGTGCTGGGCGAGCTCTGTTCCGCAGACTGTGTGGTAAAAGTGCTCGTCCATGGTCAACCCGCTGCCGCCTGAGGCTGTGCCGGTCAGTTCGTCAGGGAGTACGCCGGTTTTTTTAATATCACTCATATCCTGCTCCTCCTATTTCTTTTCTATAATATTATTGTGATCGCAAGGTAAAAAGTTACATGACCGCGCTTTGGCGGGGCGGGTTTTCCTTTCTTGCGCCGTTACAGTACACGCCCCCTCGAAGGGCGTGTACATGTAACGCTGCGTTCAGCGATTCCAATGCGCTACAACAATGCGAAGCATTGTTGACGCTTGAACGCCGTTAAACTCGGGTTTTTTCGCTGAAAACCGCTCAAAAACGCCTCGCGTTTCAGGTGGGTCTGAACTGTAACTGTTTCGGACTTATTATAACATTAAATCGGTCACAGAAATATCACAAGAAGCGAAGAATTATGTTACAATATAAAGGATTTTTTGGATTACAGAGATTTCAGAGGCGGGGATCCGGGCAGGAAGGGCTCCGCCGGTCCCCTGAAAAGAGGAGAGGAGGCAGATATGGCGGATCTGTACGATATGCTGCAGGAGATCACGGATTATTCCCATGAAGAAAAGCTGGACCTGATCAGGGAATCCTACACGGCCCTTCTTCCTGCCTTCAGGGAAATCGACAGAGAGACCCAGGGCCTCTCCTTTGTCGCCGACATCATCGGGACGGCAGCTTCCGCTGACGGCGTCCTGGATGAGACCGAGCTGGCTGTCATGCGGACGGTCATGGAGGCCTCGGACCTGGACCTGCCCGATGACCGGCTCGCCGATATGGTCAGGAATTCCGGGACGGAGGATGTGAAAAAGATGGTCTATGCCCTGTCGGATATGCTGGACCCGGAGCTCCGGGGCCGGATCGTCCTTTTGACCGCCGGTGTCTGCTCCGTGGATGACCGGATAAGTGAAGAGGAGATCGGGCTGATCCGCGGACTTCTGGACTGACCGGCAGGCGCACCTCCGAGGGCGGGGGCCTCACCTGCGTGGCAGACACAGCCCCGCAGGTGAGGCCCGGATTTGCGTGAAAGATGCAGGCCCGGCCTGAGGACAGGCGGGACGCGCGCGGATGCGGAACGGAAAACAGTGTGTTTAATATAGACAAAGTACAAACGATGACCAGATAATTCCGGTCTTGCGATTGACAAAGCCTCTTTTGATGCGTAATATAACGTCAGTTATGTAGGCCCTGGCCGGCAGCTGTCAGCAAGAGACAAAAACAGTTGCGGACCGGTGCTTTACATAGAACAGACGGCGGCCGGTACGAAAGGAAGGGCCGCGGTCAGAAAGCATTTATTTTTTTCAACAGGGAGGAAATCATGAAAAAGGTATTGAGTGTATTGCTCGCAATGGTCCTTGTCCTGGGTGTCCTCGCGGGATGCGCCTCTTCCGGCGGTTCCGGCAGCGCTCCTGCGGCAAACGAGGGATCCACAGAGGCCGGCGGCGCGGCAGCACCTGCGGCAGGCTCCATGAAGGTCGGCTTCATCATGCTGCACGATGAGAATTCCACTTACGACCTCAACTTTATCACCGCCGCAAAGGCCGCCTGTGAGCAGCTGGGCGTGGAAGCCGTGATCCGCACCAACATCCCCGAGGGACAGGAGTGCTACGACGCGGCAGCAGACCTGGTCGACGCGGGCTGCGGCATCATCTTCGCGGATTCCTTCGGACATGAGGATTTCATGATCCAGGCCGCCAAGGAGTTCCCCGAGGTCCAGTTCTGCCACTCCACCGGCACAAAGGCCCACACTGAGGGTCTTGACAACTATCACAACGCGTTTGCCTCTATCTACGAAGGCCGCTATCTGGCAGGTGTCGCCGCAGGTCTCAAGCTTAACGAGATGATCGAGGCCGGCACCATCAAAGAGGACGAGGCCAAGATCGGCTATGTCGGCGCCTTCACCTACGCAGAGGTTATTTCCGGCTACACATCCTTCTTCCTGGGCGCACGCTCCATCTGCCCTTCCGCTACCATGGAAGTTACCTTCACCGGTTCCTGGTATGATGAGACCGCCGAGAAGGAGGGCGCTACCACTCTGATCAACGACGGCTGCGTCCTGATCAGCCAGCACGCCGACTCCATGGGCGCTCCCACAGCCTGCGAGAACGCCGGAGTCCCCAATATCTCCTACAATGGTTCCACTGTCAACGCATGCCCCAATACCTTTATCGTCTCCTCCAGGATCGACTGGACCCCTTATTATGTCTATGCGATCGAGGCAGCGATGAAGGGCCAGCCCATCGATGCGGACTGGACCGGCACTCTGGCCACTCAGTCTGTCCTCCTGACAGAGGTCAACGAGCAGGCCGCCGCCAAGGGCACTGCCGAAAAGATCGAGGAAGTCAAGGCTCAGCTTGAGTCCGGAGAGATCCACGTCTTTGATACCGCCGCCTTCACTGTGGACGGCAAGAATCTGGATTCCTATCAGGCGGATGTCGACACTGATCCCGCCTACACACCGGATACAGAGGTCATCTCCGACGGCTACTTCCATGAGTCCGAGTACCGCTCGGCTCCTTATTTCGATCTGCGCATCGACGGCATCAAGCTCCTTGATGAGAAGATGTAATTTCTGAAGGCCCCGGGCCAGAAGATCATAGCGCACAGGCTGTCGCATGGTAATTCATGTGACAGCCTTTTTGCCTGTACATCGGGACCCCGGAGGGTCTCAGACATCATTTCATAACGGTGGAGGACCGGATTTGGACAACAAAACACCAGCAGTCGCGCTTCGCGGCATCACCAAGACATTCGGCCAGGTCGTGGCCAATGACAACGTCAGCCTGGATATTCGAAAGGGGGAGATCCTCGCCCTTTTAGGGGAAAACGGAAGCGGCAAGACCACCCTGATGAATATGCTCTCCGGCATTTACTATCCGGATGAGGGGCAGATCTTTATCAACGGGCAGGAGGTCTCCATCCAGTCTCCCAGGGATGCCTTCCGCTACGGGATCGGAATGATCCACCAGCACTTCAAGCTGGTCGACGTCTTTACAGCTACGGAGAATATCATTCTGGGTCTCGAGGAGGAGGGGCGCCTGAACCGCGCGAAGGCAGCGCAGCGCATCCGTGAGATCTGTGAGACCTACGGCTTCGACATCGACCCGGACCGCAAGATCTATCAGATGTCCGTCTCGCAGAAGCAGACCGTGGAGATCGTCAAGGCCCTCTACCGCGGGGCGGAGATCCTGATCCTGGATGAGCCCACCGCAGTCCTGACCCCCCAGGAGACCGAGAAGCTGTTCGCGGTCCTGCGCAATATGCGCAGGGACGGCAAGGCCATCGTCATCATCACCCACAAGCTCCAGGAGGTCAAGGACCTGTCCGACCGGGTGGCTGTCCTGCGCAGGGGCGCCTATATCGGCGAGATGATGACAAAGGACACCACTCCCCAGGAGATGACCAATATGATGGTCGGACACGCGGTCACCCTCAACATCGACCGCCCGGACCCCGTCAACCCCAGACCCAGGATCGAGGTCAAGGGCCTGACCGTGACCTCTCCGGAGGGCCTGCTGCGCCTGGACCACGTCTATTTTGACATCCGGGCCGGGGAGATCCTGGGGATCGCCGGTATCTCCGGCAGCGGCCAGAAGGAGCTGCTCGAGGCCATCGCGGGCCTGCAGAAGGTGGAGTCGGGCCAGATCCTCTATGTCGGGGACGACGGCAAAAAAGAGGACCTGGTCGGCAAAAATCCCCTGGAGATCTCCCAGATGGGCATCGCCCTCTCCTTTGTCCCGGAGGACCGCCTGGGCATGGGCCTTGTGGGAAATATGGACCTGTCCGACAACATGATGCTGCGGTCCTTCCGCAGCGGCCGGTCCATTTTTACCAACCGCAAAAAGCCCCACGATCTGGCGGAGAAGGTGGTCGAGGAGCTGGAGGTCAATACCCCCGGCGTCTCCACGCCGGTCAGACGGCTCTCGGGCGGCAATGTCCAGAAGGTCCTGGTGGGCCGGGAGATCGCCAATTCCCCCAGGGTCCTGCTGACGGCCTACGCCGTCCGCGGCCTGGATATCAATTCCTCCTACACCATCTATGACCTGCTCAACAAGCAGAAGAAGGCAGGCGTGGCAGTCGTCTATGTCGGCGAGGACCTGGATGTCCTCCTGGAGCTCTCCGACAGGATCGTCGTGCTCTGCGGCGGCCGTGTCAGCGGGATCGTCGACGGCAGGACGGCCGATAAAAACGAGGTCGGCATGCTGATGACCAGGCTGGGAGGCTCCAAGAGAGTGGAACAGGAAGAAAAGGAAAAGGATGAGCAGACCCAGGAGGATCTGGGAGATGCTATGGAGGCCATGCTGGAGGACACAGCTGATTCAGGGGAAAACGCTGAAGAAGCCGGTTCCTCCGCGGAGACTCAGGCAGCGGCAGGAGACCGGGAGAAAACGGATCCTGACAGGCGCCAGCAGGAAGGAGAATGACTTTGCAAACAAAACAGAAAGAAGCTCTGATCCATATTTCAAAGCGCAAAGCCCTTCCCTGGACAGCCGCCTGGGGGATCCGCCTTGCCGCGATCCTGATCGCCCTGATCGTCTGCGCCCTGATCACCATGATCACAACGGGCCTCAATCCCCTGCAGGTCTACGCGACCATGTTCTCCGGCGCCTTCGGCACGGCCCGCCGTATGTGGATCCTGGGTAAGGACATCGCCATCCTGCTCTGTATTTCCCTGGCTCTGACCCCCGCCTTCCGCATGCGCTTCTGGAACCTGGGCGGTGAGGGACAGATCCTGATCGGGGCCCTGGCGACCGCCGCCTGCATGATCATGCTGGGAGACAAGGTCCCCGGAGGCCTGGTGGTCCTGATCAGCGTGATCGCCGCTCTTGCGGCCGGCGCCTTCTGGGCCATGCTGCCCGCCATCTGCAAGGCCGCCTGGAACACCAACGAGACCCTCTTTACCCTGATGATGAACTACGTCGCCACCCAGCTGGTCGCCTACTATGTCATCCTCTGGGAGGTCCCCAAGGGATCGGGCAAGATCGGTATCATCAACCAGGCCACCGAGAGCGGCTGGCTCCCTGTCGTGGCGGGCAACAAGTACCTGCTCAATATCCTCTGTGTCGCCGTGCTCACGATCGGCATGTATATTTATCTGACCTATTCCAAGCATGGCTACGAGATCTCCGTCGTCGGAGAAAGTGTCGCCACAGCCCGCTATGTCGGCATCAACGTCGGCTGGACCATCGTCCGGACCCTGCTTCTGTCGGGTGCCATCTGCGGCCTCACCGGCTTTCTGCTGGTGGCCGGCACCGAGCACACCCTGACGACGACCCTGGCCGGAGGCCAGGGCTTCACCGCGGTCATGGTGGCCTGGCTGGCCAAGTTCAACCCCCTGGGCATGGTCCTCTCCTCCTTCCTCCTGGTCTTTCTGGGCAAGGGCGCGGGAGAGATCGCGACCATCTATGGACTCAATCAGTCCTATGGGGATATCCTGACCGGCATCATCCTTTTCTTTATCATCGGCAGCGAGTTTTTCATCAATTACCAGCTCCATTTCCGGGGACACGCCAAGGCTGCTCCCAGGCCGCAGAAGACTGAAGACAAGGCGGAAGAGAAGAGGGAGGACAAGACAAATGTTTGATGTAGTCGCTTTTATCCCGCGCGTCGTCGCGCAGAGCATCCCCCTCATGTTCGGAAGCACAGGGGAGACGATCACCCAGAAGTCCGGAAACCTCAACCTGGGAATCCCGGGCGTCATGTACGTGGGCGGTATCGCCGGCGTCATCGGGGCCTTCCTCTATGAGAGCGCCTGCGGGACTCCGGAGGCCATGAATCCGGTCCTGACCATCCTGATCCCCCTGCTGGCCTGCCTGCTGGGCTCTCTGATCATGGGCCTGATCTATTGCTTCCTGACGGTGACCCTGCGGGCCAACCAGAACGTCACGGGCCTGGCCATGACCACCTTCGGCGTCGGCATCGGCAACTTCTTCGGCGGATCCCTGATCAAACTCACCGGAGCGGACGTGCCCTCCATCGCCCTGTCCGCGACCTCCAATACCTTCCGGACTGCCCTGCCCGGGGCATCGACCACCGGCTGGTTCGGCCAGGTCTTTCTGTCCTACGGCTTTCTGGCCTATCTGGCGGTCATCATCTCCCTGGCGGCGGCCTATATCCTCAGAAGCACCAGGACCGGCCTCCACCTGCGGGCTGTCGGCGAGAGCCCCGCGACGGCGGACGCGGCCGGCATCGACATCACCAGATACAAGTACGGAGCGACCTGCATCGGCTGCATGATCGCGGGCCTGGGCGGACTCTACTATGTCATGGACTACGCCAACGGCGTCTGGTCCAATGACGCCTTCGGAGACCGCGGATGGCTTGCCATCGCCCTGGTCATCTTCACCATCTGGAGACCGGACATCGGCGTCCTGTCCTCCTTCCTCTTCGGCGGCCTCTATATCCTCTACCTCTACATCCCGACCGGGATGAACCTGGCGGTCAAGGAACTCTACAAGATGCTGCCCTACATCGTCACCATCATCGTGCTCATCATCACCAGCATGCGCAACAAGAGGGAGAACCAGCCGCCGGCCAGCCTGGGCCTGTCCTATTTCAGAGAGGACCGGTAAAAGGAACAGAATAAAACCGCGCAGCGGGCAGGTTCTCTGCCCTCTGCGCGGTTTTTTATCATTCCCGAAATCCCTGTTCCCGGTCTCTTTATTCGGGTGAGCCGCCCGTTTTGCCTGTCATTCCCAGAAATCTTTATTCCCGGTCTCCTTGTTCAGAGCCTGGCGCAGCTCCATCATGGAGGTGTAGTTGGGAAGGAGGAAGGCGGTCCGCCTGTCCTCTTTGAGTTTCTCAACGATCTGTCCATAGTCGGTGACCAGCTCCATGCGGTCTTCGCCGGGAGCGCAGGCGCCTGCCTCCTTGAGCCTGTCAAAGAGCTCCCTGGCCCGGTCGCCTGCCACATAGATCTTTTTGAGGTGGGAATCGGAGCAGAGCTTTTCGTAGTCAGTGTTTTCGATCCAGGAGATATCGTGCCCGTCGCCGGTCCGGTCATTGAGGCAGAGGACGGCGGTGTAGTCCTCGCCGAAGCCGGTCACATAGGTGAAGGCCTGGTTGCAGCCGGCCGGGTTTTTGACCAGGATCATCTGCAGGCGGATCCCGTCGAGGTCAAAGGTCTCGAGACGGCCGAAGGCGGACCGGACACTGGCCAGAGACCCGATGGCGGCCCCGGTCTCTTCGGCGGAGAAGCCAAGCGCGACCGCGGCGGCAGCCGTGGCGGCAGCGTTGTAGATGTTGTAGACGGCCGGCAGGGCGATATCGACCACCCGGCGCAGGCCTTTAGGGGAGGAGGCGGATCTTTTTACCGTCATCCTGACCGTGCTCTTGTCCGTTCCCTTGTAGTCGATGGAGGTCACGGCCGCCTCGGGGGTCTGCCTCTGCCAGCCGCAGGAGCTGCAGCGAAAGCCGCCCAGGTCGGCATAGGTGTGGTAGTCATATGTATAGGCGGCTCCGCAGACGGGGCAGACGCCGGCGTCCGACAGGTCGACCACGCCCTGTTCCCCGACCCCGGACTCCAGGCCGAAGCGGACCACTTTATTGGGGACATTAAGGGCCAGGGAGGCGGTGAGCGGATCATCCGCATTGAGGACCAGGGTGGATCCCGGACTGCGCTCGATGCCCCTGCGGATCTCGGCCAGCGTGTTCTGGACTCCTCCGTAGCGGTCGACCTGGTCGCTGAAGAGGTTGGTGACTACGATGACCCTGGGGGAGAGCAGGGGAACGACCTGCTTGAGGGCCGCCTCGTCGCACTCGAGGACGGCATAGGGATCTTTGGGCCTGCCCCTCCAGTCCGTGTTGCAGAGGACATCGGCGGCGATGCTGTGAAGGAGGTTGACGCCGGACCGGCTCATAAAGCAGGGGTGGCCGGTCTCCGCGATGGCGTGGGCGATCATGTTGCAGGTCGTGGTCTTGCCGTTGGTCCCGGTCACGATGACGATCTTCATATTCTCAGCGGGAACCGAAAGGACGTTTCCGCACATCTTCATGGCCACGATGCCGGGGATGGCGGTCCCGCCGCGGCCGGTCTTTCTCAGGACGGCCCGCGTCAGCTTGCAGGCCCCGACGGAAAGGACAGTCTGGAGCATGTTTGGCTTTTTCATAAGCACCTTCTTTCCTGTATCTGCAAGGGTCCCGGCCGGACAGGGGCCGGGACCGCTCAAAATGTATTTACGGCTATTTCTGATTCCGGAGATCCGGACAGACAAGGGTATTTTAACATCTGCGCTGTAAAAATACATCCTTCATTTTATGATGTAAAGGTCAAAAGGTGGTCAAGTAACCCCCGACTCGTCAAGTTGCACAAACGCCTTGGGCACGCTCTCGCTCTACCCTCGC
>CAMNFJ010000065.1:0-14977 GCA_946536955.1 uncultured Lachnospiraceae bacterium
CAGCGGCGAAATGTATAGTACCACTTCGACCAGGCCTTTGCAAGCACTTTTTTCAAGTTTTTTATTTCCGGTCATTTTGTGCAAAAGGCCCGATTTATCTGTCTATTCGGGCTCCCTTTTCGGAGCCGGATCCACCTGGTCCTGCTCCGGTTCTCCATGCATTCTCCATGCATTTTTGCCATTTTTGCTTTTTGTCTCAGCTTTAAGATCCCGGATCCGGGCACTCCGGTCCTTTGCCGGCTCTTTTTTTTGGATCATCGTCCAGCAGACCGGCTGTCTTTTTCTCCTGGTCCCCCTCCAGCTTTTTGGCGACCTTTCCGGACAGTTCTTCTTTCAACGATTTGGCTCCGCTCATCAGCAATCTGCCGGCGGCCTGGTGGAGACGGCGTCTGTGTTCCCCGTCCATGTCCCAGTAGGCCCGCAGCAGCTCCGTAAAGCTCCTGAACTGGTCCGTGGTAATTTCCGACAGGTTTTCCACGCCGGTTTCGGCCAGGGTGGAGAAGATGATGTCCACGACCTCTTTTCTCTCCACGATGGACATATCCCTGATCCAGTCCTCAAAAGCATTTTCAATGATGCGGCTGGATTCTGCCACTTTCTCCGCTTTTTCAAACCGGTTCCGGAGGACCCTCCAGCTGAGGGCATCATGCTGCATGATTCCCTTTTCACTGCTCTTAACGACGCCGGATTCATATCCGGTCTCAAACAGGAGGCCGAAGACGGACTCTTCCGGAACATAGCTCCGGATCCTGGGCAGGATCTCTTTAAACTCTCTGGTCCGGAGGATCTCAGGCGCAAAGCCGGGTCCGTCGTTCGTATAGACCGAGAGGATCCTGTTCCGAACCGGTTCCAGGCAGAAGACGGATGCATAGACGGCGAAATTTCCTCCCTTGGAGTGGCCGCCGACCCGGAGCCGGCTTTCCCTGTCCTGCAGAAATCTGTTCAAATATCGGGCGGCGCTCTTCTGGCCTGCAGTTTCCCTGAGAAAGCTCAGGCTGAAATCCTCTTTCCAGCCGATCATGGTGTCATCCGTTCCCCGGTAAGCCACATAGACGGTCCCGTCTCCGAGAAAACAGGTGACTGCGGACATCTGCTCGCTCTTTTGTGAGGATATGATATTGGCATATCCCGACAGTTCCATATCGCCGAATCTCGCCCCGCTGCATAGCTTCTCAAGCAGGAGGGGAGCCTTGGAGAACAGGGTGCCGCTCTTTTCGACCTCCTCAGGCGTGTGTTTTTCCCAGTAACGGCGGCAGACATCCCTAATTGAGATCCTTTCCAGGCTCTCCACAGAAGATTCAGGATTCTCCGCGGGGCTTTCTGTTTTGTCTGCGGATCCTTCCGGGCCCTCCGCAGAGGCTTCCGGTTTCTCCGCAGGGCTAACGGATCCATCCAGCCTTTCCACGGGTATTTCCGGTTTCTCCGCGGATCCTTCCGGGCTCTCCGCAGAAGCTTCCTGTTTCTTTTCGGGCCCTTCCACTTTGTCCGCGGATCCGGATGCGGGTGTGTAGGGAGGGACGATGCCGGCGAAGTCCACGTAGGCCAGTTCTGCCAGCACGAGGTTGTCCACCTCGTTAAAGGGATCCACTGAGAAGGGTATGTCACCTCTCCAGTCGAGATAGTCGAATATATTTGCCATGCGCTTTCCCCTATGTAGAAGCTCCGCTTTCCGCAGCCGGGAGCGGATATATGATGTGTCGCCTGTGATAACAACAGGAAGTGTCAGCGGTCAGTGAAAACAGCAGGAGCCGGTCATGTCCTGATTGGCGGATACTTAAATCATAAATGAAGAGCAGAGATTTGAAAAGCCTCCCGGCCGGGAGCCGGAAGGCTTTATTTTTCAGCAAGACGGACCGGAATCGAAAGGTCCTCTGTCCGCCGTCACTTTATTATTTGAAGTATCTGTCCAGAAGGCCCTTGAAGCCCTGGCCGTGTCTGGCCTCGTCGCGGGCCATCTCGTGGATGCTGTCATGCAGGGCGTCAAGGCCCATCTCCTTGCACTTCTTGGCAAAGGCAGTCTTGCCGGCGCAGGCACCGTTCTCGGCAGCGACGCGGGCTTCGAGGTTTTCCTTGGTGGAAGCGGAAACGACCTCACCCAGCATCTCGGCATAGCGGGACGCGTGGTCAGCCTCCTCAAAGGCGGCCTGGCGGTAGAAGGCGCCGACTTCAGGATAGCCCTGGCGGATGGCAGCCCTGGACATGGCCAGATACATGCCGACCTCGGAACATTCGCCGGCGAATTCAGCGCGGAGGAAGTCCTTCATCTCCTCGTCAAGGTCGGAAGCAATCCCGATCTTGTGCTCGGAGGCCCATGTCAGCTCGGCAGTCTCGTCAACAGGCTCAAATTTGGACTTGGGCTGCTTGCAGATGGGGCACTTCCAGTCGTCCGGAAGATCCGCAAACTTTACGCCTTCTTTTTCTTCATCATAAACGTGTCCGCAAACACTGCATTTGTACTTCATCTTGATTTCTCCTTTCAAATCAGAAAATTTTTATAGAAATCTACGATTTGATATCTTAAATTTCCCGTTCAATTATGCATTGTGCTCATGCGATTAGTCAATTCTAACAGCCTCGCCCGCGAAAAAAATGACTTCCGGTGTTACCGTTCAGGCCCGCATGAAACCCGGGGTGTTGCCGTTCAGGCCCACATGAAACCCGAGGCGTTACCATTCAGGCCCGCATGAAACCCGGGGCGTTTTACGCGGTTCTTGGCGCGAATCCCTCCTTGAAGGGCGGTTATATTCAGGAAGGGCAGTCAGTCCATGGAAATGATCGCCTCAACATAGCCGATCAGGCGGCTCCTGCGCTCTCTGCTCATGTTGTTGTAGGCGTCGATCAGGTGGCCGAGCTCTGTATTCTTATCGACCACATACCAGTCTGTCCTGCTCTTTCTGGAGCCGTTCTTCTCAATGCCCGAGAGCAGCCATTCGGGAGTCACACCCAGGACCTGGCAGATCACCATGATCTTCTCCGAGGTGGGGTTGGTCTTTTTCTTTTTCCACTCGCTGATCGTGCTCTGCAGGATCCCTGTCTCCTGGGAAAACTGCTTCTGTGTCATACCCAGCTGGGCAAGTCTCTCAAAAATTCTCTCGCTGATCGTCATTTTACAACTCCTCCATTCTTCTGCAGTCTTTCGCAGATATTGCAGCGCGGGCGTCTGCCCGCTGCTGACAGAAGGGCATCCGTGTTCGCCACCCTTCCGGGACCCGGTATACTCTCGCGGCATCTTCCAGTTACATGAAGTATACAACTTCTTACAATTCTGTCAAGTGGATTATTGGACTTTTTTATTACATAATTCTGAATTTCGCTTTGGTTTCAACTTGCCTCGAACCCTTTTGTCCTGTGCGGGGACAGATATGTGGAAGGCGGGGGGCAGATATACGAAAGACGGAGGCAGATACACGAAAGACGGAGGCAAATACGAGATAGACGGAAGGCAAATAGGCGAAAGACGGATGGTAAATAGGTGAAAGGCGGAAGGCAAATACATGGTATTCGGAAGCCAAATACACGGAAGACAGAAGGCAAATACATGGATCAGGTCTATCCTTTACTGGACAGATAGGTGTATAATGGTTGTTGATTGGTTCCCTTCCATGTTCCCGGAAGAGACAGGCGGACGGCCGATTTACAGCCCATCCGGGCGGACAGGCTGCTGTATCCCATTCCGGTATCCGGGCGGACAGGCCGCTGTATCCCGGCATCCGGGCGGGAGGGAGACATCAGAAACTGCCAGATAAGGATTGTATTTACAGGAGGACTTTTAGTATGGGATGCTTTTACTGTGATGAACACCACGAAGGCCGCGAGGCGATCATGTTCAAGGTCGGCGAGATGAAGGCAGGTGTGCTGTATCTGTTCAAGGATCAGGCTCACAAGGGCCGCTGCGCTCTGGCTCTGAAGGCCCACAAAAAAGAGCTCTGCGAGTGCACCGATCAGGAGCGCACCGATTTCGCGGCAGATCTGGCCGCTGCGTCCGGAGCCGTCAAGAAGCTCTGGGGCTGCACAAAGATCAATCTCGGTTCTTATGGCGATTCCAACCCTCATCTTCATTTCCACATCGTCCCCAAGTATGAGGGCGGATTTGAGTTCGGCGGCAGCTTCGCGATCACCAATCCCGAGCCTGTCTTCCTGAAGGATGAGGAGTACAAGGAGATGATCGCCGCTCTGCAGAAGGAGCTCGGCATCTGATCATCTGATTCTCCCCTCCGGTAAAACGGAGGCCGGCGGGCTCTTCCCGCCGTACTGGCCGCGCAGGCCGGAACATCTCTCCGGTAAAACGGAGGCCGGCGGGTTCTCCCCGCCGTACGGACCTCATAGTCCGGAGCAAAAGAATAAATACCGCCGGAAAGCAATTATTCCAGCGGTATTTTTTATGCATTTCAGCAGGCCCGTCCATTTCAACAGACCTGTATGTTTCAGCAGGCCCGTCCATTTCAGCAGACCGGTCCCGCCCTCTCAGCAGGATCCGGTCCGGCCGGAGTGCCGGCCAGGCTTTTTTTTAAAAGGGCCCGCTGCCTGCCGTCAATGATATTCCGGCATCCAGCCTTTATGGGCCTCAAAGAGCTCGTCGCACATGGAGACGATGTCGTCGATCGAGAGCTCTGCCCCGGCGTGGGGATCGAGCATGACAGCCTGATAGACCGCATCCTTTCTGAGGGTCCTGGCAGCCTCGATGGCCATGAGCTGGACATTGATATTGGTCCGGTTGAGGGCCGCGCACTGCTCCGGAAGGTCTCCGATCACGGTGGGCTGGATCCCGCTGCGGTCGACCAGGCAGGGCACTTCGACGCAGGCATTCTGGGGCAGGTTGGTGATCAGGCCGGTATTGAGGACATTTCCGCCGATCCGGACGGGGTTGCCGGTCTCCATAGCCTCCATGATGTAACTCGCGTACTCTCTGGACCGCTCATGGCTGAGCGTGGGATTTTTGGTCAGCTCGTGGCCGCGCTCCTTCCACTCCCCGATCTGACGGATGCATCTGCGGGGATACTCATCCAGGGGGACGTTGAACCTGTCGATCAGATCCGGGTACTCTCTCTTGATAAAGTAAGGGGTGTATTCGGCATTGTGCTCGCTGGACTCCGTGATATAGTAGCCGAAGCGGAGCATGAGCTCCAGACGGACCATGTCCCCGTGGCGGCCGGTCTTCTGGTAGAGGTCATACTCCTCGCGCATGCGCTCCTCCCACTGTCCCGGAAGGGGCTCTCCGTTCGACATCTGCTTCTTGCGCTCCTCAAAGGTCCCGATATCCAGCTTTCCGGCATTGTAGAGCCTGGCCCGCCTCTTGATCTCCGGATAAAGGTCGACGCCGTCCCGCGTGCATTTCAGGAGCCAGGCCTGGTGGTTGATCCCGGCAATTTTGGCCTGCACATGGTCATCATAGCCGATCCCCAGCTCATTGAGCAGGGTCGGGGCACAGACCTGGACGCTGTGGCAGAGGCCGACGGTCCTGACGGCCGTCTGGCGCAGCATGGCCCCGGTCAGCATGGCCATGGGATTGGTGTAGTTGAGAAACCAGGCGTCCGGGCAGACCTCCTCCATGTCGCGGGCAAAGTCCATCATGACCGGAATGGTCCGGAGGGCGCGGAAGACACCGCCGACCCCCAGCGTATCCGCGATCGTCTGCCTCAGGCCGTATTTTTTGGGGATCTCAAAATCCGTGATCGTACAGGGATCATACCCTCCGACCTGGATGGCATTGACTACATAGTTGGCGCCGCGCAGGGCATCCTTTCTCGCATCCGCGCCCAGATAACTGCTGATCCTGGCTTTGGACCCGTTATTGCGGTTGATTGCCTCCAGCATGGCAGCAGACTCCTGGAGCCTGACGGGATCAATATCATAGAGAGCGATCTCACTCTCCTCCAGGGCGGGGGTCATCATGCAGTCCCCCAGCACATTTTTTGCGAAAACTGTGGATCCCGCTCCCATGAATGTGATTTTCGGCATTCTATTCCTCCTTCTATATGACAGACTGCCGGGCCCTGTTCAGAGCCCGCATCAGACTTGGCAACAGTTATCCGTCCCGCAGCTACAAGTACCCTCTATGATAGTATGAGAGGCATGTTTTCTCATATGGATTAATGTATTATCCCGGCATTTCCTTTCTTTTTCTGTCACTTTTCCATTCTTCCGCAGAATGCCGGGGAACGTAAGTGCTCAGGCATGGCAGACGGGAAACGCATGGAGGTGATTTCACCTTTGCATCAGGGAGGTTTGTGGTCCGGCACAACCCCCCGGAGTGAAAAAAAGCCTGATGGATTCCCCCAAAAAGCCTGATGGATTCCCCAAAAAAGCCTGATGAATCCCGAAAAAAAGACACGCCGTCGCCGGCGTGTCTGGTTTCAATAGAGTTCGACCTCCCGTCTCAGGAGTCCGTAGAGGATGGTGCGGAGCTCCTGGGCCTGCTTTTCCTGCGCGGGATCCCGGACCGGGATCCTCTGCTTGTTCCCGTCCGCAAAGCGCAGGACTGTCTCCCGCAGGACCATCCTCTCCTGCTCCTGGTCTTTCAGAAGGCCGGAAAGCTGGTCAGCGGTCTCCCCGTCATAAAAGCTGTCCGGGTGCCCGGGCTCTTTTTTGTCCATATCTTTATCTTTGTCCTTGTCCGCGGCCGGACCCGCTTCCCGCAGGGCCCCGGCCAGGCCGCAGATCCAGCTGTATTCCCGCTCTGTCAGGAAGAGGTCATATTCCCCGTTCTCTCCGAAAAACTCCTCACCGAAGGCATCGTTGCGGCTGCGGAGGATCCACATGTCCTCCGCCTCCCCCTTTTCAAAGGTGAAGACCCGCTCTCTTGTGCCGGCCTGATGGGAGGAGGGGGAGACCAGAAAGCTGACGGCAGTGAGGGCAGGCGCAAGATTCGCAAGATCCGCCTCTGCCTGCTGCGGCCGGCTTTCCTCAGGGCCGGCTGCTTCCGCGCCTTTTTTCCCCATGGGGATCCTGACCGGGTCTCTGCCCGGCAGAAGGAGGTTTTCCATGCGGTTTTCGATAGCCTCCTTCCAGCCCGGGAGCTTTTCCATCTCCTCCACCCAGTTGTCGCAGGGGAGCTTCTCAAAGATCTCCGTCTCCGCGGGACTGGCCGCGAAGCCGTGGTTTCTGGCATTGCGCAGGTAGCGGTGGATAAAATAGTGGCCCACCTTTTTGCTGGACATATCGTAGTAGTAGGACAGGCCTCCGCTGGTGGCATTGTCCACGCAATAGTAGACAAAGCCGGTAAAGAGATCCAGCTCCAGGCTCCGGGTATATTCGCCCTCCTTCCGGTCCAGGACCGTCAGGCACTTTCTGCCCCGTCTTCCCAGGGGGATCCGGTAGGAGCCCCTCTCATCGCTGTATTCCAGGTGTCCTCTGACTACTTCCGCCTTCATTCAACTGCCTCCGTCCGATACAGTACCGGTTTTACTTGATCACCGCAGCGAGATATTCCTTCTCCAGCCCGACCAGGAAATTCACATAGGCCTTTTCGTTCTCATTCATGTCGGCCTCCGTCACTTTCTTTTCCGATACAGGCTTGTACCACTTCATTTTCGCGAAATAGTCGGCGTATTCCAGTTCCTTAAAGTCGTATCCCTTCCGGGCATAGATCTCATTGATGGCAAGCCGGATCTCCGCCGCCGTCCTCCCGGCTCCCGCCAGCCTGTACTCGTGCAGGAAGCGGGCCCGGATGGCCGTCCTGTCCGGTTTGGCCGAACCGCTCTGTTCAAACAGATAGGTGGACTTGAGGTACTGGCCGGCCTCCTTCAGAAGCCCCGACCTGTCTGTCTGCTCCAGGACCTTCATGGAGGGGTAGCTGACAGTCATACTGTAGAAGCAGACCTCATCCTCCCGGGTCTCGGGATTTTTCATATACCAGTCCAGGGCGACCTTTTTGTCCTCCCGGTCGATATAGCGGATCCTGGCATAGGCAGTGCAGTAACCATTCAGAGCCGGAAGGGACATGATCTTCTTTATGGGAGCGTAATTGGGCTGCTTATAGCTTTTTCCCAGGTCCGCGGAAAAGTTCGGCACGGAAATGGATTCCATATCAATCCCGTCGATATAGATGAGGTTTCCATCAAAGAAATACGTGTCCCCCTGTTCCTGGACCCTGTGAAAGGCATTCATCTCCCAGGTCCTGCCCTTGTCGGCGGAAACCAGTTCATAACCATTGAGCTGATTCATACCGGGCTCCGGGTCAATGACGCAGTAGAGGAACTTTCCGTCCCGGCACAGAGTGACGGGATCACTAACCATGATCGATTCCATGCCCGCAAATTCTCTCATGCTCAGGCCCTGGGTCTTGCCGGCCATGATCCTGCCCAGCACATTGCGGCAGCGGCTCACTTCTTCCCTGCTGAAGGACGCATTGTTTTTGATCTTTATATCTTTTGCGGACACCTCCAGCGCATCATCGGTCCCCTGTGCAAAAGAGATACTGTCCGTCTCTGTTTTTTCATCTGCAAAAACACCCGTTGACAGGACAAGCACTGCCGCCAGAACCATAGCTGCCTGTCTGCACCATCTGAACATAACTACCTCCCTTGTAAAGCAAATGTCTGCCGTAAATCTGATTCTTACTCTGTCTCCGCGCCGAAGCGCTTCAGCGCGGAGACACCCGGGGAGAAATCCGCACAGGCGGTTTCTCCGATGGAATCGGCGAAGTTTGCGGCGCTTCGGCGCAAACTCCGGGTATGACTAAAACGCTGTCGGGCATCTTCAGTCATAAAGCCGCCTGCTCAGAAATTCCCGAAGCTGTCAAAGAGGGATGAGGATATTTCCTCCACGCTCTTTGTCTCCTCCGCGTCCAGGGCCTCCTGAGGGATCTCGATCGTCTGGATCTCATCAAATCTGTCAAAGGTCATGTCGATCTTGAAGCTCTTGAAGCTGAGAGTCAATCCCTCAAACATGGTTCCCTTGAGTCTGTCGTTGATCCTGCCGCTGATGAACTTGTCGCTGAGGGCCGTACAGTCCGCCGTGATCCTGGCGGGAAGGCCGGACTCCTTGTAGATATACAGTTCTGCCGGGATCTCTACCGAGTCCTCCGAGGAGACGTTTGCATCCAGGCCGAACCGGCTCAGGTCCGTCCCGCCCGTCCGGGCAAGCTCGAAGAGGAGCTTATCGTTCATGATAAAGCTGGTCTGGTAGGCCTCCTTGTCATTGATGGTGACCAGGTCCTTCTTGAGCTCGGGATTCTTGAGGTTCTCCTTGAGCTTTCCGGCGGTTTCCATCAGTTCAAAAATGGATTCATTGCCGGCTGCCCCGCCGGTCTCATCCTTCTGGTCTGCGCCCGCCTGGCCGTCTGTCCGGCCCTCCTGCGCCTCATCCTTTCCGGATTCCTCGGGATCGACGACAGTCTTTGTCCACTTGCCGCCCTCTTCCCTGGTATAGATGATCTGTTTTTTGTCTTCGGTATGATCCATGTACTGCTCGATTTTGGAGTTCATGGTCTGGCCCAGGGCCTCCAGGGTCAGTTCAAAAGTCTGTGCGGACCGGAGAGGCTCTTTTGTCACATCCATGTCCGATACCGCTCCCAGCTTTCCCGAGACCGTCAGGTCTGCGGATCCAAGGCCGACCTCAAATTCCGTGTCCACCTTTGTCAACACGCCGACGGAAGTCACTTTGCCCAGCTTTTTGGCCATGTTGGCCACGAGAGATTCAAAGGTGGGCTTAAAGAGGCCGCAGCCCGACAGAAGGACCACAAGAGCTGTCAGGAAAGCTGTCGCCGCGTGGAGTCTGTATCTGTTTTTCCCTGTGTTCATCATATTAGTCTTCCTTCTCTTTTTTGTTCTCTGCCTGATCTGTACCGGCCTTCTTCTCAGCTGCGGAATCATTTTCCTTTACGGATTTGTTTTCCTTTGTGGAATCAGTTTTCTTTACGGAATTATTATCCTTCGTGGAAGCAGTTTCCTTTGCCGGTTCCTTCTCTGAGTCAGCCTCCGCTCCGGCCTCTTTGGCCTTGTCTTCTGTCTTCCTGCCGGAGTCAGCGGCTGAGAAGCCTCTGGGATAAAGGATCTCCCCGGAGTAGAGGTATTCGTCGGTCAGAGCGGGCAGGTCGACCGGGAGCTTTCCCTCCGGCGTAAACTCCCCGAAGACCGCGCAGATCGCGGCGGGCAGGTTGGGACTGAAGGACGTGTTTTCATCCGGTGTCTCCAGCATCCAGGTCGATCCGTAGGTGAGCAGGATGGCATCCGCGCTCTGGTACCTGGCCGCGTCATAGGGGAGCTCCGCGCTGATCACGGTGATCTTCTTTCCGTCCTTATGGACGGCGTCGATGATCCGGTCCAGGACCGCCCCGGATTCTCCCTCCTCTGTCCCCGGATCCAGCTCCGATGCCTCGAAGAGTGTGGTGACGGCGATCACACAGTCCGCCCCGCGGGCGGCTTCCAGGCACTGGGCCTCCGCGGCCCGGTCATAGACCAGGGTCTCCCACTCGGTCCCCTCCGGGATCGCCTTTTCCTCCTCCAGACGTTTTTTCGCGAAGGCAGCCGTTTCCACCCTGCTCTGCCCCGGGTAGAGGATCAGGATCCGCTGTCCCTTTTTGACCGCGCAGGGAAGGGCTTCATTTTCGTTTTTCACAAGGGTGATCCCCTTCTGGGTCATGTTCCAGGCTTTTTCCCGGGCCTTCTGGATCTCCTCGTCCGCGGGGAGGGCCTTGTCAAGCTGGTCCTGTGTCAGGACCGCCTGATCCGTGTCCAGCAGGCCGTACCTGGCCTTGAGGGTGAGGATCCTGCGGACCGACTCGTCGATCCTTTCCTGTTTGATCTCCCCCTTCTCAGCCATTTCGACGATCCTGTCGATCGAAGCTCCGAGCCTTTGCAGAGAGTCCCTGTCAAAGACTGTATGGGGGGACAGGAGGATATCGGCACCCGCGTTGATGGACATGCGGTAGACATCGTCCTCCGCAAAGTGCTCCGTCAGGGAGGCCATCTCCAGGGCATCCGTGATCACGACGCCCTCAAATCCCATCTTGTTCCGTAGGATGTCCGTGAGGATGGTGTGAGACATGGTGGCGGGCAGGTAGACCTCCTCCCCGGTCGCTTTGGACCTGTAGGTCTCCTGATCCAGCCCCGGATACTCGATGTGGGCGGTCATGATCATCTCCGCACCCGCTTCGATTCCCAGCCGGAAGGGGACCAGTTCCTTCTCGTTGAGCTGGTCCAGGGTCTTTTCCACCCTGGGGAGCCCGGTGTGGCTGTCCGAATCCGTATTTCCGTGTCCGGGGAAATGCTTGAGGACCGGGATGGTCCCGCTCTGCGACATACCCTGCATAAAGGCTGTGCCGCAGGAGGCGACTGTCAGAAGGTCATCCGAAAAGGCCCGGACACCGATCACGGGGTTCTCCGGATTGTCGTTGACATCCATGACAGGGCCGAAGGCCGTATTGATCGAGACGGCCGCAAGCTGTTTTCCGATCTCCAGGCCCTCCTGCCTGGCATACTCCGGGTCGCCGGTGGCCGCGACGGCCATATTGCCGGGCCAGCCGACTCCCTGCCCCAGGCGGCTGACAATGCCGCCCTCCTCGTCGGCAGAGACCAGCAGCGGGATCTTCACTTCGCTGTCCGTCTCCGCATTGGCCTTCTGCATGTCATTCACCAGAGTCAGGGTCTTCCGGCTCTCCCCGCAGTTTTCTCCGTATAAAAGGACCCCGCCGAGCCGTCTCTCGGAGAGAAAGTCCCTGACCTCGTCATTCATCTCTTCGAAGGAAGTAATCTGGCCGGAAGGATCATCCCGCCAGCCGCGGAAGGAGACATGGATCATCTGGCCGACCTTTTCCCGCAGGGTCATATCTGCCATCAGCTGATCAATGCGATGCCTCTGCTTGTCAGCCCCGAGGTTCAGGAGAGAGTCCGTTCCTGTCTGTTCCGATGCCGAGCCGGACAGGGCTGCGTCCTCATCCTCATCCTGGCCGGGAGCCCCGCTCAGGTCGACAGCATCGGCCCCGTCCTCCTGCCCGGACTCCTCTGTCTTCTGCGCGGCCTCGGCCCTGACCGTCCAACCCGCCGCCGGAACAAGAGCCTGAAGGGCCAGCAGCGCGGTCAGCACACAGGCCGCCGCCTGCAGATAGAGCAATTGTTTCCGTGTGCGGAGGCCCGGCCGGTCTCCTGATTTCCTGAATCCTGTCATGTCCACTTCCTTTTATGCTATGTATCATGTTATGTGAAAAGACCTGCATCAGGAAAGATCCCGATGCAGGTCCTGACCACCCGTAACTATACCTGATAATTCGATATACGATATTATGCGATCGGACCGCCGCCATAGCGGCCCCTACAGGTAAAAATTATTTGTAGTTGACGATGTTGCCGAAGTCTTCCTTGAGGGAAGCGCCGCCGATCAGGCCGCCGTCGATGTCGGGCTGGGCAAAGAGCTCGGGAGCGGACTTGCCGTTGACAGAGCCGCCGTACTGGATGCGGATCTTCTCAGCAGTATCGGTGTCATAGATCTCTGCGATGAGCTCGCGGATGGCGTGGCAGACTTCCTGGGCCTGCTCGGTGGTAGCGACCTTGCCGGTGCCGATCGCCCAGATGGGCTCATAGGCGATGACCATGGAGGCTGCCTGCTCGGCTGTGACGCCGATCAGGTCGCTCTTGAGCTGCAGGCGGATCCAGTCGATGGTGACGTTGGCTTCGCGCTGCTCAAGGGACTCGCCGCAGCAGAGGATCGGGATCAGGCCGTACTCGAAGGCCTTGAGGACTTTCCTGTTCAGGAAGGCATCGTCCTCTTTGTAGTAATCTCTTCTCTCGGAATGGCCGATGATGACATACTTGACGCCGGCATCCTTGAGCATTGCGCCGGAGACCTCGCCGGTGAAAGCGCCGCTGTCCTTATCGGAAATGTTCTCTGCGCCGACAGCCACGTTGGAGCCCTTGACAGCTTCCACAACGGGAACGATGTCGATCGCGGGGACGCAGTAAACGACATCCACGTCATCATTCTTTACAAGGGGAGCAAGCATCTCGACGAGAGCCTTGGCCTCTGTAGGGGTCTTGTTCATTTTCCAGTTGCCTGCTACGATTTTCCTTCTTGCCATTTTAATCTCCAATCCGGAGCGCCTCTCACCATAACGGACTGCAGGAAAGAAGGTTATCCTTCTGCCCCGCGTGTGTCACATTCCGCGCGCGGCGCTCCCCTGCGCGCGGAATGATCTTACTTCTATCTTATATGAAAGACTCAGCGGTCGTTTGCAGCCGCGACACCGGGAAGCTCCTTGCCCTCGAGGAATTCAAGGGAGGCGCCGCCGCCGGTGGAGATGTGGCTCATCTTGTCGTGGAAGCCCATCTGGTTGGCCGCAGCGGCACTGTCGCCGCCGCCGATGATGGTCGTGGCGTCGGTGTCCGCCATAGCCTGGGCGACAGCCTTGGTGCCGGTCGCCAGGATAGGATTCTCGAAGACGCCCATAGGTCCGTTCCAGACAACAGTCTTGGCGCTCTTGACAGCGTCGGAGAAGATCTGGATGGTCTTGGGGCCGATATCCATGCCCATCTTGTCAGCAGGGATCTTGTCGACATCGACGATCTCAGTGGCGATCTCGGCGTCGATGGGATTCGGGAACTCGGATGTGATGACTGCGTCCACGGGCAGGAGCAGGTTCTTGCCCAGGTCCTTGGCCTTCTGGATCATCTCCCTGCAGTAATCGACCTTGGTCTCGTCGACAAGGGATTTGCCGATCTCATAGCCGTTGGCCTTGGCGAAGGTATAGGACATGCCGCCGCCGATGATCAGGGTGTCGCACTTCTCAAGCAGGTTGTTGATGACAGCCAGCTTGTCGGCGACCTTTGCGCCGCCCAGGATGGCGACGAAGGGGCGTACCGGATCCTCGACAGCCTTGCCCAGGAAGTCGATCTCCTTCTCCATCAGATAGCCGACCACACAGGTATCGATGTACTGTGTGACGCCGACGTTGGAGCAGTGGGCGCGGTGGGCAGTGCCGAACGCGTCATTGACGAAGACATCCGCCAGGGAAGCCAGGTCCTTGGAGAAGGCTTCGCCGTTCTTGGTCTCCTCGGCGCGGTAACGGGTATTCTCAAGCAGAACGACATCGCCGTCCTTCATGGCCGCGACTGCTGCCTTTGCGTTCTCGCCGACAACATTGTCATCCTTGGCAAAAACCACTTCCTGGCCCAGGCACTCGGAGAGGCGCTTTGCAACAGGAGCCAGGGACATCTCGGGCTTGGGCTCTCCCTTGGGCTTGCCAAGGTGGGAGCAGAGGATGACCTTGCCGCCGTCCGCGATCAGCTTTTTGATCGTGGGCAGGGCAGCGACGATACGGTTGTCATCCGTGATCTGGCCGTTCTTGAGCGGGACGTTGAAGTCGCAGCGGCAAAGGACGCGCAGGCCCTTCACATTGATATCATCCACCGATTTTTTGTTAAGACCCATATTCTCTTATTTCCTCCAATTCATGGAAAAAGGATCCGGCCCATTATAGACCGGACCCTCCTCATTTTTTCAGGTCATTCAGGACTTGCCCATGAGGCAGCACGGATCATGCGCCCAGAAGCTTGCCGAAGTGCTTGATGGTGCGGACCATCTGGCTGGTGTAGGAATTCTCGTTGTCATACCAGGAAACAACCTGGACCTGGGTCGTGCCGTTGTCAAGAGGCAGAACCATGGTCTGGGTAGCATCGAACAGGGAGCCGTAGCGCATGCCGATGATATCGCTGGAAACGATCTCGTCAGTGTTGTAACCGAAGGACTCGGTGGAAGCTGCCTTCATGGCTGCGTTGATCTGATCCTTGGTGACATTGCCTTCGACAACAGCGGTCAGGATTGTGGTGGAGCCTGTAGGTGTAGGAACACGCTGAGCTGCGCCGATGAGCTTGCCGTTGAGCTCGGGGATAACAAGGCCGATAGCCTTTGCAGCGCCGGTGCTGTTGGGAACGATGTTGATGGCTGCAGCGCGGGAACGCCTCTTGTCACCCTTTCTCTGAGGGCCGTCAAGAGTCATCTGGTCGCCGGTGTAGGCGTGGATCGTGCACATGATACCGGACTTGAT
>CAMNFJ010000066.1:0-14906 GCA_946536955.1 uncultured Lachnospiraceae bacterium
TCGGTTGACATGCGGTTATTTTTGCGCCACTAGAAATCGGAATTTCCTATAAAGTGAAAAAACGCGGAGCAAAACACTCTGCCCCGCGTTTTTTGATTCATTTTTTTCCGCCGGCCCCTGGCCGGGGCCTGCATTTTTGCTGTACAGCTTATTGCTTTGCGCTGCCGATACGGACCAGTGCCCTGTAGAGCTTGGCCTCCAGACGGGCCCTGGTCTCCTCGGAGATCTTTTCCTCCTGCAGCTGTTTTTCGGCGCGCTCTTTGGCGGCCTCCGCACGCTCGACGTCGATATCCTCGCTCCACTCCCAGGTCGTGGGGAGCAGGTTGCATTCATTGTTCATCATGGAGCACATGCCCCCGATGCAGGCAGCTTTCCGCTCGGTGCCGTCCGCGAAAACAACGCGGGCGGTTCCCATGCCGACAGCTGTACAATAGTTGATATGCCGCGCGAGGATCGCGAGATCGCCGTGCGAGGAGCGGAACGTCAGTCTCTGTACGTCCCCTTCATATGCGAGACCGTCCACTGTGACAATCTTCAGATGGAAGGTATTTGCCATGGGATGTCTCCTCCTTAATGATTCTTATCCTCCGTGTCAGGCAGTCCCGGCAGGCCGGGTCTGTCCCCCTGACACATCAGTCCTTGGACACGTTGACCTTTTCAAAGGCTTCGTCGATGGAGCCGATGAAGAGGAAGGCACTCTCGGGCAGGTCGTCGCACTCGCCGTCGAGGATCATGCGGAAGCCGCGGAGGGTCTCCTTCAGAGGGACATACTTGCCGGGAATGCCGGTGAACTGCTCTGCGACAGAGAAGCTCTGGGACAGGTAGTTCTGGATCTTTCTGGCGCGGAAAACAGCCTGTTTGTCCTCGTCGGAAAGCTCGTCCATACCCATGATGGCGATGATATCCTGGAGCTCGCGGTATCTCTGCAGGACCTGCTGGACACCTCTGGCCACTGCGTAGTGCTCCTCGCCGACGATCTCGGGGGAGAGGATGCGGCTGGTGGAATCCAGGGGGTCGACCGCGGGATAGATACCCATGGAAGCGATCTCACGCGCAAGGACGGTGGTCGCGTCCAGGTGGGTGAAGGTCGTGGCGGGGGCGGGGTCGGTCAGGTCGTCCGCAGGGACGTAGACCGCCTGGACAGAAGTGATAGATCCCTTCCTGGTGGAAGTGATGCGCTCCTGCAGGGCGCCCATGTCTGTCGCCAGCGTGGGCTGGTAACCGACGGCGGAAGGCATGCGGCCCAGAAGCGCGGAGACCTCGGAGCCTGCCTGGGTGAAACGGAAAATGTTGTCGATGAAAAGAAGCACGTCCTGGTTCTTGACATCGCGGAAGTACTCGGCCATGGTCAGGCCGGACAGGCCGACACGCATACGGGCTCCCGGAGGCTCGTTCATCTGGCCGTAGACCAGAGCGGTCTTGTCGATGACGCCGCTCTCCTTCATCTCGCCGTAGAGGTCGTTGCCCTCACGGGTGCGCTCGCCGACGCCCGTGAAGACGGAGATGCCGCCGTGGGCCGTCGCGATGTTGTGGATCAGCTCCATGATCAGGACGGTCTTGCCGACGCCCGCGCCGCCGAACAGACCGATCTTACCGCCCTTGGCATAGGGGCAGATCAGGTCGACGACCTTGATGCCGGTCTCCAGGATCTCCGTCGCGGGAATCTGGTCCTCAAATGCGGGCGCGGGACGGTGGATGGCCCAGCGCTCCTTTGCGTCGGGAGCGGGCTGGTTGTCGACGGGCTCGCCCAGAAGGTTGAAAACACGTCCCAGGCACTCCTCGCCGACAGGGACCGTGATCGGTCCCTCCGTGTCGACCGCGTCGATGCCGCGGACCAGACCGTCGGTGGAGCTCATCGCGATGCAGCGGACGACATCGTCGCCGATCTGCTGCGCCACCTCGGCGATCAGTCTGCGTCCATCAATATTGATTTCGATGGCATTGAGCAGTGCAGGCAGCTCGCCCTCCTTGAACCTGATGTCAAGGACAGGGCCGGTCACCTGTATTACCTTGCCGATATGTTTTTCACTCATTGATATGTAATCCTCATTATTTTTGTCAAAGCTGCGGGGAAGCCGTCTATGCGTTCCAGTTCACGTCCCCACGAAGGGCGTGAGCCTGCAGCGCCTTATGCTCCCTCGGCTCCGGCCACGATCTCCGTGATCTCCTGCGTGATGCTGGCCTGTCTCGCGCGGTTGTAGAAGAGACTGAGCTTTTCGATCATCTCCGACGCGTTGTCCGTCGCGGCCTCCATGGCCGTGCGGCGAGCCGCCAGCTCACTGGCGACCGAGACATTGATACTAGTGTACAGGATCCCGGCCAGATACTCGGGAACGATCATGTTGAAGACCTCCTCGCCGGAGGGCTCGTACAGGATCAGGTCCTTGGAAGGGGTCTCGTCCTCCTCCGGATTTTCAAAATCGGAAAGGGGCAGCAGGGCGCTCGACTTGGGCACCTGGGACATCATGGAAACAAAGTTGGTGTAGCACATGGACACATGACCGAACTTTCCCGCCTCATAGGCCTCGCACACCGACTTGGCGATGCGGAAGCAGTCCGAGATTGAGACCTTGGCTACCTCCTCATAGTGGTCCGTGAACAGCTCCACGTTTCTGTGGCGGAAGTACTCCACCGCTTTTTTCCCGATGGGAAGGACCATGTAATCGGATCCCTCCACCTCTTTTTCCGTAAATTTGAAAAGATTGGCATTGTAACCGCCCGCGAGGCCTCTGTCACCCGCGATCACGATGAAAAGACGTTTTTCACTGGCACCCGCTTTTGTATAGGGGGACTGGAAATCCGTGTTTTCATTGGCGATCTTGGTGAGTGTGCTCTTCATGGTGCGCAGATAAGGCTTGCTCTCCATGGCCTTGTCCTTGGCTTTTCTGAGCTTGGACGCGGCGACCAGCTGCATGGCCTTGGTGATCTGCATGGTGTTCTGCACACTCTTGATCCGCAGCTTGACTGCTTTCATATTAGCAGCTGCCATATTTTATGCCTTTCTGGAATCGATAAAGTTCTTTGTAAAGCCTTCCAGCACGGACCTGAGCTGGTCCATGTCGCCCTTGTTGAGCTCGCCGCTCTCGCGGATCGTCTTCATGAGCTCGATGCCGTCGGGATCCTGCTCCAGGCGCCTGGCCAGCTCCTCCTGATAGTCGGCGATGTCCTCGACCTCGACGTCCTTGAGGATGCCGGAGACAGTGGCGTAGAGGATGGCGACCTGGCGCTCGACGGGCCAGGGGACATTCTTGCCCTGCTTGAGGACTTCGACGATTCGTTCACCCTGGGCCAGACGGGCCTTGGTGTCCTCGTCCAGGTCGGAGCCGAACTGGGCGAAGCTCTGCAGCTCTCTGTACTGGGAATAGACCAGCTTCAGGGTACCCGCGACCTTCTTCATGGCCTTGATCTGGGCGTTGCCGCCGACTCGGGAGACCGAGATACCGGGGTTGATGGCCGGCATGATGCCCGAGTGGAAGAGCTCTGTCTCAAGGAAGATCTGACCGTCGGTAATGGAGATGACGTTGGTCGGGATATAGGCCGAGACGTCGCCCGCCTGGGTCTCGATGATGGGAAGGGCTGTCAGGGAGCCGCCGCCCAGCTCATCGGAGAGCTTGGCCGCGCGCTCGAGCAGTCTCGAGTGCAGGTAGAAGACGTCGCCGGGATAGGCTTCACGTCCCGGGGGCCTTCTGATCAGCAGGGAGATGGCACGGTAGGCGACCGCGTGCTTGGACAGGTCATCGTAGATGATCAGGACATGCTTTCCCTTGTTCATGAAATATTCGCCCATTGCGCAGCCCGCATAGGGAGCGATGAACTGCAGGGGGGAGGGCTCGGAGGCCGTCGCCGCGACGACGATGGTATAGCTCATGGCGTCCGCCGCCTTCAGGTCGGACACAAGGCCGGCCACGGTGGACCTCTTCTGGCCGATGGCGACGTAGATGCAGATGACGTCCTTGCCCTTCTGGTTGATGATGGTGTCGATGGCGATCGTGGTCTTGCCTGTCTGACGGTCGCCGATGATCAGCTCACGCTGGCCTCTGCCGATCGGGATCATGGAGTCGATGGCCTTGATACCGGTCTGCAGGGGCTCCTTGACCGGCTGGCGGTCAATGATGCCGGGTGCGGGAGATTCCACCGCGCGGAACTCACTTGTCTCAATGGGACCTGCGCCGTCGATCGGCTGGCCGATCGCGTTGACGACGCGTCCGATCATGGCCTCACCGACCGGAACGGAGACGACACGGCCCGTGCGCTTGACCGTCTGGCCTTCGCTGATTCCCGTATCCTCTCCGAAGAGGACGGCGGAAACGCTGTTCTCCTCGAGGTTCTGCGCCATGCCGAACGTGCCGTCCGCAAATTCCAGCAGTTCGCCCGACATACAATTCACCAGCCCGCTGACCCTGGCGATACCGTCACCGACCGTGAGGACAGTGCCGGTCTCGTTCTGGATGATCGCATTCTCATAGTACTTGATCTGACTGCGGATCACCTGGGAAATCTTCTCTGGTTTTAATTCCATTATCTACTCCTTTGCCGCGCGTAAGCGCGGCACTCGAAGCGCTCTCACGCAGGTGAAAACAACTCCTTTGCCGCGCGCGGGCGCGGCGCCCGAAGCGTCTTCACACAGGTGAAAACGGTACTTTTACATAACAGTTTCGGTGACTCTCCTGCGGAGCTCCCCAAGCCTGCCCTCGACGGTCCCGTCGAAGAGCTTCCCGTCCAGTTCGACGGAAAGGCCCCCGAGGACCTTCGCGTCCACCCTGCGGGTGAGCAGGATTTTCTTTCCGCTGACCTTCTCCAGCTTTGCCTGCAGCGCTGCCGCCTGCTCCTCGGTGAGGGGGACGGCGCTGGTCACAAATGCCTCGGAGATTCCGTGATCCTTGTTGTAGGAGGTCCGGTAGGTGCTGCAGCAGATCGAAAAACCGCGCAGCATGCCCTTTTCCACGAGGATCTTGAGGAAGTTCAGCAGATAGGGGTGGATCTGTCCGCGGAAAGCGTCGTCCAGCAGCTGAATGCGGGTCTTGCCGGGGATCGAGGGTTCAGAGAGAAGGGTGACGTAATCGGGATTCTCCCTGAGAATCCCGCGGACCGCCTCCAGCTCCTCCATGATCTGATCATCGGCCTTCTCCTCAGCAGCCAGATCGTACAGGCTCTGCCCGTAAAGACCCCATGCTGTTGTCATGATGCCTCTCCTACATTCTTGATAAATTCATCGATCAGCTTCCTGTGGTCAGCTTCATCGATCTCTTTCTCGACGACCTTGCCGGCGATATCCATGGCAAGTCCGCCGATCTCATTCTTGACCTCGTTGATCGCCTTTTTGCGCTCCTGCGCAATGTCGGCCTCCGCCTGGGCCTTGATGCCGGCGGCCTTTGCCTGGGCCTCCTGCACCAGCTCATCGGCGCGGCCCTGCGCTTCTCTCTGGGCGCTCTGAACGATCCTGGCAGCCTCCTCGCGGGCATTGGCAATGCCGGACTCGTACTGCGTCTTCAGATCATCCGCCTCCTCCTTGGCCTGGCGGGCTTCGCGGATCTCCTGGTCCGCGAGCTGCCTCCTCTTTTCGAGGATTTCGTTGATGGGCTTAAAGAGAAACTTCTTGATCAGGAACAACTGGATCATCAGGTTGAGGAACTGGGCGATCATAGTCCACGGCACAAGAGTTACCAGTGGCTGTGTATTCATATGATTCCTCCATGTGGGGTAAGGGAAGCTGTTAGCTGTTAGCTGTTAGCTTTTAGCTTTTAGCTCTTCGCTTCCATTCTGCACTTCATCAGCTAATAGCTAAGGGCTAATAGCTAATGGCTCAGTTCAGATATCCCATGAACATGCCGGGAGCGACGAAGATCAGAAGCAGGCCGGTAACGAAACCGTAGATACCTGTCGTCTCTGCGATCGCGCAGCCGAGCAGCATGGTGCTGGTGACATCGCCCTTGCACTCGGGCTGGCGGCCGATCGCCTCCAGAGCCTTCGCTGCCGCGTTGCCTTCACCGATACCAGGGCCGATACCTGCGATCAGAGCGCAGCCCGCGCCGATGCCGCAGCCAGCCAGTGCGATACCTTTTGCCAGAAATTGCATTTCACTCATTTTATTTCTCCTTGTTTGATAATTTGCTGTTTCGAATAGAAACACCCGGGAATGGTTGTCTGTTCTGTGCTTTTTTCCTGTCTGACGCATCAGACCGGTCATCCGTTTCCTGCCCCGGCGATAAATATATTCCATATATTATATTTCATGATGTTGAGGTCAAAAGGTGGTTAAGTGAACACCGTCTCGTCAAGCTGCACAAACGCCTTGGGCACGCTCTCGCTCTACCCTCGCTGGCAGCGGTACTAAGGCCGCTAAAAACCAGCGGCCAAGTACCTGGCACGCAGCATCTCCTGCGGAGCTGCGCAAGGCCCTTCGGCTGTTTGTGCAGCTTGACGAGTCTCAGAGCCTTTACGATACTTTTGACCTTTACATCATTATATTTCATATATTTATGGCCGCCGGCGCATTAAAAATCATCCTTCTGCCGCGTTGGCGATGTACATGATCGTCAGCATGGTGAAGATGAACGCCTGCATGGCGCCGGTAAACCAGTCAAAATAGACCGAAAGGACAGCCGGAAGGCCGACGCTCAGGATGGGGATGTGGCTGAGGAACTCGCCGACCGCGCCGGGGATCAGACCCAGGAGCGCGCCGGAGGCGATGGCCAGAGCCGCATAGATCAGGCCGTTGATGACGATGCCCGACAGGATGTTGCCGAAATGACGGCAGGCCATACTGACAGGGGTCGCCAGCTCGGACAGGATGTTGAAGGGGGTCATGACAGGGATCGGTTCGGTGAACCCTTTCATGTAGCCCAGCAGACCGCCGGCCTTGATCTTGTTTGCCGTGATCATGATGAAGACCAGGATCGCCCAGGAGGCCTCCGTCGAGAGGTCTGCTGTCGGACTCCTGAAGATTGGGATCAGGCTGATCAGGTTGGAGACGATACTCGTGGCAAAGATGGTGGAAACGAAGGGGATCAGGTTGTCAAACTTTGTCCCGCCCGTGTTGTTGCGGACCAGATTGGTCGCCGCCTCCACGATCATCTCGGCAACTGCCTGCCGTTTGGAGATCTTCTCCACTTTCAGGTTGCGCGTCAGGAATATGCACAGTCCCGTGATGATGAGCATGACGATCCAGCTCACCACGATCGTTTCCGAGATCAGGATATCGCCCAGGACAGGGATCCCCGTCGGAATTCTGAAGAATATCTTCGCACCGGAAATGTCAAATTCCATTAATAATACTCACCTCCTCTGCTATTGAATTTTTTATATCCCATACAAACGAAGCCGTATTCCAGGACTAGAATGTGAAAGGTGCTTTCGTCAATATGGCGGCGCCGGACGGCGCCTGCAAAACGCTGTTTCCTTTATCTGAATTCCCTTCTGGAACCCCCCAAATATCTAATCCCTTTAAAGGCCTTTCAATAAAAGAACAGCGCAATGCTCCTCACAGGTTTGTCATGAAGCTGTTTATTCGTCTGTTTTTTCCGTCTCTTCCGGATCCGGAATGCCGTCGTCCTCCGAGAAGGCCGGTGTATCCCCTTCTGATGATCCGGGCTCTTCCGGTCCCTCCGGGTCCGGTATGCCGTCGTCCTCCGAAAAGACCGGAGCCTGTTTGTCTGAAGCTCCGTCCTCCTCAGGTTTCTCCGTGTCCGGGACCGCGTCGTCCTCCGAAAAGGCAGGAGGCTCAGCCGCTGGTGCCGCGGTTCCGGTCCCGGGCTTGCCTGTGATCCCCATGCGAATCCCCCGGATCTTGATCACCAGACTGGGGATAAAGAGGGGGATGATGCCCGCCGCGTAATTGAAGCAGGGGGCAAAGATCGCGATGATGATCCAGAGTCCCCGCATCAGCATGCGGTTGCGGTAGCTCACGCGCATCATGCGCAGGGCGTCATCGCGGTTGGTGACATTGACAACATTCTGGACCGTGACCGCCATCAGAAAGAAATTGGCGACTGCCACGGCTCCGCCGCAGAGGGCCCCGAGGACAATCCTGTAGTCGAATTTGACGGTGGACTCCGGAAAAATCAGGTGCAGGACCAGAAAGATCAGGATCAGGATGACACATCCAACGGCTGTCCCGGCCGCCACTGCCATTGTCTCCTTGCGGACAGCTTTTTGCAGTTTCATAAAATCTCAGCTTTCTAAAACTAAATATTTTTATGTTCTCAGACGGCCTCTTCTCAGCGGTGATCATTGAAGGACCGCTCCTCAGAGCCCCTGGAGGGCTTTTTCTCCCTGCGGGTGACTGCCAGATAGACCTTGTAGGCAGTCATAAAGGAAGCGCCGAGTCCCAGGATCATGCCCGGAAGATAGATCCACAGCGGGGCATGGAGCCTTGTGCAGAGCATATAGCAGGCCGCCAGACACATCAGGAGCGGCATGGCGAGCGAGAGCCCGAGCTGTCCCAGGAGTGTCAGCTGCGCCAGTATTTCATTCCATTTGATCATGACAGATCCGCCTTTTGTCAGAAAAGATGATTCCGGATGAGCCGGGAGACGTGATCCTCTCAGAATCGCGTACTTTAAATAATACACTTTTTCTTTTTAGACAGCAATGCGTTTTTTAACTCAGGCCGGCGCGCCCGTTTTCCCCGCCGTTACAGTTCACGCCTTCTGAAGGGCGTGAACTGTAACGTTGCGTTCAGCGATTCCAAAGCGCTGCGCGCCGCTGAACGCCGTAAAACTCGGGTTTTTGCATTGAAAATCATGCAAAAACGCCTCGCGTTCGTGGCAGCCTGAACTACCCCGCCTTCTCTGCGGTCCCTGGCTGCGGACCCATCTTCTTTTTCTGCTGGGCGGCTGTGATGCGGATGGTCAGGTCTGAGGGCAGGAGCCTCTGGCCGGCGACGGCCAGGCGGATCTGCCATCCGGGGATGATCAGGACCTTGCGCTTTTCCATCATCTGCAGGGCGTAGTCGACGCATTCCTCCACGGAAATGCCGGGCAGGGCAAAGGATACGTCGGCCACCCGGTTGAATTCGGTGTCGACCGGGCCCGGGCAGAGGCAGCCCACATAGACCGGGGATCCCGCCTGGCGGAGCTCCTCCGCCACGCCGCGGGTCAGGCTGGCCATGTAGGCCTTGGTCGCGTAGTAGCCCGACATGAAGGGGCCCGCGGGAAAGAGGCCCGCCGAGGAGGCCACATTGAGAATGTATCCGCCCCCCTCCGCCTCCATCCTGTGCAGGATATATTTGAAGAGGACATGCTGGGCAGCCACATTGACATCGATCATATTGACCTCCCGCATGAGGTCCGTGCCCATGAAGGGACCGCTGACGCCAAAACCCGCATTGTTGATGAAAATATCGATCCGCCGGCCGACCAGGTCCTCGCAGAGCCGGATCAGGTCTTCGTGGCGGCTCAGGTCCGCAGGCAGCAGCAGGCACTCGGTGCCCAGCTCGGCGCGCAGCTGCTCCAGCCTGTCGCGCCTTCGCGCGATCAGGATGAGGGGGAATCCCTCCAGGGAAAGCTGCCTGGCAAATTCGCGGCCGATCCCTGAGCTGGCTCCGGTGATCACGGCATAGTTTCTCCTGCCCGGCCCGCTGTCCGGCAGCTGTTCGGCATCTGCCCGGGAGGCTTTGTCCATGACCTCTCGCATTGCGCTTTCAAGGATCGTCCTGGCTGTATCACTGAGTATTTTCCCCCCGGCCTTCAGCTGGCGCACGCAGGGTCCTGCCTTTTCCATGATGTTTGTATACAAGTCTTTTCCTTTCCGGCGGCCGCCCGCAAATGAACAACCTCCCTCTTGTACTTATTTTATCGTGTTGCCGCAAGTAAATTTTGCAGTTTCACATGTATAACAGCGCATTTTTCATGCTTTTCCGTCAAAATTCCGCTTAGTTCCTCCTGCCGGCCGGTCTTGCGATTCTCTGCCGTTTATTGTCTGCCGGGCAGCAGATTTGGCGGCGCCTCTGCCGTTTATTATCCGCTGGCCGGCGGGTCCGGCAATGCCTCTGCCGTTCATTGTCCGGCGGCGCCTCCTCCGTTCTCTGTATTACAGGTCAGTCGGATAGGGAATGCCGGCTCCCAGGCGGGCGCGCTCGATCGTCCGCATGACTGCCAGGCTGATCGCAAGCTCCCTGTCCATGAAGGCGCGGTCCTTCTCCGCGGCCGCCCTGGAAAAGTTCCGGAACTCCTGCACCATCCGGTTTTTGTCAGGTGTGGGCTCGAACTCCTCGGTCTTTCCGCCGACGCAGACCTGCAGCCGCTCCATCGCGTTGGTCTTGCCCGGCACCCGGATCCAGCCCTTCTCGCCCTGAATGGTGAAATGGCAGGGGCTGTCGGAGTCCTTGGCCGCGGCCAGGACGCCGATGAAGTCCTTGTAGGTGAGGACCGCGATGCCGGAGGTGTCAGCGCCGTTATGCCCGAGATTGGGATAGTACTGCGCATTCTCCGGCTCTCCCAGGAGGGCGACCGCGAGATTGACATTGTAGACATTGAGGTCATAGAGGGTGCCGCCGCAGGCCGCGAGGTCAAAGGCCGGGGCGATATCGCCGGCCAGGTACCGGTCGTAACGGCTGGAGTACTGGCTGAAATTGGCCTGGACCAGGCGGATCCTGCCGATGGAGGGCAGGGCCTGGCGCATCTTCTCGATCACCTGGCAGTTGCGGCAGGTCACCGCCTCAAAGAGGAAGCGTCCGCGCTCCTTCGCCAGGCTGACCAGCTCCTCCGCATGGGCCGTCAGGGTCGTGAAGGGCTTCTCCATGATCACGTCTTTGTCCGCCAGCAGGGCCTTTTTTCCATATTCATAGTGGACCATGTTGATGATGCCCACATAGACCGTGTCGATCTCAGGGTCGGCCAGCAGCTCGTCATAATCGGTATAGACCTTGCCGATCCCGAATTCCTCCGCGAAGGCCCGGCCCTTTTCCAGGCTGTGGGGCCTGGCCAGGATTGCCCTGAGATGGATCTCCTCCACCTCCGACATGGCCTCCAGGGCCTCCCTGATGATGGATCCCGTACCCAGTATTCCGATCTTCATATCTGTCTCTTCTCCTTTCCGCGGCTCAGCCTGACCAGGGGTCAGTCCCCTGCCGCGTCCGCTGTCCTGTTCTCGATTACGACTGTGTCCGGGGCTTATGATTTTTCTGTATCTCTATCAGCACCTGCGTCCGAAGCTTGTGTCTTTTCCGTTTCTGCGGCTGCGTCCGGCGCCTTGGTTTTTTCCACATTTTTTTCCGCTGAGACTGTTTTCTGCTCATTCACGGAGGCGGCTCCCTGCAGGGGCTTCCGGGCGTCGGCCCCCGCGGGGGCGGTCTTCTGCACACTCACGGCATCGGCTGCCTGCAGGGTTTTCTGCAGGTCCGCACCTGCAGAGGCGTTCTTCTGCGCACTCACGGCATCGGCTGCCTGCAGGGTCTTCTGCGCATCGGCCTCTGCGGGGGCGGTCTTCTGCACACTCACGGCATCGGCTGCCTGCAGGGTCTTCTGCAGGTCCGCACCCGCTGTCTCCTCCAGGTCCTCGAGCAGGATCTTCTTGAGATCCTCCCTGCCCGGATTCTCCATGGCCGCGATGCGGCGGGCCTGGTTGGTGATGACCTCCTCAAAGAGGTTGCGGACCTCGCGGGCATTGGCGAAGTTCTCCCGTGTCGCCAGCTTGCGCTGGACCAGCATGGCCCGAATCTGGGCCTTCACGTCGTCCTCCGTCTCGTAGTCATACTTTTTGCAGTTCATCTCAAAGATCCCCATCAGCTCGTCGATGGTGTAATCCGGGAATTCGATATATTTATTGAAGCGGGACTTGAGCCCGGGGTTGCTGTTGATAAAGTTTTCCATGGGCCTGGTGTAGCCCGCCACGATTACGACAAAGTTGTCGCGGTTGTCCTCCATGGCCTTGAGGATGGTGTCGATGGCCTCCTGGCCGAAGGTGTCGTCCTTGCGCGCAAGGGCGTAGGCCTCATCGATAAAGAGGACGCCGCCCTTGGCCTCCTCGATCTTTTTGGCCGTCTTGAGGGCTGTCTGGCCCACATAGCCCGCGACCAGGCCCGACCGGTCGACCTCGACCAGCTGGCCCTGCGACAGGACGCCGATCTGCTTATAGAGCCTGGCCAGGATCCTGGCGACGGTCGTCTTGCCGGTCCCGGGATTGCCCGTAAAGACCAGGTGGAGGGAGACGGGGACGGACTTGAGGCCGCCGTCCCTGCGCATCTTCTGGATCTTGACGAAGGCCATGAGCTCCTTGACGTCGTGCTTGATCTTCGTGAGGCCGATCAGATTGTCCAGTTCCTCCATGGGATCCGTCTCAGGCTCTTTTTCTTTTTGCTCCGGCTTAGCCGCGGACACGGCCCGGGCTGTCTGTACTGCCTGGCCTGCGCCGGCCTGCGGCGCCCCGAAGGCCCCCGCGTCTCCCCCGCCTGTATTTGCCGGATCCAGGCCGGCGAAGTCGGTAAAGAGCTTTCCGTCGGCTCCGGCCATCAGGGAGGGGTCAATATCCGCCAGGTCCTTTCCGGGATCCGGGAGGCCGCTTCCTGCACCCGCGCCGGTCCGGGGTCTTTTCCCCGTCACGGAGGGCATCCCGTCGTAGAGCGGATTGTCCAGAAGGGACTGCACCTCCCGGAGGGCGTCATTGGCCCTCTGCAGCGCATCCGTCCTGGCACCAAGCGAGGAGGTGATCTCTCTTCCCTTCGCCTCCAGGGCGTCGATCCGGTCTCCGAGGGAAGAAGCTTTTTCATTCCGCCTTCCGGCGGTCTTTTCTTCCGGCCCGGCTGCGGGATCCCCGAAGGTCAGTCCGGTCTTTTCCGCGGACCTGTCTGCAGCATCACTGCCCTTTTCTCCAAAAAAATCCCCGTATGCGCCCTTCAGAAACTTTTTTTCCATGGCCTGAAGAGCTTTCAGACGTTCTTTTTCTTTTTCCATATCCGATTTTTTCAACAGTCCCATCTCCTTCTCTCCTCGAACGATATCCGGAAGCTTTGTCCCGAACGCAGGCCCCGCCAATGGAAGCGGGGGTCTTCCTCATCGAATGCAGAATCATGATCACTGCTATTAGTATAGCATGAGAGCGCTTGTCTTTGCGGAAAAAAGTCTGCCCAGACGCACATACACGGCAGGGCGGTTTTTTGTGTCTGCCCTGACGCACTTACGCGGCGGGGCGCCTTTTTTATGTTTGCCCTGCCCCCCTCGACAGGTTATAATAAGAAGTCCGGGCGTCTCTGACCGATTTACGGAATCGAATCGACGATCCCGCAGATACGATCATGCAAGGGAACAAATCGCCTCAGCGCCCCTTTTACCTCAGCATCAACATACATGATATGGATATAAACATCAGAAAAAACGAAAAAGCAGAAATGACTTCCGCACCTGTGGAAAAAGAACACCGGCCGGCACGGGCAGGACAGCCCGCCGCCCGGATCTCCCTGGTCCTGACGCTTGTCCTGTTTGTCATCTGTGCAGTCTTCTTTTTACGCGGAAACGGCACCTCGCCTGAGACCGGATTTTCCGCTTCGTCCGCTTCTTCCGGTCCCGACAAGGGTCAGGCTCCGCCTGCCTATACATCCGATTCCCGGTCCCTCCTCGGACTCGATACAGTCCTCGGGATCCTCTTTCCTGTGCCCGAAAATAAAACCGCCTATACCTTTTCTCCTGACGGGAGCCACTGGAATCAGGCTGATGTTGCAGCTGAAAAGGAGACGGCCGCGGCCCCGAAAGGGCCTTCCGGGGCATCCGGCGATAATGCGGCAAAGACACAGGACACCGGGAATAGCGCGGGGACAAAAACAGCCGCTGTGAAAGCTGATGCGGCAAAGAAAACTGCGGCAAAAACCGCAGACGCAAAAAAAGCGGATGCCGGCGACACTGCTGCCGCGGCAAAATCCGCGGAGTCAAAAAAAGCTGACACGGCGGCCACTGCTGCCGCGGCAAAGGAAACCGCGGCGAAAACCGCAGATGCGAAAAAAGCGGCAGAAGCAGAGAAAGAGTCCCCGGACAAGGAGGCCGAAAAGGCAAAAGATTCCAAAGACCAGAAATCAGACAAGGATAAGGATTCGAGCAAAAAAGATTCCGAAAAAAAGGATTCCAACAGCAGGCCGTCCACCCTCACAAAAACCCAGAAGAAGTATATCCAGGCCTGGGAGGACAGCCACATGAGGGACTTCCCGCTCGTGACCGGCCTGCATGACTACAACTGGAAATATCTGGAATATGATGACCAGGGCGTCCTCCACTACCGCGGCGATGACGACTACAAGGTCCGCCGCGGCATCGATGTCTCCGAATTCCAGGGCCAGATCGACTGGGACAAGGTCAAGGCGGACGGCTATGACTTCGTCTTTATCCGCGCCTGCCACCGGACCTTCCACACCGGCAGCCTCGAGGAGGACACCCGGGCGGTCAAAAACCTCAAGCGGGCCCACAAGGCCGGCCTCGACGTCGGCGTATACGCTTTTTCCCAGGCCGTCACGACCGAGGAGGCCGAGGAGGAGGCAAAGCTCTGCCTCGATATCATCAAGAAGAGCGGCGTCAAGATCACCCTGCCCGTCGTCTTCGACCCGGAGATCCAGATCGAGTACGACGCCCGCATCAACTATATCTCCAACGAACAGTTTACCGACAATGCCGTCGCCTTCTGCAGGGAGGTCGAAAAGGCCGGGTACACGCCGGCCATCTACGCCAACAGTTCGACCGAGACCGACATCCTGGACATGTCACGCCTGGAGGACGCCGAGATCTGGTACGCGGATTACAACTATACCCCCGAATCCCCTTACCGCTTCACCTTCTGGCAGTATACCAACACCGGATGGGTGGACGGGATCCCGGAGACCGAGACAGACCTGAACCTGTGGTTCGTGCCCCGGGAAGAGTGATCGCATCGGGTAACTGTTCAGACTGCCACGAATTCGAGGTGTTTTTGCGTGCTTTCCAACGCAA